>NZ_JAPKIA010000010.1:101012-201547 GCF_036759865.1 Kluyvera genomosp. 2
CCGGCCTACAGGTTTACAGCACGTAGGCCGGATAAGGCGTTTACGCCGCCATCCGGCGCATTGCCGGGGGCGCTGCGCTTGCCCGGCCTACAGGTTTACAGCACGTAGGCCGGATAAGGCGTTTACGCCGCCATCCGGCAACACCATCAGCGAATTCTGACCTTTGCGGTGACCAGCAGGGCCGTCAGCAACATCAATACGCCGGAAAGCATCAACGGCGACGTCAGCCCTAAATGGTCCAGCGCCAGGCCACCCACCGCCGCCCCACAGGTATTCGCCAGCTGAATCACCGCCACCTGAATGGAACCGGCTTTTTCCGCCTGATCGGCCAATGAGCGCGTGATCCACGTCGACCAGCCTACCGGCACCAGCGCGAACGCCAGCCCCCAGATAATCGCAATGCCTGCGGCGACCACTTTCTCACTGCCCCATAACGTAAGCACCAGCGCGCTGATCGCCAGTACCAGCGGCGCACCGGCCAGCGCCAGTTTGACCGAGCGCTTGAGAATCACCGACGAGAACGAGGTACCGACAAAGCTGGCGATACCGAAGCTCAGCAGCACCAGCGTCAGGCCGTCAACGTCAAAACCCGCCAGATTCATATACACCGGGCGAATATAAGTGAAGAAGGCGAACTGTCCGGCAAAGGACATAAAGATAGCAATCATCCCGGCCATCACGCCGGGACGTTGCAGCAGGCTAAACATGTTTTGCTTGTGGTGCGCCGGTTCACCCGGCAGAGAAGGCAATGCTTTCAGCACCCAAAACGTACACAGCACGCCCATCACCGCTGCGCCGTTAAAAACGTTACGCCAGCCGATAATGCCGCCCAAAAAACTGCCCAGCGGCGCAGCAATCACCAGCGCGATGGACACCGCACCAAAGATCACCGACAGCGCTTTTGGCACCGTACGCGCCGGCACCAGCCGCATCGTCAACGATGCCGACATCGCCCAAAACCCGCCGAGCGCCAGCCCCAGACAGGCGCGGCCAAGCAGTAGCAGCGTGAAGGAGCTGGAGAACGACACCAGCAGGCAAGAGAGCGTCAGCAAAACGGAGAACAAAATCACCACATAGCGGCGATTGGTGGCGCCAATGGCCTGGGTAATGAACAGGCTGGAGAACATGGCGACAAACGCCGTCACAGTCACCGACTGCCCGGCAACGCCCTCGGAAATACCCAAATCCTGCGCCATCGGCGTCAGCAGGCTGACCGGCAAAAATTCAACGGTAATCAGGCAGGCGACGCAAAACGCCACGGCAAAAACCGCCGACCAGTTGGGCCGCGCAACGACGTCGGCGCGGTTTTTTTCTTCGATATGTGCACTCATTTTGTTACCTGCGGAGGGTCTTTGCGAAAAGGTCACGCAGTGTAGCATTTAAAGTGTGACGCATTTAACGTTTTGATAACTGTTTGGCCGACGCTTCGCTGACTGTCGTCTGACGCATCTCTTCAACCTTCTCAGCAATACGTTTCTGACTTTCCGAGCTCTGTTTAGCCATTAACTCTTTAAGGGTCGCCATCATCATTCCTTATTTTTTAAGGTGCTTACGGTGCTCGGAATCAGCAAGTTTAATCATCTCTTTATAGAATTTCTTTTCATTTAACCCGATTTTATCCCGGGGAATAACACGCTCCCTCATCGCCAATATGATTATTTTCCGTATGGTTTGCCGGATGGCAGCTGCGCCATCCTGCAAAACTCACTCGCCGCGCGCGGATTTCACCAGCCCGGTGATCCACTCCTGGTGGCCGTTAATCATCGGGTTTGGCACGGTGCGCGCCAGCTCCTGCGCCGGGACGCCAATCTGTGACTCCTGGGTCAGAATACGCACGCGGTTACCCGGTAAATCTTCGAACAGCCAGGCGTGAATGACATCCAGGCGGGTGGTGGCATCGCCTTCTGCCCAGCCGTGCCAGGCAATGCGTGCGGCCTGACCGTCGGCCGGCGGCACGTATTCGGTAATCTGCGCTTCAATCGGGAAGCCGAAGGTAGAGAAGCGGAAGCGAGCATTGGCGCTCAGCATCGGGCCGCTGCCGTCGTGGAAATGGATATCCGCCACGTTGCTGTAGTAGGTTGGCCACAGGGTAGTGTCGTCGAGCTGCGCCCAAATGTCTTTTGCGCTCAGGCCGCTGACGATAATTTCGTTAGAGGCAAAGTTGTCGGTGGTGCCCGGCAGGTAGCCTTCCGGCCAGACGATTGCGCTTTGCTGCATTGACTGTTTCATGATGAACCTCGTGAGTAAGTGTGTTGACGAGGTTCATCATGCGCCCACGAGTGATATAAATATAATCATCAATATTGATAAACAACATCACGTCAAATGATATCAATGCAGCCAGTGGACGCCGTTTTCATCGTGGAACAGGGCGTTGTAGCGACACTGGAAGGCATTCAGCTCGCTCATATCCGGCTCCAGCTCGCGTAAAAAGCTCAGCGCCAGCCGTATCTGGGCATCGGTGATCGGCGCGGCCAGGCGGGCCTTTTGCAGCCGACGGTGCCATCCCTGCATATTGGCTTCGCTGCCATCAACGATGCACACCTGCCAGATCAGCAGCATCTGCGCCGCATTCTGCAAATGGGCTTCGTTCGGGCGCTCCAGATAACGTAAAAACTCTTCGCCCTGCGCTTTCCCTAGCTGGTCGATCATCGATTCGACCGGCTCTGGCGTGATCGCCAGTCGCTCACTCAGACGGCGGATGGCCCGTCGTGAACTGGAGGTCAGGATCCGAAATCCGACAACAAATACCACCGCCAGGGTGGCCAGAATTAACCAGATCATGCACGCTCTCACTTAGCTAAACCCCGACATAATAATGGGATTTCGCGCCCTGTCGATATTCGAACATGCCATAATGTGCGTTACCTCCCTGAAGGAAGCCGCCGATGAAACCGGATCTCAGAACGCTTGACCTCAACCTGCTGAAAACGCTGGATGCGCTGCTGGATGAACGCAGCGTGACCCGCGCGGCGACAAGGCTGTCGCTCACCCAGCCCGCCGTCAGCGGTATGTTGACCCGGCTGCGGGATAACTTTAACGATTCGCTGTTTATCCGCGCCCCGCACGGTATGGTGCCCACGCTGCGCGCCCAGCAGCTAGCGCCCGCGGTAAAGCAAATTCTTCGTGATATCGACACGCTGTTACAGCCAGCCCGCTTCGATCCGCTGACCGCCAGCTTCACCTTTACCCTCGCCGCCACCGATTACGCGCTGAAAGCGGTAGTCGTGCCATTTATCGCCGCGTTGAAAGTCCGCGCGCCGGGGATTCGTGTGCGGGTCATTCCGGTTGAGCCGGAGCGGCTGACCGCACAGTTTGAGCAGGGGAAAATCGACCTCGCGCTGCTGACCCCCAGCACCACGCCGGGCGATCTGCACAGCCGTACGCTGTATGATGAACGCTATGTCTGTATGCTCCGCGCCGACCACCCCGATGCACAGCAGCCGTTAAGCCTCGACCGCTTCTGCGCGCTGGAACATATTCTGGTCTCTTACGAAGGCGAGAGTTTCTGGGGCGTAACCGACGACGCGCTGGCGAAAGTGGGCCGTCAGCGGCGGATTGGGCTGTCGGTAAGCAGCTTCCTGGTGCTGCCGGAAGTGCTGGCCGTCAGCGAAATGATTGCCGTCGTGCCGAGCCGTCTTGCCAGCGCGCGCGCGTCAATCTGCGTGCAGGATCCGCCGGTGGCGATTCACGGCTTTACCAAAAGCATGGCCTGGCATGAGCGTACGCATCGCGACCCGGCGCAGCAGTGGCTGCGTGAATTGCTGCATGAGACCAGCCAGCAGGCATAAAAAAGCCCGGTGCAGAACCGGGCAAAGAAGTGACCAAACACACTTACGCCATTTTTAACTGCTGAATCTTTTTCTCGCGGCGAATTTTACGTTCTTCAAATATCGCGACGATGGCCATCAGGCAGATACAGCCGATAGCGGCGGTATCCAGCGCGGCGAAAGTGCCCGCCCAGCCGGTGAGGCCGAAGATTGGCGTACCGTCGGCAATCATCCCCAGACCCAGCTTGGCAAAGCTGTCGCCAATCAGGTAGGCGAAGGTGCCTTTGATGCCATCGGCCGCGCCGATCGCTTTTTTAGGAACGAAGCCAACCGCTGCCACGCCAATCAACAGCTGCGGGCCGAAGACCAGGAAGCCGAGGGCAAACAACGACGCCAGATAGACATACTGATTGCTGGCGTGCTGATAAACGCCCAGCGTGGCAATGATCAATGCCAGCGCCACGCAGGCCACCAGCGCACGACGCCCATTGGCCAGATCGGAGAGCCAGCCCCACAGCAGGGTGCCCACCAGCGCGCCGACTTCAAACAGGGTAAAGCCCTGAATCGCCACTTCTTTGGAGAGCTTCAGCTCCTGGAAGGCGTAGACGGTGGACCACTGGTCAATACCGATACGCACCACGTACAGGAAGATGTTCGAGAAACATAACAACCAAATCACTTTGTTTTTCAGCACGTACTCAACAAAGATCTGCCATTTGGTCATCTCGTTTTCTTCAGTCTCTTTGTCCTCTTCGCTGATCTCTTCACCGAACAGCTCTTCCGCTTTGCCGAGGCCGTAAGATTCCGGGGAGTCGCTACCGTAGCGCAGGCCGATAAAGCCCACTACCAGCGCAATAATCGACGGGAAGATAAACATGCCGATGACGTGACCGTCGAACAGGTAGTTGGCGCCAAACAGCGCCACGCCTGCCGCACCCGCGCCGCCGAGGTTGTGGGAGATGTTCCACATGCCGAGGTAAGAACCGCGCTTGCGACGCGGCGTCCATTTGGTGATGGTCGAATAGCTACACGAGCCACCGGTACTCTGGAAGAAACCGCTCAGCGCGTAGAAGGCAATCATCAGGAACAGGCTGGTCGAACCCGCGCCCATACTGGCGCTGAAGCCGAGCATACAAATGGCGGAGAGAATCAGCATAAACGGCAGGAACTGCTTGGTGTTCTTACCGTCGGCATAGTAGGAGACCAGCGTTTTACCCACGCCGTAGGTGATGGAGAAGCCGAGACCAATCATACCGAGCTGGGTCATGCTCAGCCCGTAGGTGGAGATCATGTCGTTCTGCGCGATGTTAAAGTTCTTACGAATCAGATACATCGTCAAGTAGCCGATAAAGACCACCAGATAGGACTGCATGAACGGTTTGAACCACATTTTGCGCCGCACATCGAGCGGCAGATCCAGGGTCGGCTTGCGCACCTGGTTTAAGAAGGCCAGCATGGGTATCTCCTGATTTTTATATACCTGCGTGATAGCCGGTATTGTAAAAATCAGCGGCGCGGCTGGCCTGAGACAGCGTCCAGGTGAAACCGGGAAAATTTCCTAGTTTTAGGTCATTCGTCTTAGAAAAGTGAAGCGGGTCACGCTTCTCGCGGCGCCTGGGCGTTTAAGAACGGCAGCAGCAGCAGCGCGGAGATGCCCGCCGCAATGGCAATCACCACGAAAAAGCCCGTCCAGTGCCACACTTCCATCACCTTCGCCAGCGGCCAGCCGGAAAGCGACGCGCCAAGGTAGGCAAACAGCCCGACGAAACCGGTGGCCGCACCCGCCGCCTCTTTGTGCGAGCACTCCGCCGCCGCCATACCGATCAGCATCTGCGGGCCGAAGACGAAGAAGCCGGTGGTGAAGAAGCACGCCGCCTGCATGACGTAGCTGGCAAACGGCATCAGCCACAGCGAGCCCACCGAGAGCAAAATCCCGGCGGCGAAGATCAGGTTCATCGGCCCACGGTTACCATTAAACAGTTTGTCCGAGCCCCAGCCCGCCACCAGCGCGCCGATGAAACCGCCTAGCTCAAACATGGTCACTGCGGTATTCGCCGTCACCAAATCGACGCCCAGCGTCTCGGACATGTATAAATTGCCCCAATCGTTGATCGCCGCGCGCACCACGTACACCAGCACATAGCACAGCGACAGCAGCCAGATGTAGGGGTTGAGCAGCACGTAGCGGGTGAAGATCTCTTTGCGCGTCAGCCCGGCCCCTTCCTGCTGTTGGGCTATCTCCAGTTCGTCGTGCCGCCAGTCGCCAATCGGCGGCAGACCAATGGCCTGCGGACGATCGCGCAGTCGCCAGCAGAGGAACAGGCCGACCACAATCGCCATGGTTCCCGCGATGGTCATCCCCGCACGCCAGCCGTAGTGCAGCGCCGCCGCGCCCATCACGATAGGGATCAGCGCCCCGCCGACGTTGTGCGCGGTATTCCAGATGGCCCACCAGCCGCCGCGCTCGTTGCGCGAGTACCAGGCGGTGAGCAGGCGGGCGCAGACCGGCGCGCCCCAGCCCTGGAAGAAGGCGTTCAGCGCCCACAGCAGGGCGAAGGCCCACAACGAAGTGGAGAAGCCGAACAGAATATTGACCACCCCGGTGGCAATCAGCCCGATCCCCATAAAATAGCGGGCGTTGGAGCGATCGCTGACGATGCCCGAGATAAATTTCGACAGCCCGTAGGTGATGTAAAACAGCGTCGCCAGCAGGCCAATATCGCTGCGGGTCAGCACGCCGGTGGTGAGAATCTCCGGCACCGCGGCGTTGAAGCTTTTGCGGGTGAAGTAAAACAGCGCGTAGCCAAGCCAGATGGTCAGCAAAATATGCCGACGCCAGTAGCGGTACTGGGCATCCACTTCCTGCTTGTCGGTAATGCGCAGGGCGTTAGCCGGCGCCTTGAGAAATTGAAACATTGCCGTTCCTTACACGTAGCGCAGAGGCAAAGAGACGCTGACCCGCGTGCCGTGCATGCAGGAAATCGTGAGCGAGCCGCCGAGCGCGGTCACGCGTTCGCGCATGCCGGTGAGGCCAAAGCCCTGTTGATTCGACCCCGGCGGCAGGCCGCTGCCGTCATCTTCCATCACCAGCATCAGCCGTTCATCCTGCTGCCAGCCCTGTAGCGTCACCGCGCTGGCGTTCGCGTGCTTCACAATGTTGTTGAGCCCTTCCTGGCAGACGCGGAACAGCGTTACCCGCTGGCTTTCGCTCAGCGTTGATTCATCAATTCGCCAGTCGAGGTGGCTGACGATGCCCCGGCTTTCCAGCTCCATTTCGCGCATCAGCGAGCGAATGGCCTGTTCCAGCGAGAGGTCATCGAGCTGGCGCGGGCGCAGCCGACCCAGCAGGCGGCGTACGGCGTCGTAAACGCCCAGCGACAGCTGCTCAATATGCGCCCCGCTCTGCTTCACACCCGCGTTTTCAGGCGCCAACCGCTGGACGATGCCCGCCTGGGTGCGAATGGCGGTGATGGTCTGGCCGATATCGTCATGCAGCTCACGCGCCACGTCGCGCCGCACGCTCTCTTCGGTTTCCAGCAGGCGTTCCGCCAGCCGGTGGTTGCGCGCCAGTTCGTTTTGCAGCGACTGGTTTAGCTCGCGCAGTCGCTGGATGCCCGCGCCGAGCAGCAGCCCGGTCAGGCTTTGCGCCAGCAGCGAAAGCAATAAATCAACGGGGTGATCGTGCCAGGTCTGGCTGGCAATCAGGGCGATGGCGTTCATCAGGGTGGCGATCAGCGCCCCCTGCCAGCCGTAGTGCCAGGCCAGCGCGATAATCGGTAAAGCGAGACAAAACGGGGTAAAGCGCGAGAGTTCTGCGGGCAAACCGAGCTGTAGCCACAGGCTGACGGTAAACAGCAGCAGATACCAGACCAGATGCCGCCCGCGCCAGTTCACCGGCTGCGACACCAGCGCCGGGCCAAGCGGCAGCCAGGTGGTGCTGGTGAGGTAGTGCCAGAACACGAGGCAGATAGGGGCCAGCGTCAGCCCGCCGGTGAGGGTCAGCAGCAGCGCGGTCCATGCGGTTTCCCCTTGCCCCAGCCAGGGCAGCGATTGCAGCAGCGCTGCCGCCGTGAGCGCCGCGCCCTGTAACAACAATGTTCGCCAATCGCGTTGATGGCGGTAGCGCGAGATCAGCGTCACCGGCAGCAGCGTGAGGAAGCTACCGATCATCAAAATAGGCAGATGCGCCAGCGCCACCTCCTGCGCCAGCCAGTAGACCAGCAGCCACTCAGCGCCCACCAGCACCGGCCAGTAGCCGCGCGGACATTGCAGCATCAGCCCTAGCCTGAGACCAAACGGGAACAGCAGTACCGCCAGCTCCGGGCGCTCAACCAGGTGAAGGCTGATACTCCACAGGCAAAACCAGGCGGCGGAGAAAATAAAAAAGCAGGCGACAACGGTGATCAGCCGGGAGAAAAGTGCGTTCATTGCCAGCCATCAAACATGCGGCGCGCCAGCTCAACGTCGTTGCTGACGCCCAACTTTTCCATCAGGTTAGCGCGGTGGACGTGTACCGTTTTCGGCGACAGGCCCAGTTCGGCGGCAATCTCTTTGACCGCCATCCCCTGCGCCAGCTTTTCCGCCACCTGGCGTTCGCGTTTGGTCAGCGGGTCCTGACGCCCGGCCGCCAGCTTGACGGCGATGTCCGGCGTCAAATAACAGCCGCCGGTTGCTACAGTATGCACGGCGGCAATCAGTTCATCCGGACTACAGCGTTTGGAAAGGAAGCCGCGTGCGCCTGCGTTAAGCGCCTGTTCCACCAGCGCCGGGCTGTCGTGGACGGAGAGCATGATAATCGCCATGCCTTTTGGCAACTGGCTTAACAGTTCAAGACCGGAGATATCCGGCATTGAGATATCACAGATACACACCTGCACGCCGCGCCCCGGCAACCCAGCCAGCGCCTCGCGCCCTGAACCGAATTCGGCGACGACCTGCAAATCAGCTTCGAGCCCCAGCAGTTGGGCAAAGCCGGAGCGGACGATAGTGTGGTCGTCGATAAGGGCGATGGTGATCATGGATGTTGTCCTGGTGCTTGAAAATGCCTGATGGCGCTGCGCTTATCAGGCCTACGGGCGGGAGCCGTGGTAGGCCGGATAAGGCGTTTACGCCGCCATCCGGCAAAAGCGCTTACCTTAACGATAAGCGCGTGACTGTTCAAGCCTTGAGCGGATTACTCAAAGAAGACGCTGATTTTGTTAAACATCGACGGGTCGGACTGATTTCGCGCCACTTTCACCACATCTTCCAGCTTGTCGATCTGGCTCATCATCTGCTCAAGGCGCTGATCGTCGTTCACCAACAGCCAGATGCGGCTATGGTCGCTGCCGTGAATCGGTAGGCATAGGATGCCTTCGACGTTGAACGCTCGGCGAGCAAAGAGCCCGCAGACGTGAGTCATTACGCCCGGGTGGTTGCGCACGGTGAGTTCCAGGATAACGTTGTCATGAGTTTGTTTTTGCATGGCTTATTCCCCCACCATTTCGCTATTTGCCGCACCCGGCGGCACCATCGGATACACCTTTTCTTCTGCATCGATTCGCACGTGAATCAACGCCGGGCCCGGGCGATTGATAATCGCCTGCAGCGCCGCCTGCGGGTCTGTTTCATTGTTTAAATCGCAGGTTTCCAGACCGAAACCGGCGGCAATCTGCATAAAGTTAATCATGCCTGGGTAGGTGGCGGCAAATACGCCCTGTTTGTAGAACAGGCTCTGCTGCTGGTGTACCAGACCCAGCGCCTGGTTGTTCATCAGGATGATTTTCACATCCAGCTGATTTTCCGCCGCGGTCGCCATCTCCTGAATGTTCATCATCAGGCTGCCGTCACCGGAGAAGCACAGCACTTTTTTGTCCGGGTTCGCCAGCGCCGCGCCGATGGCCGCAGGCAGGCCAAAGCCCATGGTGCCGAGGCCGCCGGAGGTCAGCCACTGGCGCGGACGGTTCAGCGGGTAAGCCTGCGCCGTCCACATCTGATGCTGGCCCACGTCGGTGGTGATAATCGCGCTGTCGTCCACGCAGGCGGCAACGGCGTTGATCAGGCCGTAATGGCTGAGCGGGTCGCCCGCTTGAGGAATCGCCCCCGGGAACTCTTGTTGCAATTCCGCCACTTTGCCGCGCCATTCAGCGCGCGGCTGGGCGTCAATTTGCGGCAGCAGCTGCGCCAGTACGTCGTCAACGTCGGCCTGAATCGCCACGTGCGCCTGTTTGATTTTACCCAGCTCGGCGCGGTCGATATCAACGTGGATAATCTTCGCATTCGGGCAGAATTCAGCCACTTTACCCGTCGCCCGGTCATCAAAACGCGCACCTAAAACAACCAGTAAATCAGACTGTTGCAGAATAAAGTTAGTACTGCGCGCACCGTGCATTCCCAGCATACCTAATGACAGCGGGTGGGCTTTTGGCAGCATGCCCAGCGCCATCAGGGTCATGGTGGTGGGCAGGTTGGCTTTTTCCGCCAGCTCGCGAACGCGTTCCGGCGCGTTGATAACGCCGCCGCCCAGATAGAGCACCGGACGCTGTGCGGCGTTGATCATCGCTGCCGCTTCGCTCACGCTCTCTGCGCTGAATTCCGGCGTTGCCGCGCGGCCGCCGGGCTCTGGCAATTCGCTGATATCGATTTCCGCGGTCTGAACGTCCTTAGGAATGTCTATCCACACCGGGCCTGGGCGGCCAGACTGTGCAATCCGGAAAGCATCAGCAATAACCTTCGGTAATTCATTGATGTTGCGGACTAAGTAGTTGTGTTTAGTGATGGGGATAGAGATGCCGTAGGTGTCGACTTCCTGAAACGCGTCGGTACCGATTAACGAGGAGGCCACCTGGCCGGTGATACACACCAGCGGGATGGAGTCGAGACGCGCATCGGCAATGGCGGTGACCAGGTTGGTCGCGCCCGGCCCGCTACAGGCCATGCATACCGCCGGTTTGCCGTGGGTACGCGCCATGCCCTGGGCAATAAAGCCTGCGCCCTGCTCGTGTCGCGCCAGAATATGACGGATCTGGGTGCTTTGGCTCAAGGCGTCATACAGCGGCAGAACCGTGCCGCCGGGAATGCCGGTGACCATGGTAATACCCTGGCGTTCCAGTAAATGAACGATTAATTGCGCGCCGGTAAAACGCGTGGTCTTTGATGTGGTGCCCGAAATTGCCATGCTCCAGTCCTTTCAACTAGGCCGACTATCCGGAGGGGGCTAGAAACTAAAAACCCCGCCCGGTTTGCGCCGGCGGGGTTTGGAATCGTGTGTGTTCCTGACCCTACGGCGCATTGCCGACGACCACCACCACACGCACGACGACCACCGCGGCTGGTAGCGCGGTTTTTAGTAGGGTCGAAGTCAGCATTGATGGGGTCATTAAGGGTCTTCTCTCAATTCGTTTAGTGAATTCATACAAACACAGCTTTTTCAGGCTGACAATGGAAATATTTTCATCCGCACAAAAATGCAGCAGCGATCACACTTCCACACGGAGGAGAATCCTCTAATCTGTCCCGGCATTTCCCTATTTCTGGCCCTGTTCGTTGCCCATCGGCTGTGTTACGTTTTGGTTAAAACTTGTCAGGCCACGTATTATCATGACGCTCTCTGTTTTCTGCATTTTGCTATTTGCCGCACTTTTGCACGCGAGCTGGAACGCCATCGTTAAGGCGGGAAACGATAAACTCTATTCGGCTATCGGCGTCACCGGCTCCGCTGCGCTTATCGCGCTGCTGCTTTTACCCTTCGCCCCAACGCCCTCGGCGGCCAGCGTGCCGTTTATGATCGCCTCTACCGTTTTGCAGGTGATTTACACCGTGCTGGTCGCGCGTACCTATCAGATTGCCGACATGAGCCAGACCTACCCGCTGATGCGCGGCACCGCGCCGCTTCTGGTGGCCACCATCAGCGTGCTGTGTCTTGGCGACCACCTTTCTCCGTTGGCCTGGGGCGGTATTGCGGTCATCTGTTCGGCCATTCTGGCGATGGCCTTCAACGGCCGCTCGGGGTCTCAGGCGGGTATTGTGTTGTCGTTGCTCAACGCCTGTATCATTGCGAGCTACACCCTGATTGACGGCACCGGCGTGCGGCTTTCCGGCACCGCGCTGGGCTATACGCTGTGGTCGTTTTTCCTCAACGGTTCCAGCCTGCTGTGCTGGGCAATAATCGCCCGCCGCCGTGAAGCCGCACGCTATCTGGCAACGCACTGGAAAAAAGGCATTTTAGGCGGCATGGGAACGATGGGCTCCTACGGCCTGGCGCTGTGGGCGATGACCCAGGCCCCGCTAGCGGTGGTCGCCGCGCTACGTGAAAGCTCAATTTTGTTCGGCGCGCTGATTGCCTGGCTGCTGCTCAAAGAGCGGGTCGCCGGGCTGCGCATGGTCGCCGCCTGCGGGATTGCCGCTGGCGCTATCCTGCTGCGGCTGTCCTGATAAACTGGCAACTATTGTTGCCGTTTACGTGTATAAATCCTGCCTGCATCACACATTTCATTTACATGACGCATGGTTAAATTGCGACCTCAGTGTGGTAGATTCCTCTCCGATTTGGCGTCTTGCCTGGATATTTATTCTTATAAACTCAATTTCCATAAAGTAATCAGCGAAATGAAAAGAGATAGAAACGTCAACATCCTGGTGATGCTGGTGCTGCTTGTGGCCGTCGGTCAGATGGCGCAAACCATATACATCCCCGCCATTGCCCAGATGGCGAGCGATCTGAACGTTCGCGAAGGCGCAGTGCAGAGCGTAATGGCCGCGTATCTGTTGACCTACGGCGTTTCGCAGCTGTTTTACGGCCCGCTGTCCGACCGCGTGGGCCGCCGCCCGGTGATCCTCACCGGGATGTCGATTTTTATGCTGGCGACTCTGGTTGCCGTGACAACCCATAGCCTGACGGTGCTGATTGCCGCCAGCGCCCTACAGGGTATGGGAACCGGAGTTGGCGGCGTAATGGCGCGAACGCTGCCGCGCGATCTGTACGAGGGCAGCCAGCTTCGCCACGCCAACAGTCTGTTAAATATGGGTATTCTGGTGAGCCCGCTGCTGGCGCCGCTGATTGGCGGCGTGCTGGAGACACTCATCAACTGGCGCGCCTGCTATGGTTTCCTGCTGGTGCTCTGCGCAGGTGTCACCTTCAGCATGGCGCGCTGGATGCCGGAAACGCGCCCGACCGGCGCACCGAAAACCCGGCTTATCAGCAACTACAAAACGCTGTTCGGTAATAGCGGCTTTAACTGCTACCTGCTGATGCTGATTGGCGGCCTGGCCGGTATTGCGGTATTTGAAGCCAGCTCCGGCGTGCTAATGGGCGGCGTGCTGGGCTTGAGCAGTATGACGGTTAGTATCCTGTTTATTCTGCCGATTCCGGCCGCATTCTTCGGCGCCTGGTTTGCCGGACGGCCGAAAAAACGCTTCCCGACCATGATGTGGCAATCGGTGGTGAGCTGCCTGCTGGCGGGTCTGATGATGTGGATTCCGGGGCTATTAGGCGTGATGAATATCTGGACGCTGCTGGTGCCCGCCGCGTTGTTCTTCTTCGGCGCAGGTATGCTGTTCCCGCTGGCCAC
The DNA here is from genome assembly GCF_036759865.1 of Kluyvera genomosp. 2. Classification (NCBI taxonomy): domain Bacteria; kingdom Pseudomonadati; phylum Pseudomonadota; class Gammaproteobacteria; order Enterobacterales; family Enterobacteriaceae; genus Kluyvera; species Kluyvera genomosp. 2. The sequence goes on from NZ_JAPKIA010000010.1 coordinate 114,331, forward strand.
CAGCGGTGCAATGGAGCCCTTCCCGTTCCTCGCCGGTACCGCCGGGGCGCTGGTTGGCGGCCTGCAAAATATCGGCTCCGGCGTGCTGGCCTGGCTGTCGGCGATGATGCCGCAAACCGGTCAGGCCAGCATCGGGCTGCTGATGACGCTGATGGGGCTGCTGATTTTCCTCTGCTGGCTGCCGCTGGCGTCGCGCTTTGCGCATCAGGGTCAGGCGGTGTAATCGCGTCTGACCGTTGCCTGATGGCGCTTCGCTTATCAGGCCTACGTTGGGCATGAGTAGGCCGGGTAAGGCGGAGCCGCCACCCGGCATAAAACGCCTATTTAACCTGCTCCTGAAGCCAACCAATAAACGCCTCAATTTTCGGCCACTGCCTGCCGGGCAGCGTGGTGACGTAATAATGCTGATGACATTTCAGCGCCTTATCACCAAAAGGCGCCACCAGCTCCCCGCTGTCGAGGCGCTTTTGCACCAGCCGCTTTCGCCCCATCGCCACGCCGATGTGGTTCATCGCCGCAATCACCGCTAAATCAGAACGATCGAAACCAATGCCCGACGATGTCGGCAAATTCACCGCATACTGCTGCGCCCAGCTGTGCCATTCATCGGTCCCTGAGTCGTTGCTCCACGCCTGCCTGTCGTGCAGTAGCGTACAGTGTGGCAGGTTTACCAGCGAGCCGGTCAGAGCGTAGCGGCGGGCGTATTCCGGGCTGCATACCGGCAGAATTTCTTCATCCATCAGGAAGTGATGCGCGAGCTGTGCGGAAGGCGCATCGTCAAAATAGAGAGCCAAATCAACCCCGGCGCGCTGTAAATTGACGTTGTCGTTGCCGGTCAGGATGGTCAGTGAAATGGACGGGTAGCGGCGGGTAAAGTCGCCGAGCGCCGGAACCAGCCAGCACTGGGCGATAGAAGGCCGCGAGTAGACGGTGAGCGTCCCCGATAGCTCCTGATTTTTAATATCAAGAATCTCCTGGTTGAGCGTATCCAGCGATGATTTCAGCGCCCAGAACACGCGTTTACCTTCGTGGGTGAGCTCTACTTTACGATGCGAGCGGACAAAGAGCTGAATACCCAGCTCCTCTTCCAGCTGGTTAATGCGATGGCTGACGGCGCTGGGGCTTAATGACAGCTCGTCTGCCGCCAGCGCAAACGACTGATGCCGGGCCGCCACTTCGAAGGTATACAGCTTTGATAGCTGCCAGCCGTTCAGCAGACGATTTCTGCCCTCGCGCAGGGGTTCCATATTCCTCTCCGTATTGCCTGTTTTCGCCGGAGTGTAAAAAAAATCACCGGCAAAATCAGCACAAAGATGAATCAGAATGATTCATGTCGCATAAATTACCGGTAATAAGACGTAAATCACCATTTTGATTCAATCTGGCTCATGTGAAGGACGATTTATATCGTTTGTCAGCGGGTGCCTTATTTTTGTCCAATAAACCCATATTAATCACAGGGCAAGGTGAGCTATGCACTCTCAGATCTGGGTTGTGAGCACGCTGCTGATAAGCATCGTGTTAATCGTTTTGACCATCGTGAAGTTCAAATTCCACCCGTTTCTGGCGCTGCTGTTAGCCAGTTTCTTCGTGGGGACGATGATGGGTATGGGGCCGCTGGATATGGTCAATGCCATCGAGAACGGCATCGGCGGTACGCTGGGCTTCCTCGCGGCGGTTATTGGCCTTGGGACTATCCTTGGAAAAATGATGGAAGTCTCCGGCGCGGCCGAACGCATCGGCCTGACGCTACAGCGCTGCCGCTGGCTTTCCGCCGACGTCATTATGGTGCTGGTCGGGCTGATTTGCGGGATCACGCTGTTCGTTGAAGTGGGCGTGGTGCTATTAATTCCACTGGCATTCTCAATTGCCAAAAAGACCAATACTTCGCTGCTAAAGCTGGCGATCCCGCTGTGTACCGCGCTGATGGCTGTGCACTGCGTCGTACCACCGCATCCGGCGGCGCTGTTCGTGGCCAACAAGCTGGGCGCAGACATTGGCACCGTGATTGTCTACGGTTTACTGGTGGGCTTAATGGCATCGCTAATCGGCGGGCCGCTGTACCTGAAGTTTCTCGGTAATCGTCTGCCGTTTAAGCCAGTACCGGCTGAGTTTTCCGACCTGAAAGTGCGTGATGAAAGCACGCTGCCATCGCTGGGCGCGACGCTGTTTACCGTACTGCTGCCAATTGGCCTGATGCTGGTGAAAACCGTCGCGGAACTGAACATGGCAAAAGGCAGTACGGTGTATACGCTGCTGGAGTTTATTGGTAACCCGATCACCGCGATGTTTATCGCCGTTTTCGTGGCCTATTACATTCTCGGCCTGCGCCAGCACATTGGCATGGGTGCGCTGCTGACCCACACCGAAAACGGTTTTGGCTCGATTGCTAACATTTTGCTGATTATCGGCGCAGGCGGCGCATTCAACGCTATCCTCAAGAGCAGCGGGCTGGCGGATACCCTCGCGCTGATCCTTTCGAACATGCATATGCACCCGATTCTGCTGGCCTGGCTGGTTGCGCTGATTCTGCACGCAGCGGTAGGCTCTGCCACGGTGGCGATGATGGGCGCGACGGCAATCGTGGCACCGATGCTGCCACTCTACCCTAACGTAAGCCCGGAGATCATCGCTATTGCCATCGGTTCCGGCGCTATTGGTTGCACGATCGTCACCGATTCCCTGTTCTGGCTGGTGAAGCAGTACTGTGGCGCCACCCTGAATGAAACGTTCAAATACTATACGACTGCGACATTTATCGCGTCGGTGATTGCACTGGCGTGCACATTCCTGCTTTCCTTTATTATCTAAGCGCGAAGAGACTGACTATGGAAAACATTCAAACACTTATCGCCCAGCATCCTTTAGTGGAAGATCTGGTGGCTCTGAAAGAGACAACCTGGTTTAACCCTGGCACCACCTCTCTTGCGGAAGGTTTACCCTATGTTGGCCTGACAGCACACGACGTTGAGGACGCCCACGCGCGTCTGACGCGCTTCGCACCGTATCTGGCGCAGGCCTTCCCGGAAACCGCCGCCACCGGGGGCATTATCGAATCTGAGCTGGCCGCAATCCCTGCCATGCAAAAACGGTTGGAAAAAGCGTTCGGGCAGCACATTAACGGCGAACTCCTGCTGAAGAAAGACAGTCATTTGCCGATTTCAGGCTCGATTAAAGCGCGTGGCGGCATTTATGAAGTACTGACCCATGCGGAAAAACTGGCGCTGGAAGCCGGTCTGCTGACCACCAAAGACGATTACCGCGTTCTGCTTTCGCCGGAGTTCAAACAGTTTTTCAGCCAGTACAGCATCGCGGTTGGCTCCACCGGCAACCTGGGGATGTCGATTGGTATCATGAGTGCCCGCATCGGCTTTAACGTTACGGTGCATATGTCTGCCGATGCCCGCGCGTGGAAAAAAGCCAAGCTGCGCAGCCACGGCGTGACGGTGGTGGAGTACGAAGAAGATTATGGCGTGGCGGTTGAACAAGGTCGTAAGGCGGCAGAGTCCGATCCGAACTGCTTCTTTATCGATGATGAAAATTCCCGCACGCTGTTCTTAGGCTATGCGGTCGCCGGTCAGCGTCTGAAAGCGCAGTTTACCCAGCAGGGGCGCGTGGTGGATGCCGATCATCCTCTGTTTGTCTACCTACCGTGCGGTGTCGGTGGCGGCCCTGGCGGCGTGGCATTTGGCCTGAAGCTGGCATTCGGCGATAACGTGCACTGCTTCTTCGCTGAACCGACTCATTCACCGTGTATGCTGCTGGGGATTTACACCGGGCTGCACGATACCATTTCCGTACAAGATATCGGCATCGATAACCTGACGGCGGCGGATGGGCTAGCGGTCGGTCGCGCCTCGGGCTTTGTCGGCCGGGCGATGGAGCGTCTGCTCGACGGTCTGTACACCCTGGACGATCAGACAATGTACGACATGCTGGGCTGGCTGGCGCAGGAAGAAGGCATTCGTCTTGAGCCGTCGGCGCTGGCAGGCATGGCTGGCCCTCAGCACGTTTGTGCCTCCAGGGCTTACCAGCAGATGCATGACTTCAGCACAGAGCAGCTCAATCACGCCACCCATCTGGTATGGGCGACGGGCGGCGGCATGGTGCCAGAAGCCGAAATGGCGCAGTACCTGGCCAAAGGCCGCTAACCCCACGCCGCAGAAGAGGGACATTCATGCCAGATCCCGCGCCATTTTGGCGCGGGAAGTCAAAGCGTATTGTCTTACGTCACACTCCGTCAGCCCTTCTCTCCCGCATAAAAAACACACCGATATACTCCGGATTACCTCGTATTTCTACGATAAACCGGAGAACACAATGCAACAGGCTGACAAAAATATCAGCCGGGGCGGCTTCACCCTGCTCATCTGGGTGCTGCTATTGCTTCTCGGCTGCGTGCTGTTTTTCTTCTCGCTCGACCGACAAATTGTTTCCATCCTGAAAACCACGCTGATGCAGGAGCTGGGGCTCGATAACAGCGATTATTCGGTGCTGATCAGCGCCTTTATGATCCCCTATACCTTCATGTATTTCTTTGTGGGCGGTATCGTTGACCGATTCGGCAGCCGCTACGTGCTGTGCGCACTCATGATACTGATGTCGCTGGCTACGCTGATTACCGGCCTGTCGCACTCGATGACCGGGCTTATTGTCGGGCGCGTGATGCTGGGGCTGGCGGAGTCCGGGATCGTACCGGCGCTAACGCTGGCGGTGTTTACCTGGTTTCGCGCCGAGCAGCGCGCCTTTGCCTTCCAGCTCACCAATATTATTCAGTCATTAGGGCTGATTCTTGCGCCACCGTTTGTCGCCTGGGTGACGATATCTACCGGCTGGCGCTGGGCGTTCTTTATTCCAGCCATGGCGGGGGTGGCGGTCGGGGTGATGTGGTATTTCTCCAGCCGTAAAACACCGCCTGCAGCCGACGACACGCCGCAGGTGAGCGCCGTCAGCGTGCCGCTGGTTGAGCGCTACAGGATGGTGCTGACCTCAAAACCTATCTGGGCGCTGTTGATTGCACGCCTGCTCACCGACCCGTTCTGGTTTTTCTATCAGTACTGGCAGGTCGGCTTTATGCAGGAAAAAATCGGCCTGACGCTGGCGGAAGTCGGCAAGTTGATGTGGCTGCCGCCGCTGGTTGCCGTCTTTGGCGTGCTGGCAGTCTGCTGGGCCTCCGACCGCCTCGTTGCGCGCGGTATGGATGCCACCCGCGCCCGCTTAACCATTATCTGGTCCGTCACCTGCCTGGCGCCGCTGGTCTTTCTGCTGCCATCCATCAGCAACGCCTACGCGGCGGTGGCGATCATGACGGTGATTAACTTTATGTGCACCGCCTGGCTCAGTATGGCCACCATCATGATGGGCGGGCTGGCACCGCGCGTGGCCATCGCCACCGCTATCGGCGTGATGAGCGCGCTGGGCGGCGTGACCTCCATTATCTTTAACGGCTTTGTCGGCACTATTATCGACCACTTTGGTTATTCGATGCCGATTTATGCCGGTGCGACCCTGCACCCCATCGGCGCGCTGGTGCTGGCCGCCTTCTTCCTGCGTCGTAAAAAATCGTTTGTTTCTCGTCCGGAGACCGTCTGATGACCGATATCGTTGTTGCGCCCGTGGCACACGCCTGCGCAGATTTCACCGTACTTTACTGTCTGATTAATCACGACAACCACCAGTTCGCCGCCTGGTATGACGCCGAGCACCGCATCACTGTGGGCCAGCGTGAATTGCCCGACGGCCCATGGCAGACGTTTCAGCCAGAGGGCATTTGGCTACCAGAGCGCGAACGCTACTCGCATATCACCGAGTTTGATTCGCACAATTATCTGACGATGGCGGTTGATAGCGGCGGATTCCTGCATCTTTCCGGCAATATGCACGTTGATCCGCTTATTTACTTCCGCAGCCGCCAGCCGCTGGACATCACCACGCTGGAATGCATACCGGCGATGACCGGCAAACGCGAAGCGCGTGCGACCTACCCGGTGTTTTTTAAGGATGCGCAGGGGCGGCTGATCTTCCGCTATCGCGATGGTTGTAGCGGCAATGGTGACGATCTGTATAACATTTACGACGTTGAGCGCCAGCGCTGGACGCGCCTGTTAGAGACCCCGCTACTCAACGGAGAAGGCGCGCGCAACGGCTATGCCCGCCAGCCGCTGCTGGGGCCAGACGGTTACTGGCATATGATCTGGATGTGGCGCGAAACGCCGCACTGCGAGACCAACAATAATCTTTCCTACGCCCGCAGCCGCGACCTGCAGCGCTGGGAGAAATCAGACGGTACGCCGCTCGCCCTGCCGATTGCCCGCCATCAGGGTGAAATTGTCGATGACGCCGGTATCGGCGGCGGGCTTATCAATATGGTGCAGGAAGTCGGTTTTGATAATCAGGCGCGCCCGGTGCTGATTTACCATCGTTATGATGATCGGGGGCTGTCGCAGGCTTATCTGGCGCGCCCGGACGGTAAGGGAAGCTGGCAAAAGGCGCAGATTAGCCAGTGGGCGTTCCGCTGGGATTTCAGCGGCGGCGGCTCGATTCCACCGGACGTCACCCTCAGCGCGCCGCGCGCGATCGGTAACGGGCAAATGGCCGTGGACTGGAGCACCGCCGGGGCCGGAAGCGGTGAGTGGATTATTGATGACCGGACGCTTAGTGTTGTCGCTCACCGCACGCCCACACCGCCGCTGCCAGCCGAACAATGGCGGCCCCGGCAGAACATTGCGCCACGGGCCGAAGTGCAGCTGGTCGCCGCGCAGAACAGTGATTACAGCCCGCAAAGCCGCTATTGGCTACGCTGGGAGGCTCTGCCGATTTTCCGCGATGTGCCGCACGAAGAAAGGCCCGGCGCTACGCAGTTGGAAGTGATTGAAAGGAAAATATAAGGCGACAACAAAACCAAAATGCCGGATGGCGCTGCGCTTATCCGGCCTGCTCATCCCGTGCAATGATTGACACCGGTGGCGCAGCGAATCACCCGCCAGCCTGATAGCTAGCGGCACTGATTGGGCGAAACGCCAAACTGACGGCGAAACGCGCGCGAAAAGTAGCTAACGTCGCCAAATCCGCAGCGTATGGCTATTTCATTGACCGTATCTTGCGTAAAACGCAGCTGGTAGCGTGCCTGCAGCAGCCGCACACGGGCCAGATACTGCTGCGGCGAAACGCCGGTGTAGTCGCTAAATCCACGCTGAAGCGTACGCCGTGAAATAGCAAACATCTGACATAAACCGTCGAGATCGAGCGGCTGCTGCCAGCGACCGTTCAGGTGAATCAGCACCTGGCTAATGCGGTCTTCGCTGGAGTGAAACGCCTGCGTTTTGTAGCGCCAGAGGTTCAGCGTATGTAACACTTCCAGGAAAATCATCTCCTTATGGCTTTCCGCCAGCAGAGGGTCGCTAAACTCTTCTTCGCGATGACTCGCCAGACGGTCAAATATGCGCTGCATAATGCCGACATCCAGCTGCCAGACGTTGCTCTCCCCTTCCTGCGGCAGCAGATAATCGATGTGCTTGATAAAATTGAAGCTATCGCGCCCCAGATACAGCAGGTTCACCTGCTGCAAATCCTTCATCTCTTCAAACAGGTGATAATCCTGCCGGTTCAGATAGCACAGCGTGCCGCTGCTCAACAGGTAGGGCTTTTCATTGATAACATGAATTCCGCTTCCGCTGCCGACCAGGAACAGCTCGCAGTATTCGTGCGTATGTTCATGGCTGATGCTTTTCTCCGGATGCCAGAAATGGAACACCACGCTCTCCTGCGGGTGGCGGAAATGGGTATCACGGGGTAGCACAAGCGACATAGACACTCCTGACGGGTTATCACTCAGTACGCTAGTGATACCAGAACAGACGGCGTTCGCCTTGACCTGTTTGCCATTCGTCTTCGGCGGCTGGCAAACAGAGAAAGCTTATCGGCTCTGATTTAACATCACCATTAATTCCACCGGTGAGCGGCGTTGTTTCAGGAGATCGCGCATCGCTTTCATATACGGCGCGCTGTGGGTAAAGAACTGGCGATAGCCCTCACACAGTGCGCTTTTTCCATCGGCGTTTCGGTGCTTTGGGCAATCGCCCTGGCAGAACGGCAGCACGGTGCACTGGCGGCACGCGTCTGTTAGCCCACGCTGTTTTTGCTGGCTGAAGGCGGCGGCTTGCGGCGTAGCATTCAGCGCCTGTAACGTCTGCTGATGGATGTTTCCCAGATAAAACTCGGGGTAAACGAAGTGATCGCACTGGTAGAGATCGCCGTTGGCCTCCAGCGCAAAAGCGTGACCGCAGGTTTCGCTGAACGCGCACATCTGCGACCGATGGCCGCTCCAGACGCCTAATGTTGAATCAAACAGCTGTATATAAACACGGCCAATATCTTCATGGACCCACTGGTTAAACACGCCCGTCAGGAATGCGCCCCACGCATCGGCGGTAACCGACTCCGCGCTGAGCTTGCCATGCTCATCGCGCTCAACCAGCGGAATAAACTGTAAAAAGGCGGTGCCGAGACCGCGCAGGTAACGATAGAGACGTTGAGGCTGCTGGCTATTCAGACGATTGACCACCACCAGCAGATTAAATTCGACGCCGTGTTGAGAGAGCATCTCAATGGCTTTCATCACTTTGTGGTGGCTCGGCTTACCGCTGCGGTTAACACGATAGGTATCGTGGAGATCGGCCGGACCGTCCAGTGAGATCCCGACCAGCCAGCCGTTCTCCCTAAAGAAGCGACACCAGCTGTCATTGAGCAGCAGACCGTTGGTCTGGAAGGCATTGTGGATCTGTTTGCCGTTAGCGTACTGCTTTTGCAGCGCCAGCGCGCGCTGGAAAAACGCCAGCCCGCACAGCGTTGGCTCCCCGCCCTGCCAGGCAAAAGTGACTTCTGGCCCAGGCTGCGCCGCAATGTGTTGGCTGACAAAGCGCTCCAGCGTGGCCTCATCCATCATCGGCTGTTCGGGTTTTTCGAGGTAAAAGCAGTAGCGGCAGTTGAGGTTACAGCGAGAGCTGGCCGGTTTGGCCATCACCTGACATCCTGTCATGTAAAATCCCTTAGAAAAATAATAAGTTGGCGAATGTGGGTAATAGCAAACAATATTGCGAGGGATAACACCGCGAGGGAGATCAAGAATTTGTCACGCACCGCGCGCGATTGCGCAAAATCATCCTGCGTTACATCCATCACGTTACGGTTGCGGGTATATTGCCACAGGATAACGGCGACAATCGCCAGCACGCCAAGCGATACCCAGAACAGCATACCCGCCTGATGCCAGTTGTGTTTAAGCGCTAACGCCATCAGCGCGCCATAGCCGAGCAGGGTGCGAAACCATGCCAGCGACGTGCGCTCAGGCTGCAAGCCCGGGTCAGCCTGACGCCGGGCTTTGCGACTATCCGGCATACAGCACCAGCAGCATCACCACCGCCGCCACGAAGGTAAGCATGAGGCTTATCACCAGCAGACTGCGGGTATAGGGTAAATCTTCCTTCAGCCGCATCGCCTTTTCGTTACGCAACCAGCGCAGGTAGCCGTAGATAGCCAGCCCGCCGGCAAACAGGCACAACAGCAGCGCCAGCGCTTCGCGGATAGCCGGGGTCGCGAAGTCTGGCGCCAGCTGATCGAGCCCGACTCCCGCCGCCAGAAAGCCCAGCGACGTGCGAATCCAGGCCAGAAACGTACGCTCGTTGGCCAGTGAGAAACGGTAATCAGGCGCTTCTCCGAGGCGGGAAATTTTCATGACGGCTCCTTTTGTATCTTTATCTCAGCTGATTATGCTCTGCTTTTGAGAGTGGCATTAACGCGCACCATCGCTTCGCTGTCTAGTTTATAGAACGCTTTTGCCGTTACCGCGCACAGTAAATAGCAAATACCCGGTGCCACGGTAAACAGCAGCGTGATGGTGGTCAGCGTCGCAGCAGACTGCGACGTGGCCCCCGCCTGATAGCCCCCGGCCGCCAGCATCCAACCGATAACCGCCCCGCCAACGGCTAGCCCCATTTTCAGCACAAACAGGGTTCCCGCAAAGCTGATTCCGGTCAGACGTTTGCCATTGCAGGCTTCGCCATAGTCAACGGTATCCGCCATCATTACCCACTTGATCGGCGTCATCACCTGGTGCAGAACACCGATGATAAAGATCAGGCAAAACATCAACGTGACGGTATCCATCGGGGCAAAGAACATACAAAAACTCAGTAACGTCAGCGCCACGTTACAGCTAATAAACACCTTCACTTTGCAGAAGTGACCGGTAAGCGGTTTGGCTATCGCACTGCCGATAATATTACCGACGCAGTAAGTCGTCAGAAATAGAGAAAATAGCTTAGGCGACTCCATAATCCACGTGACGTAATACATCATCGCGCCGCCGCGCACCGAAGTCCCAATAATCGCGAAGACCGTTAAATAGCCCACCACGCGCCATTGGCTGTTCTGCCAGATATCTTTCAGGTCGCTGAGCATCCCTTTAAAGCCATCACTGGTTGGCGGCGCAACGACTCGCTCCTTCGTTGTCGCAAAACAGATAAAAAACATCACGATCGCCAGCACGGCCAGAATGGCGATACTCATCTGAAAACCATAAGCTTTATCGTCCCCGCCAATCCACTCCACCATTTTCATCATCAGCGCTGTAGACAACATGCCGCCAGCCGTAGCCAGCACAAAGCGCCATGACTGCATGGAAATACGCTGCTGCGGATCGTTAGTAATCACCGCACCGAGCGCGCAATAGGGAATGTTCACTATCGTATAAAGCAGCGTGAGTACAATATAAGTCACTGTGGCATAGACCATTTTTCCGCCAAGAGACAGGTCTGGTACGGTATAGGTAAAGTAGCAGCTGATGCCAAAGGGAATAGCGGCCCAGAGGATCCAGGGGCGGAATTTCCCCCAGCGTGACCGCGTGCGGTCGGCAAGCAGCCCCATACACGGATCGGAGATTGCATCCAGGATACGGGTGACTAAAAACATGGTGCCAACAAAGGCCGCAGGTAAACCCGCGATATCGGTATAAAAAAACATGAGATATAGCATGACGTTGTCAAAGACGATATGGCTTGCCGCATCGCCAAGGCTATAACCTATTTTTTCTTTTAAAGAGAGTGTGTTATCGCTCATACCACTTCCTGTGTTGTGAATTAAAGTGGTGACATAGTAGAGATAGCATTTCTGATGTCGTTATTATGATTTTTAATTAGCTGGTTATGTTTATTTTTATTTGTGAAGCCACTCCCATATATTTCTAATGCATTCATGGATTTGATATTATTATTATTCAGAAAATATATATCTCCAGCGAAACAAAAACGTCCCTCAGAAAGATATTACACAATCTCTCGCTTCAAATGAAATCCAGCACTCTTCACAAACCCAACATTATTAGCAAGTAACGCAGTACCCTATTCCCTTCCCGTTCGAGTTACGATTTTCCACAAGCCATTTATGATTACTCTTATTTGTGATCGTTCTCTAATACAAATAACCATTACAACGATTAGTTTCACATAAATAACAATATCATCAGGAGATATCATGAAAGCCATTATGGTTATGTATGATTCATTAAACAGACATTACCTCGGGCCATATAATTCCAGCCGCAGCGACACGCCGAATTTTACCCGTCTGGCAAACAACTGCATGGTTTTCGACAAAAGCTACGTAGGAAGCCTGCCCTGTATGCCCGCCAGGCGCGAGCTGCATACCGGGCGCTACAACTTTCTGCACCGTAGCTGGGGCCCGCTGGAACCTTTCGATGACTCCTGCTTTGAGATCATGAAAAATAATGGCGTACACAGTCATCTCATCAGCGACCATTATCATTATTGGGAGGACGGTGGCTGTACTTACCATAATCGCTATGCATCGTGGGAAATCGTGCGCGGTCAGGAAGGTGACCACTGGGAACCCAATATTAAAAAACGCGAGTTTCCACCGCACCTTGGACAAATGATGTCGCAAGACCAGGCAAACCGGGAAAAAATACTTCAACAGGATAAATTCCCCATCGAAAAAACATTTGATCTGGGAATGAAATTTATCGAAAAATTCCACGCTGAGGATAACTGGTTTTTGCAAATTGAAACATTCGATCCACACGAACCCTTTTTCCATCGACGACAGAAAGAAAAAATCGCTGGGCCGGAATTCGACTGGCCTCATTATGCGCAGGTTACGGATGCAGAACTCCCGTGGAAAAATAATCTTCGTGAAGAATATCGTGGCCTATTAAATATGTGCGACGTCGGTATTGGCCGCGTACTCGACATGATGGATAAATACAATTTGTGGGAAGACACCTTACTGATTATTAATACCGATCACGGTTATTTACTGGGTGAGCACGACTGGTGGGCCAAAGCCAACGATGCCAATTTCTATGAAGAAGTCTCGCATACGCCTTTATTTATCTACGATCCGCGCAGTAAGAAAACGGGCCGAAGCCAACAGCTAGTACAGACCATCGATTTAGCCCCCACGCTGCTGGATTACTTTAATCTTTCTATCCCGCAGGACATGCAGGGGAAAGCGCTGAAAGAGACTATCGCTAATGATGTCGCGGTACGAGAAACCGCGCTCTTTGGCGTCTATGGCGCGCAGGTCAGCTGCACCGACGGCACCTGGGTTTATACGCACGCCCCAACCAAAGCGAACCGCCCGCTGAATCACTACACGCTGATGCCAACGCATATGCGTCACCCGTTCACGCCGCAGGAGTTGCAGCAAACGGAGCTTGTGGAGTCCTTTAGTTTCACCAAAGGCTGTCGCCTGATGAAAATCGCTGATATTGGCCTCGGCATGGTACCGCTGGAACATAACTGGCAGAGCGTACTGTTTAACGTAACTGACGATCCGCGCCAGTCAACGCCTCAGCATAATCCCGAAGTCGTCGCCCGGTTGCAAAAAGAAATCACCCGGCTGATGGCCGAGAACGATGCGCCGGAGGAACAATACGAACGCTTAGGGCTGAAAAAACCGGAGCGGAGGTAAGACCGTATGAAAGCCATCATGGTTATGTTTGATTCCCTCTGCCGCCGCATGCTGTCGCCCTACGGCGCGACCGATGTGCAGACCCCGGGTTTTCAGCGTCTGGCGGAACATAGCCTGCGCTTCGACCAATCGTGGATTGGCTCAATGCCCTGTATGCCCGCTCGCCGCGATCTGCACACCGGTCGCTATAACTTTCTGCATCGGGCCTGGGGGCCGATTGAACCGTTCGACGATTCACTGCCGGAAATACTGAAAAATAACGGTATTTATAGCCATTTAATTACCGATCACTACCACTACTGGCAGGATGGTGGCGCTACTTACCACAACCGCTACGCCTCGGCGGAGTTTGTTCGCGGGCAGGAGGTCGACGAGTACAAAGCGGCGATTATCGACCCGGTCTTTCCCGATAACTACGACCCGTCGCTGTCAGGCTGGCGTAAAGATCTTGAGAAGCGTGATTTCATTAACCGTTCCTATATGGATAGCGAAGAAAAAATGTGTACGCCGCAGGTTTTCTCGCTGGCTGAAGAGTTTTTAGAAAAGCACCACGCCGAAGATAACTGGTTTTTACATCTGGAAGCCTTCGACCCGCATGAGCCGTACTTCTCCTCACCAGAATGTCAGGCGCTGTATCCGGAAAACTACGATGGGCCGCACTTTGACTGGCCATTCTACCGCCAGGTTGAAGAGAGCCCGGAGATGGTTGAACACTGTAAAAATCGTGCGCGTGCCATGTTTTCACTGTGCGATAAATATCTGAATCACCTGCTGGATGTGATGGATAAACACAATCTATGGGATGACACCATGCTGATTGTGAATACCGATCACGGCTTTATGTTCGGCGAGCACGGGTGGTGGGCAAAGAACCTGCCCCCAAGCTACTGCGAAGTGGCCCATACGCCCCTGTTTATCTGGGATCCGCGCGGCCAGCATAAAAATGAGAGCCGCCAGGGGTTGGCATCAATGATTGATATGGCGCCAACGCTGCTGAAATTCTTCAATCTTGAACCCACTGCCGATATGGACGGTAAAGATCTACAGCCGGTCATCGATAATGATACCCCGGTTCACAACTCGCTGATTTTTGGCTACTTTGGCAAAGAGGTCAACGTCACCGACGGCCGCTATGTCTATATGCACGGCGGGAAAAATGGACAAACGGTCAACGAGTACACGCTGATGCCATGCTATATGAATTACCGCATGTCGCCGGCGCTGCTGGCCACCGCCACATTCGTGCCGCCGACCGAAAGTTTCCCGTTTGCGAAAGGCTGCCCATTACTGAAAATACCGCAATTATCACAGGGGCTGGAAGGTACGCTGTTGTTTGATTTACAGGAGGATTATCAGCAGCTCCATCCGCTGAATGCGCCGGAAACGGAAGCCCTATTCGCGGCTGAAATTAAGCGCTGGATGATAAAAAATCAGGCACCGGAGGAGCAGTTTACCCGCTTGAATCTAGCCTGAATGAGGCCCGCCGATGTCCAGTCGGCGGGCATTTTTGTCAATGCAGCTCAGGCCAATAATCCTTATTCGCCGCAATTAAATCATCCAGAATCGCCTTCGCTACCGATGCGCTTGGCACGGTTTTCGACAGCGTAATGGCCTGCCACAGTTTATGGTAAGAACGCTGTTCCCAGGCATCCACCACCAGTTTTTCCACCGCCACCTGCTGGCTCATCATCCCTTTCTGGAAGTTCGGAATATCGCCCACCGTCAGCGGCTCCGGCCCGTTATGGCCCACCAGACAGGGAATCTCCACCATCGCATCGGCGTCGAAGTTATGAATCGCGCCGTTGTTCGGCACAATCAGCAGCATTCGTTCCTGCGTGTTGAAGGCAATGGCCGTCGCCAGATCGACAATGTAGGACGCGTGCTCATCAATTTCGAGGTCGCCAGCCGATGATTTTCCGGCGGCAATAATCGCCCGGCAGGCGCTGAAAACGTTCTTCTCGCGGTGATCCATCACCTCGTTAGCGCGGGTACGTTCCGGGTTAGAGTGCGCCACAACGTAGTCCGGGAACAGATAGTATTTCAGGTAAGTGTTCGGCATGGTGTCCGGATCCAGCGCCTGCACATCTTTCGCCTTCGCGAAGGTGTCATTCCAGCTTGCTTCGGTATGCGGGTCGTTAGAAGGGGGAACATAGCCGTATTTCGCCACATGTTCGCGCAGTTTTGGCATCAGATCGTTCCCTTCAAGGTCTTCAATCGATGTCCACCAGCCAAAGTGGTTCAGTCCGTAGTAGCGCACGCGCATCTGCTTGCGGTCCTTCAGGCCGACGATCTGCGCCATCCGGCCTTCGATACCAATCGGCATATCGCAGATGTTGAGAATTTTCGCGTTCGGACGCAGGCGACGGGTGGCTTCCGCCACGATTGCCGCCGGGTTGGAGTAGTTCAGCATCCAGGCGTCAGGCGAGTATTTTTCCATGTAATCCACCAGTTCCAACACGCCGCCGATAGAACGCATACCGTAGGCAATTCCGCCCGGCCCGCAGGTTTCCTGGCCCAGCACCCCGTGACGCAGCGGGATTTTTTCGTCTTTTTCACGCATCGGGTATTTACCCACGCGAATATGCGCCATCACAAAATCCACGTCGGTGAAGGCTTCCTTCGGGTCAGTGGTGTAGCTGAACGCGATCTCCGGCGCCTGCTCTTTGAGGATAACCTTACAGGCTTCGGCGATTGTCTCCTGACGCGCGCCGTCGTTATCGTAAAATTTCAGCGACCGCAGCGGGAAACGATCCTGGTTTGCCAACAGCATCAGCACGATGCCGGGTGTAAAAGTACTGCCGCCGCCTGCGATAACAACTGAGAATTTTTTCATGATACTGCCTCCGTCATGGTGGGATGTTCGGTCTGTAGAGAATCTTTCATCAGGCGTTCCAGCTGATCGCGTACCTGCGGGACATGCAGGCCAACAATCACCTGAATACCGTTTCCGCGGCGCACGACGCCGTGTGCGCCAAGTGCTTTAAAGACGTCGTCGCTTTGTGTTTTCGCCATATCGACCAGCGCAATGCGCAATCGGGTAGCACAGTTATTGATGCTCTCGATATTGGCAGTACCGCCCAACGCCTGGAGAATACCGACCGCCTGGCCCTGCTGACCGGCTGGCGCCCCTGCGGCAGAGGTTTTACCGCGTGCGGCCTGATAGTCGGCCTTACTGTAGAGTTTGACTTCGCTATCTTCGCGACCCGGCGTTTTGAGGTTAAAACGCAGGATCAGCGTGCGAAACACCACGAAATAGAGGGCGGTAAAGCAAACGCCGATGCCGATTTGGGTAAACATCATTGCGGCATGGTTATGGAACATCGGTATCCAGTTCTGCGGCAGGAACTGATCCAACAGGCCGCCACCGAAATTCCCGACGACGCCACAGATATACATCACGGTCGCCATGGTGGCCGCCAGCACCGCATGAATGGCGAACAGCAGCGGGGAAATAAACAGGAAGGTGAATTCCAGCGGCTCGGTAATCCCCACCAGCATCGCCGTAAGCGTGGCCGGGATCAGCAGGCCAGCGACTTTTACACGGTTCTCCGGCGAAGCGGTGAAGTACAGCGCCAGCGCGATACCGACAGAGCCAAACGCTTTCGAGTTACCGTGCAGCGCAAAGCCTCCTTCCGGGAACAGCGCTTTCAGCGGCTCAGTGCTCTGGCTAAACGCCTGCAGATGCTCCGCCCAGTAAACCTGAATGCCCCCTTCTACCGCCGCAGGGCCGAAAATAAAGGGACCGTAAACGAAGTGGTGTAAGCCCGTTGGGATCAGGATGCGTTCAAGGAAGGTGTAAACCCATACTCCCAGCGCCCCGGCGCCGCGCAGGAAGGCTTGTAGCGACTCAATACCCATCTGGACTTTAGGCCAGCCAAGCAGCGTCAGCCATGCGCAGGGGATCATGACCAGGAACGCGACAATCACCACAAAGGACGATCCCTGGAAAATCCCGAGGAATACCGGCAGCGGTTTATCGAAGTAGCGGTTATGCAGCGCGGTCACGATGCCGGAAATCACGATCGCCCCGATAATGCTGGTATCGAGCGTTTTAATACCGGCTATCATCGTTAAACCGCTGCCGGCAGTGGGATCGACGCTGAAATCAACGCCAAAGAAGTGGCCCCAGGTCATGCCCATGGCGTTAATAAAGTAGTTCCAGGTCAGGAAGCTCACCAGAACGGCAAGGCACGCACGCCCCTGCGCCTGTTTTGCCAAACCGATTGGCAAACCGACGGCAAAAATCAGCGGCATGTTGCGGAACACCGTCCAGCCGCCTTCTTCGATAATGTGAACAATCTGCGCAAACAGGCTATCAGGTGCGGTCAGCGCTTCGCCAACAAACAGCGGGTTGCGCAGCATAATGGCGATACCCACCACAATCCCCTCAAACGGAAACAATAAAACCGGGGTGAACATGGCGCCGCCAAAGCGTTGTATTTGACTGAGCATTTGGGAATCCTCATATAACAACTCGTAGGGTAAGTGGCCTTATTCATGTTGATCTCTGGCCTGATACGAGGATAGGAATTTGCTTGCCCAACAACATGCAACGCCGCGACGATTCGTGATCGCTTTCATGGTTTTAATTAACGCAATGTTGTCTAATTTTTTTAATAAAAATAGACAACTTAATCAGCGTAATTTTTCCTCGTGCTTTGAATTCACGTTAGCTGTATGTAATAAGCTACTTTTTAATAAGAAACGCTGGTTCAATATTCATCCAGATGCGGACGATAGAGGTCTACTTGTGATCTATAAATCTATTGCAGAAAGGCTGCGTCTGCGGCTCAACTCTTCCGATTTCAACATCGGTAGCCCGCTGCCGGGGGAGAAAAAGCTGGCGGATGAGTTTGGCGTGGCGCGGATGACCATCCGCAAAGCCATCGACCTGCTGGTTGAATGGGGGCTGGTCGTGCGGCGACACGGCAGCGGCACCTACGTTGCCCACAAAGATATTCATCATGAAACAACCAACCTGACCGGCCTGGCTGAAGTGCTGCGCAAGCAGGGAAAAGAGGTGGTCAGTAAAGTATTAATCTTCGAAATGATGCCAGCGCCGCCCGCGATTGCCAGCCAGCTGCGTATTCAGATTAATGAGCGGATCTATTTTTCCCGGCGCGTGCGCTATGTCGACGGTAAGCCGTTGATGCTGGAAGACAGCTATATGCCAGTCAAACTGTTTCGCAACCTGTCGCTGGTCCACCTTGAAGGGTCAAAATTCGATTACATCGAAAAAGAGTGCGGTATAACCATCAGCGGTAACTATGAAAGCCTGACGCCGGTGCTGGCAGACAAGCAGCTGGCGCAGTCGATGAACGTACCGGAACAAACGCCGCTGCTGCGTATTACCTCCTTGTCTTACAGCGACAGCGGCGAATTTCTTAACTACTCGGTGATGTTCCGTAACGCCAGTGAATACCAGGTGGATTATCACCTGAGGCGCGTCCAGACATCCTAGCCCATCCCCCAGAAGAGCACAGCCAGCAGCTGCGGCGTGATAATACGCAGGAACATCACCAGCGGATAAACCGTCGCGTAGGACAACGCCGCCGCGCCGCTGGTGGCATGCAGGTTGTTGGCAAAGGCCAACGCTGGCGGATCGGTCATAGAGCCAGCCAGCATGCCGCACAGCGTCAGATAGTTCATCCCGGCGAAAATTCGCGCCAGAATCCCCACCGTCAGCAGCGGAATCCCGGTAATAAAGATGCCGTAGCCAATCCAGCTGAGCCCCTCGCCGTTAACCAGCGTCTCGACAAAATCACCGCCAGACTTCAGCCCCACCACCGACAGAAACAGCACGATCCCCAGCTCGCGCAGTGCCAAGTTAGCGCTGGGCGGCATAAACCAGTACAGCTTACCGATGCTGCCAATACGCCCGAGGATCAGCGCCATGATAAGCGGCCCGCCCGCCAGACCCAGCTTCAGCGCAACCGGGAATCCCGGGATAAACAGCGGGACCGAGCCCAGCAGCACGCCCAGACCAATACCGATAAAGACCGGCAGCATTTGCACCTGCTGCAATTTTTGCTGTGCGTTACCGAGGTCCGACGCCACCGCGTCAATCGCCGCCGGGCGGCCAACCAGATTGAGAATATCGCCGAACTGCAGGCTGGCATTGCTGCTGGCCACCAGCTCTACCCCCGCGCGGTTAAGACGAGAGATCACCACGTCATAGCGCTGTTTATAGTGCAAATCGCGGATTTTCTTTCCTAACACCTTCTCATTGGTGACGACAACCCTTTCAACTTTCAGGTCCGTCCCACGCGTGGAGAGCGACGTTTCTACCTCTTTACCAATCACTAACTGCGCATTGTGCAAATCGGCGGCTTCCCCCACCAGATGCAGCAAATCGCCGGTTTCAATCACCGTGGTCGGCGACGGTACCATCAGCGTGTCACCGCGTTTGAGGCGCGAGCAGATAATTTTATCGCTGTTAATCACCGGGACATCCTGAATCGCCATGCGGTTCAGGTTCGGGTTTTCCACGCGAATGTTGATGGTCTTGAGGTGCGAATGGCCGGAGCCGGCCTGCTCATCAAACCGCTGGGCCTCTTTCTCAACGTTAATACGGAAAAACAGGCGCACCAGCCACATGGTCAGCAAAATGCCACAAATCCCAAACGGATAAGCCATCGCGTAGCTCATGCCCATCTGGTCCACAACGCTGAACGGTTCGCCGAGATCGCGCAGTATTTGCTGACCAGCACCCAGCGCAGGGGTGTTAGTGACGGCACCGGAGAAGATACCAAGCACCACCGGTAGCGGAATGGCAAAGATTTTATGCAGCAGCGTGGTCACCAGACCGCCGAGGATAACGATCAGAATAGCGAACAGGTTCAGCCGTAGCCCCGAAACGCGCAGCGAAGCAAAAAAGCCCGGCCCGACCTGAATACCAATGGTATAAACGAACAGGATCAGGCCAAACTCCTGAATGAAATGCAGCATCGGGCTGCTCAGGGTAATCCCTGCCTGATCGACAAAGTGACCGACGATAATGCCGCCGAACAGCACCCCGCCGATACCAAAACCAATGCCGCGAATCTTGATATTGCCGATCCACAGCCCGACTACCGCCACCAGCGCCAACACGCTGACCGTCAATGCTATATCACTCATCGTCTTATTCCCTGTGAATAACATTAATAACAATGAGGATTATGGCCGAAGGAGGGCGGGTTGTATGCAGGACTGCGCACAATAATAGGCGGATTACCGCGGGGAAACAGGATAAAAAAAAGCCCCGATAACTCGGGGCTAATTGGGCAAATCGGGTTAGCTATTCAGCGCAGGGCGCTCGCTAATTGCGATACGCTGTGGGGCAATGGCTTCCGGCTCATTGCGGGTTAAATCAATATGCAGCAGGCCGTTAGTGAAGGTTGCTCCGGAGACTTCCATATTTTCGGCCAGCGTAAAGCTCAGGCTAAAGGCCTGGGTCACCAGCCCCTGGTGCAGCCATTTGGTCTCTTTCTCCTGCGGCTGCGGCGTGCCCTTCACGGTCAGGCGGGTGCCTTCCAGCTGCACGTCCAGATCTTCCTGACGGAACCCCGCCAGCGCCAGCGTAATGCGGTAGTGGTTATCGTCACTTTTTTCGATGTTATACGGCGGGAAGCTCTGGCCTTCACTGCTGGTTTGCAGCGCGTTCGCCAGTTTGTCAAAGCCGATCCATTGACGCAGCAGAGGGGATAAATCGTAGTTACGCATTGTGTTTCTCCTTCTAAGAAGCGAGTAAGTACCTGCAAATCCTGAGGATTCGCATCTGGCTCCCTGACGGCAAGCCGGGTGATTAACGGGGCCGCAGGCGCGGCCCGGCAGAATTAGTTAATTTCGATACGGCGCGGTTTATTCGCTTCCGGAATCACGCGTTCCAGTTCGATATACAGCAGGCCGTTAACCAGGTTGGCGCCGCGAACGTGGATGTTTTCCGCTAACTGGAATTTGCGTTCAAAGTTGCGCTCGGCAATGCCCTGGTAGAGATAGGTACGTTCTTTCTGTTCCGCAGCATGCGCGCCTTTTACCACCAGCATGTTGTCCTGCGCGGTAATTTCCAGCTCGCTTTCCGCAAAACCCGCCACGGCAATCGCGATGCGATAATGGTTTTCATCAACCAGCTCAACGTTGTACGGAGGATAGCCACCGTTGCTTTGTGTTTGATTGTTTTCTAACAGGTTGAACAGACGGTCAAAACCAATGGCAGAACGGTATAACGGGGATAAGTCAAAGTTACGCATAATCAAATAGCTCCTGGAAATCAGCGAGAAATTATCGACCTTCCATCGTGGACAGGCCATGAAGCCAGAACACCCCGCAGGCATGTTCTCTTCGGCTACACCTATAAAATGAGGGGGGAAAGATCTTTTTCAAGACCTTCTGGCCGACTTTTTTTGCACTTTCCCCGATAAGGCTTACACTGGGTGATAGCACGAAAGGCTAAATTGCGACAGCCGCCACAGAGCGGTGAGCCTGGGCTTTCTATTTTGGCAACGGGTGGCTATAACCCGGAGGACGAGCTTTTTTATGCTCATAACAATGAAGAGCTCATGATGAAAAATCTGCTGATTAAAACGACGCTGGTTGGGGGGATCCTCTTGTCAGTAGGATGTTCCAGCGTCATGTCGCACACCGGCGGCAAAGACGGTACCTATCCCGGTACGCGCGCCAGCGCAGAAATGCTGAGCGACGGTGAAAACGGCTGGGCCACCAAATCGCTGGTTGCCCTGGATATGCCGTTTACGGCGGTCATGGATACCGTGCTGCTTCCGTGGGACTTCTTCCGTAAGGACAGCTCGGTCCGTTCACGGGTTGAAAAAAGCGAGCAAGAGACGCTGGCCACCAATTCGGTGATCCCACCGGCCCCGATGCCCGCTCAATAACTTAGTCGCCGATCTCGGTGACCCACAGCTGGCGGAAGCCAGCCGTATCTTCCATCCAGGCAATCCATCGCCCATCGGGCGAAAAGACCACCGCATCCGCTGACGGCGGATTCGCGTGTCCTGTGGTTAAAAAAATCATGTCACCGCTCGTGGCGTCACACCAGGCAATACGCCCGTCCAGGACCACACCGAGTCCGTTTCCAGATGGGTGCCAGTTAAAGGCCGACTGAATATCTGAAGCGTTGTGCGTGAGCTGCAGCGGTGCTCCGCCTTGCGGCGATATCAGCCACAGCTGCACGATGCCTTTATCATCACGCATCAGGAAGGCAATTTGCGTGCCCTGTGGGTTACTGCGTACCCAGTGGCGCGGCACGTTCACCAACCCGGGAAACGCACGCTGATGGGTAAAGGTTAAACGCCGTTGGCGTACGCCCGCAGGCGGCGCGGGAAGCGTGGTTGCCGTGCCCTGCAATGGTCTGTCGCCGGCCTGTTTCCAGCCACGCTCGTCGTGCGGCAGTTCAACCAGGAACAGTTCCGGCACTTTGTCACCGGTTTGCGAGACGGTATCACCAATAAACGCCAGCGCTCGCGAACCCACCCAGCCCTCTTCATAGGCGCGGTTAATCTCATCGCTACCGGGCCGTGGATCAACGGTGGTCTGGCTGACCAGCACGCACCAGTGGCTACCGCCGTATTCGCGCGGGTGCTGGCCGCGCGGTGCGACCGGGCCGTAAGGTACGGCCACGCCGACGTTGCGCTGATCACGTACCGGATCGTATTCGTGCATCACGTGGTCGTTATAGGTAAAGCTGACGAACTGCCCGCAGGGGCTATAGACGTGAACGTGACTACCGCCGCGCAGCGCGCCGGGCGTGAAGGGCGCGGTAATGTCCATGGCATCGAGATTGTGGGTATCACCGCGCGCCGCCACCACGCCGCGGCGATGGTGGAAGTCATATTGCCAGTTGGCGTCCGGGTTTTCCGGGCCGTGGATGAAGACGTATTGTTCATCGCGGGGGTGTACCGTCACGACACCAACATGGGCGCCTGCACTCGCCCGATAAATCACCTCGACCTCGCCGCTATGGACGTTCACGCGCTCGATGGTTTCACCAGTAAACGAGGCTCCGGACGGGCGCACATCGTAGACCAGCCACTGGCTGTCTGGCGTCCACGTACGGGTGTTGGTTAACTGATGATGGTGCGGCGCAAAGGTGACTTGTTTCATGGCGGTGTCCGGATAGAAAGATACCGCCTGGTTTTACCACGCTAAAGGCTTATCCCACAAGCCTTTAGCGGAAGTGCTAAAGAGGGCAGTCTTAGCTAAGCACGTATTTCTCTATCGCCCAGGCGACGCCGTCTTCCAGATTGGATTTGGTGATAAAGTTTGCCGCTTCTTTCACCGCCGGAATAGCGTTATCCATCGCCACGCCGACGCCGGCGAACTCAATCATCGCGATGTCGTTCTCCTGGTCGCCAATGGCCATAATTTCTTCTGGCTTGATGCCCAACACGTCGGCCAGCGACTTCACGCCGGTGCCTTTGTTAACGCGCTTATCGAGGATTTCGAGGAAGTATGGTGAGCTTTTCAGCACCGTGTATTTTTCTTTCACTTCCGCCGGAATACGGGCAATCGCTTTGTCGAGGATGGCCGGTTCGTCGATCATCATCACCTTCAGGAACTCAATCGAGGGGTCCATCTTCTCGGCTTCGCAGAACACCAGCGGAATCGTGGCGACAAAGGATTCATGCACGGTGTAGTAGCTGATATCACGGTTAGCGGTATAAAGCGTGTTGCGATCCAGCGCGTGGAAGTGGGAGCCGACCTTGCGAGAAAGTTCTTCCAGGAAGCGGTAGTCTTCATACTTCAGCGCCGTTTGCGCCACCGTACTGCCGTCGCCCGCTTTCTGCACCAGCGCGCCGTTATAGGTAATGCAGTAATCTCCCGGCTCGTTCATGCCCAGCTCTTTCAGATAGCTGTGCACGCCGGCATAGGGACGCCCGGTGGTCAGCACCACGTTAACCCCTTTTGCGCGTGCCGCCGCGAGGGCGTTTTTCACCGCAGGAGAGATAGTGTGGTCCGGCAACAGCAACGTTCCGTCCATGTCGATTGCAATCAGTTTAATAGCCATGAGATCCCCAGGTTAAATGAGCCTGTCCTCATGCTAACTCGGTTTAGCTCAAAAAACAGCACTAAAGGGTGCCGAAAAGGGGGATACAACGCGTTATGCATGCTCCCCTTTTGTTAGCTGCTCAACCAAAGAGTTTGCCGCCCTTCAGCAGGTTCATACCGGCCGACAGCAGGTCGCTGTGCGCCTGCGGGTCAACTTCACCCTGTGGGGAAAGCGCATCAACAATTTTCGGCAAATATTCCGCCAGCATCGTTGAAGCGGAGCTGGCATCGGTGCCGAGCTTTTCCCCCAGATCCGACACCGCAGGTGCGCCCAGCGCCGAGACGACCTGGTCGCTGCTAATGGATTGGTTACTTTGTTGGTTACTGATCCAGGATGACACAATGTCACTGAGCCCGCCGCTTTGCAGCTTCTCCAGTAGCGCCTGAATGCCGCCCTGCTCATTTACCCAACTCAGGATTGCTTGATATTTCCCCGCATCACCGCTAAGCAGCGAGCCGACTACATCATCAAAAAGCCCCATTTTTCACTCCTCATAGCAATCAATCATAACGCTGTTTGAAGTATAGATGCGCCGCAGGAATACCGCTCTACAGCGGTTTCGATGGCGGTTCAACCATTCGATATAAATTGTGATCACGAACGAAAAAGGGGAACGTTCCCATTTGTATTTAAACCGATGCTGTTATTCTCCACTAATAATATTAGCACCTGCGCAAAACTCACGAAAAGAATACATAAGAGATAAATATAATTACCACAATTAATATTCATAATTTTAATAACGGATATATTCATGAGAGCTAAAATACAGGATTACTTCTCTTCTCTTGGCCGCTCGTTTATTCCTGCCGTCGCAGTGATGAGCTGTTTTGCTTTACTCCTTTCGATTGGCGCTGTGCTAAAAAACCCACATTTTATCAACGATATTCCGGCACTGCAGTCCACTCCTGTCGCATTTCTGGCGAATTTACTCACCCAAACAGGCATGGTGATTATTGCTTATATGCCGCTTATTTTTTGTCTGGCGATTGCTATCGGAATGGCAGAAAAAGGTAAAAAAGAAACGGCAGCGCTGTCGGCACTTATTGCCTACATTTTTATGCTCGTCTTTTCCGGTTTGATGCTGAGCGCCTCAGGCATGCTGCTGAAACCCGACGTCGGCATTAACGCGCAAAGCAACGTTCTGGCAATTTCCCAGACGCTTGCGATGCGCCAGGCGATGCAGAACGTGGTGCTTGGCATTCAGACCGTTGATACCGGTGTACTGGGCGGCATCATTATCGGTGCGCTATCGGCCGTTATCACCAACCGTAATAGCGCCCGTAAACTACCGCTGATTTTCGGTTTTTACCAGGGCCGGCATCTTCCGCCGATCCTTAGCGGCCTTGCCGGCCTGACCATTGGATTAATCGTTCCCTTTATCTGGCCGTGGATCGGCGGCGGGCTTTACTATGCGGCGTCGGCGCTGGCAAAAGCCGGTATATTCGGTTCATTTATGTTCGGATTTATTGAGAAACTGCTGCTACCAACCGGGCTACAGCACGTCTGGTACTCTCTGGTGCATTACACGCAGGTCGGCGGTACGTTAGAAATTAGCGGGCAGACCTATGTGGGTACAAAGGCCATCACCATGGCGGCGCTGGCAACGCCAGACTTTAATGACAATATTCACCAGATTACGCGGTTGTGGTTGGGCCAGGGAGATACGCCGGGCAAAGTCTTTGGTATTCCCGGCGCGTTGCTGGGTATTTATCTGGCGGCCAAAGACCGCGATCGCGTAAAAACAGTCTTAATCTCTGCCGCCGTGGCGGCGATGTTTGCGGGCGTGGTGGAACCGTTCACCTTTATGTATCTGTTTCTTGCCCCGCCGCTATTTTTAATTGATTGCACCCTTCAGGGCCTATCGTTTGCCATTCTTGACGCAACCCATGCCTCTTATCTCGGCGGCAGCACGCTGATTGAAATATTATTTAACGGTATTTTACAGGGGCACAAATCAACGTGGATACCGATTGTTTTATTAGGTATTGCCCTGTTCTTTATCTACCTCATCACCTTTAAATGGTATATCGAAAAATTTAACGTTCTGACCCCAGGCCGGGAAGGCACTGCCGATAACGATGAGACTAAAGCGGCAGAAATTCTCTCGTCCAGACTGCTGCGGCAAAATAAATCAACGGATGACGTTGCCGCAGAAATCCTTCGCAAACTCGGTGGCAAAGCGAATATTAAAGAAATCAATAATTGTATCTCACGTCTGCGAATAAAGATTAATGCACCGCAGCACGTTGATGCCGCCGGAATGAAGACCATTAGTGATGCCTTAGGCGTCACCCAACCCGCCCCCGATGAATACCATATTATTTTTGGCATGCGCGTTGGGGAATATCGTGACGCTTTCGATCGCGCCGTTGAATCAGTGGAGTAAGCAAAAAATGAATGAAATGATGCAAATAGCGCTTCAGGCCCCCGTTTATGCGACAGCAGATGTTGTGGTTGTGGGGGGAGGGCCAGCCGGGGTCGCTGCAGCGATTGCGGCGGCGCGCAGTCACGCGCGCGTCATCCTGATTGAACGTTCAGGGCAGCTCGGCGGTATGGCAACACTTGGCAACGTGAGTATTTTTATGACCGTTGGCAACCTGACGGGGATCTATAAAGAGATTATCGCCGCCATACGACCCGATTTTCTGGCACAACACACCCAGCCGGAGAAACTCAAAATTCAGTTTAACCCGCTGCTGCTGCGTTACCATCTTCATCGCATGGTAGAAAGCGAAAATATCCAGCTCATGCTACATACCGATTTCATTACGCCGATTGTGAGCCATGGCGCAGTGACCGCCGTCGTGGTCAAAACACGCGAAGGTGTGAAAGTGATTCAAGGTTCTCAGTTTATCGACTGCACCGGTAATGCGGAGCTGGCTATTTCTGCCGGTGTACCTTATGAAACGGGAAGAGTATCCGATGGTCTGACTCAGCCCATGACGCTGATGTTTCAGATGCAAAATACCGGTCAACCGGTGCAGCAGATATTACCAGAAGGTTGCTACCACTATGAAACAGTTGCCGATCTACCGCAGGGGCGACGTCTGCTGTGGGAGCTCCAACCCGACGGTACGCTCATCGTCAATATGACCCGGATCAAGGGCAACGGCGCCACCATTGCCGACAGTAGCTATGCTGAAACCGAAGGGATAAAACAAGTCTTCTCCGTCGCTAACTATCTCCAGCGTAACGGCTTCGAAAACTATATTCTTTCCCATATTGCCGCTGAAACCGGCGTTCGCGAAAGTCACCGTATTTGCGGGCGCTACACCCTTACCGAGGACGACCTGCTGCATGCTCGCCGCTTTCCCGACGTGGTGGCGCAAACGAATTATGAGATTGATATTCACAGCCCGCAGGGAGAAAAGGTCTGTGATGAACGAAAAATCAATGGTTACGATATTCCCTATCGCTGCCTCGTGCCACAAGGCGTCGACCGGCTGCTGGTCGCGGGAAGAATCCTCTCGGCAAGCCATGTTGCACTCTCTTCCGCCCGCGTTATGCCTACCTGTTTTGCTCTGGGGCAAGCCGCTGGGGTGGCCGCCGCACTGGCGGTGGAGACAGAGTGTCCGGTCGGTAATATTCCACCAAAGCAACTGCATCAGCATATGAAAGAACAGGGCGTCACGTTTTATTAGGCAAAAAAAAACGGGCGGAGATCGGTCCGCCCGTTTGCAACATACATAAGGTGATTAGATATCGATGTTCGCCGCTTTCAGGGCGTTCTCTTCGATAAACGCACGACGCGGTTCAACGGCGTCGCCCATCAGCGTGGTGAACAGCTGGTCGGCAGCAATCGCATCCTTCACGGTCACGCGCAGCATGCGGCGGCTGTCCGGGTCCATGGTGGTTTCCCACAGCTGATCCGGGTTCATCTCGCCCAGACCTTTATAACGCTGAATCGCGAGACCACGACGGGACTCTTTCACCAGCCAATCCAGCGCCTGCTCGAAGCTGGTCACCGGCTGACGGCGTTCGCCACGTTCGATGAACGCGTCTTCTTCCACCAGGCCACGCAGCTTCTCGCCCAGCGTGAAGATACGACGGTATTCGCCACCGTTAACGAACTCGCTGTCCAGCACATAGTCGGTATCCACGCCGTGGGTACGCACGCGAATAATCGGCTCGAAATGCTGTTGTTCAGCATTGTGCTGAATATCAAACTTCCACTGGCTGCCGTGCTGCTCTTTTTCGTTCAGCTCGGTCACCAGCGCGTTCACCCAGCGAGTGACTTTCTGCTCGTCGGACAGGTCCGCTTCCACCAGCGTTGGCTGATAGATGAGTTCTTTCAGCAGCGCTTTCGGGAAGCGACGCTCCATGCGGTTAATCATTTTCTGCGTGCCGTTGAACTCGGCCACCAGGCGTTCCAGCGGTTCGCCAGCCAGGGCCGGAGCACTGGCGTTGGTGTGCAGGGTCGCGCCGTCGAGGGCGATGGAGATCTGATACTGGTCCATCGCTTCGTCGTCTTTAATGTACTGTTCCTGCTTGCCTTTTTTCACTTTGTACAGCGGCGGCTGAGCAATATAGACATGGCCACGTTCAACGATTTCCGGCATCTGACGGTAGAAGAAGGTCAACAGCAGCGTACGGATGTGCGAGCCGTCGACGTCCGCATCGGTCATGATGATGATGCTGTGATAACGCAGTTTGTCCGGGTTGTACTCGTCACGACCGATACCGCAGCCCAGCGCGGTAATCAGCGTTGCGACTTCCTGAGAAGAGAGCATCTTGTCGAAGCGCGCTTTCTCAACGTTGAGGATTTTACCCTTCAGCGGCAGAATCGCCTGGTTCTTACGGTTACGCCCCTGCTTCGCAGAGCCGCCCGCGGAGTCCCCTTCCACCAGGTACAGTTCGGACAGCGCCGGGTCGCGTTCCTGGCAGTCGGCCAGTTTGCCCGGCAGGCCTGCTAAGTCCAGCGCGCCTTTACGGCGGGTCATTTCACGGGCTTTACGTGCCGCTTCACGCGCACGCGCCGCGTCGATAATCTTGCCGACGACGATTTTCGCGTCGGACGGGTTTTCCAGCAGGTACTCGGCCAGCAGTTCGTTCATCTGCTGTTCAACCGCTGATTTCACCTCAGAAGAGACCAGCTTGTCTTTGGTCTGGGAGGAGAATTTCGGATCCGGCACCTTCACGGACACTACAGCAATCAGACCTTCACGGGCATCGTCACCGGTGGCACTGACTTTGGCTTTTTTGCTGTAGCCTTCTTTGTCCATGTAGGCGTTCAGGGTACGGGTCATCGCCGCACGGAAGCCCGCCAGGTGGGTACCGCCATCGCGCTGCGGAATGTTGTTGGTGAAGCAGTAGATGTTTTCCTGGAAGCCATCGTTCCACTGCAGCGCCACTTCAACGCCGATACCGTCTTTTTCGGTGGAGAAGTAGAAGATATTCGGGTGGATCGGCGTTTTGTTCTTGTTGAGATACTCAACAAACGCCTTGATGCCGCCTTCGTAGTGGAAATGGTCTTCTTTGCCGTCGCGCTTGTCTTTCAGGCGGATAGAGACGCCGGAGTTCAGGAATGACAGCTCGCGCAGACGTTTTGCCAGAATGTCGTATTCAAATTCAGTGACGTTGGTGAAGGTTTCATAGCTCGGCCAGAAACGCACCATCGTCCCGGTTTTGTCGGTATCACCGGTGACGGCCAGCGGCGCCTGCGGCACGCCGTGAGCGTAGATCTGACGATGAATTTTGTTATCGCGCTGGATAACCAGCTCCAGTTTCTGCGACAGGGCGTTAACTACGGAGACGCCTACGCCGTGCAGACCGCCGGACACTTTATAGGAGTTATCATCGAATTTACCGCCGGCGTGCAGGACGGTCATGATAACTTCCGCCGCAGAGACGCCCTCTTCCGGGTGAATACCGGTTGGGATGCCGCGGCCATCATCCTGTACGGAGACGGAGTTGTCGCTGTGGATGGTGACAACGATATCTTTGCAGTAACCAGCGAGCGCTTCGTCGATAGCGTTATCCACAACCTCAAATACCATGTGGTGCAGACCGGTGCCGTCATCCGTGTCGCCGATATACATACCCGGGCGCTTACGCACCGCATCCAGCCCTTTCAGGACTTTGATACTGGAGGAGTCATAAGAATTCGACATCAACGTTTCTCGCTCATTTAATCTTGGGTTAATCCGTTATTTTACCCTTTTCCACGGTAAACATCTTCGAATTTTCATCGGACATGTCCAGAACGTGTTCAGCGCTAATCGCGCTGACGAAAACCTGTGACTGCGTGGCTTTTAAACGACTGGCCAGCAGGCCGCGCCGCGCGTCATCAAGCTCCGAGGCAAAATCATCTATCAGGTACAGGCAGCGTCTGCCGCTTTCGCGGGTCAGAAACTCACCCTGCGCCAGGCGTAACGCGCACATCAGCAGCTTTAGCTGCCCGCGCGATAAGGTGTCTTCCACCGGCGCGCCGTCGGCGCGAATGCGGAAGTCCGCCTTGTGCGGGCCGTGTGCCGTGTAGGTCAGCATACGGTCGCGCTCGAAATTTCTCTCCAGCACCTCTGCATAATCGGTTTCTTTCTCCCAGCCGCGCTGGAAGGAGAAGGTGAGAGAGAATTCCGGGAGAAATTGTTTACAGGTATCAGCCATATCCTCAGCGATACCGGTACTGTATTCCGCCCGCCAGCGGCTGATTTGCTCGGCTAGCGGGATAAGTTCCTGATCCCACGGCCGCAGCTGCGCGTAGCGGCTCACCTGGCGTAGCGCGGCGTTGCGCTGCTTGAGCAAACGCTTGAGATTACTCCAGGCGGTGAAGAATCCGGCTTCATTGTGGAAGCATCCCCAATCAAGGAATGCTCTTCTGTATTTGGGGCCGCCGTTGAGCAAAGTAAACCCCTCGGGCGTAATCAGCTGCATCGGCATCAGCAGCGCCAGCTCGGCGACCTTATGGCCGTCGGTGCCGTCAATACGCACTTTGCTGTCGCCCAGTTTGTCTTTGGTCAAACCGATGGACGTTTCACGCTCGGCGCCCTGTAAACGGCCGTGCAGCACGAAAGCGTCCTGCTCATGGCGAATGACGCGCCCAATCTGCAAGCTGCGAAACGCCCGGCCGTGACCGAGCGTATAGATGGCCTCCAGCACGCTGGTTTTGCCGCTGCCGTTGGCACCAACCAGGAAGTTAAAGCCGGGGGATAAGGCAAGATCCGCGTTTTCGATATTGCGAAAATCGCGGATCAACAGACGGGAGAGCGACATTACAGTCTCATTGGCATAACAACATAGGCAGCACTCTGAGACGCCGCATCTTCAATTTGTACGCTGGAGACGGAGTCGGTCAGCAGAATACGGACGTTTTCGCACTTCAGCGCGTTCAGCACATCCAGCACATAGCTCACGTTAAAGCCGATTTCCATCTCCGTACCGCCGTAGGTCACGTCGAGGATCTCTTCCGCTTCTTCCTGTTCCGGGTTATTCGCGGTAATTTTCAGCTGGTTTTCGCTGACGTACAGACGCACGCCGCGGAATTTCTCGTTGGAGAGAATCGCCGCGCGAGCAAACGCCTGCTTGAGAATATCGCAGCCGGCTTCCAGATGTTTATCCGGGTTCTTCGGCAATACGCGGCGATAATCCGGGAAACGACCATCAACCAGCTTGGAAGTAAAGATAAAGTCGCCAACGTGTGCGCGGATATTGTTACTGCCGATCTGCACGCGCAGCGGCGTATCGCCGCCGTCGAGCATACGCATCAGTTCAATCACGCCTTTACGCGGTACGATCACCGAATGGCTCGGCAGCGACTGCCCAACCGGCATTGAGCACACCGCCAGGCGGTGACCGTCGGTCGCGACGGTACGCAGCTCTTCACCTTCGGTTTCAAACAGCATGCCGTTTAAGTAATAACGGACGTCCTGATGCGCCATCGAGAACTGGGTGGCTTCAATCAGACGTTTCATCGTCGCCTGCGGCAGCGTGAACTCGACGTCACTCTGCCAGTCGTCGAGATTCGGGAAATCGGCGGCAGGCAGCGTAGACAGCGAGAAACGGCTACGGCCGGAGCGCACCAGCATGCGGTCACCTTCCAGCTGTACGGCGATTTCCGCGCCTTCCGGCAGGCCACGGCAGATGTCGAAGAATTTACGCGCCGGGACGGTAGTCGCGCCCGGTTCATGCGCCTGCAGCAGCGCCACGCGCGCTACCATTTCCATTTCCAAATCGGTACCGGTCAGCGACAGCGTGCCGTCCGCCACCTGCAGCAGCAGGTTACCCAGAATCGGCAATGTCGGACGCCCGCCTAACGGGCCACTCACCTGTTGTAACGGTTTTAATAAATGTTCACGTTCTACGGTAAATTTCATAGGATCACGACGACAGTGTTCTGATTAAATTGGAAAAATCTTCTTTGATATCGTGGCTTTCTTCACGCAGCTGCTCAATCTTACGGCAGGCGTGCAGCACGGTGGTATGGTCACGGCCACCAAACGCATCGCCAATCTCCGGCAGACTGTGGTTGGTGAGCTCTTTCGCCAACGCCATCGCCATCTGACGCGGACGTGCTACCGAGCGAGAGCGTCGCTTGGAGAGCAGATCCGCCACTTTAATCTTGTAATACTCCGCCACCGTCTTCTGAATATTGTCGATGGTGACCAGCTTTTCCTGCAACGCCAGCAGATCGCGCAGCGCTTCACGCACGAAATCGATGGTGATCGCCCGGCCGGTAAAGTTGGCGTTGGCGATAACGCGGTTCAGTGCGCCTTCCAGCTCACGCACGTTAGAGCGTAGACGCTTGGCGATAAAGAACGCCACCTCACCGGGCAGACGAATGTCGTTTTCGTCGGCTTTTTTCATCAGGATAGCGACGCGGGTCTCAAGCTCAGGCGGCTCGATGGCGACCGTCAGACCCCAGCCAAAGCGGGATTTCAGACGATCTTCAACGCCGTTGATCTCTTTCGGATAGCGATCCGAGGTGAGGATAATCTGTTGATTACCTTCCAGCAGGGCGTTGAAGGTGTGGAAAAACTCTTCCTGCGAACGCTCTTTATTGGCAAAGAATTGGATGTCATCGATCAGCAGCGCATCAACGGAACGGTAATAGCGTTTAAACTCTTCGATCGCATTGTTTTGCAGGGCTTTTACCATGTCCTGGACAAAGCGCTCGGAGTGCATATACACCACTTTGGCGTTCGGTTTGCGGGCGATAATGCCGTTACCCACCGCGTGCAGCAGGTGCGTTTTACCTAAACCCGTACCGCCGTACAGGAACAGCGGGTTGTAGGCACCGCCTGGGTTATCCGCCACCTGGCGTGCCGCTGCGCGGGCAAGCTGGTTCGATTTACCTTCGACGAAGTTGTCAAAGGTATGTTTAACGTTGACGTTGGATCGGTAAGAAGGCTCAGCGGGTGCCGGAACGTTGTCCCAGCCGGCGCGCGGGGCTGGCGCAACGCGCGGGGCGTGCACCTGTGCCGTTTGCGCCGGGGCGCTGACGTTCGCCGTTTCTCTTAGCGTTTGGGTTACCGGCTTGGTGCCCACCTCAAAACGCAGCTGCGGGGCATCCGCACCGCAGAAATCATTCAACAGGCCGTTGATGTTATTGAGGTATTTATCTCTCACCCAATCAAGCACAAAACGATTTGGCGCATACAGGGCCAGCGTGTTATCGCTCAGTTCCGCCTGCAACGGGCGGATCCACATGCTGAATTCTGTGGCTGGTAACTCATCCTGCAATCGGGCAAGACATTGCTGCCAAAGCGAAAGTGACACGGCGGACTCCACTCGAAAAAAGTCGATACACATCATCCTCAGGCAAGCCTGTAGGCGACCCTCTGACGATCCTGCCACCAGAAAAACAGAATGCTGGCGGGGATTCATTCAGCCGCTGCGCAAATGCAGCCCGAACGATGCTGTGTATAAGATTAAAAATTCGTGATTTTTGGCACACGTCGAAAAGACCCGATGCAAGCGGGTGACGTGCGAACCGCTATCTGCGGTTTTCAACGGCCTCTTTCAGACATTCTGCTGAAATAACGCGGTTATTTTCCCCTGTTACGATCCACCGATCGCGATCGGGCCGAGGATCATAGCGTAAACTGCGCCAGAGATCTTCTGTTTCTCACAGATTCTTCCCGATTTATCCACAGGGTGGATCCAGAAGCGCTAAGTGTAAACGATCCCGGCAAGGAGAAGGCACGATTTCCTTCGCATATTGGAAAAATTAATGACTAGCGACAAATTTCTGCTTAAATGATCTAACAAAGATCCAGGATGATCCTTGCGCTTTAACGGGCAGCCCGTATAATCCCCCACCCGGCGTGTACTGCTCGAATTTCGGTGAGGGACGCTGCTCATTTACCGGGCAAAAAACGGCGGTCGAACGCGGTTTTTTACGCGGTAAATAAGGAAAGAGAATTGACTCCGGAGTGTACAATTATTACAATCCGGCCTCTTTAATCACCCATGGCTTCGGCGTCCGTCGTTCAATTTTCGGTCGGATATCCAATAAAGCCATTGAATTTATTCAAGTTTAGGTAGAAATCGCCATGAAACGCACTTTTCAACCGTCTGTACTGAAGCGCAACCGTTCTCACGGCTTCCGTGCTCGTATGGCTACTAAAAATGGTCGTCAGGTTCTGGCACGTCGTCGTGCTAAAGGCCGTTCTCGTCTGACCGTTTCTAAGTAATAAAGCTAACCCCTCGAGTGGTTAAGCTAGCATTTCCCAGGGAGTTACGCTTGTTAACTCCCAATCATTTCACATTCGTCTTCCAGCAGCCACAACGGGCTGGCACGCCGCAAATCACCATCCTCGGCCGCCTGAATTCGCTGGGGCATCCCCGTATCGGTCTTACCGTCGCCAAGAAAAACGTTAAACGCGCACATGAACGCAATCGGATTAAACGTCTGACGCGTGAAAGCTTCCGTTTGCGTCAGCATGAACTCCCGCCAATGGATTTCGTGGTGGTGGCGAAGAAAGGGGTTGCCGACCTCGATAACCGTGCTCTCTCGGAAGCGTTGGAAAAATTATGGCGCCGTCACTGTCGCCTTTCTCGCGGCTCCTGATAGGCCTGATTCGGGTCTATCAGCGCCTGATTAGTCCGCTACTCGGGCCGCATTGCCGTTTCACCCCAACCTGTTC
The DNA here is from genome assembly GCF_036759865.1 of Kluyvera genomosp. 2. Taxonomy (NCBI): domain Bacteria; kingdom Pseudomonadati; phylum Pseudomonadota; class Gammaproteobacteria; order Enterobacterales; family Enterobacteriaceae; genus Kluyvera; species Kluyvera genomosp. 2. The sequence continues at coordinate 149,452 of NZ_JAPKIA010000010.1, forward strand.
TCAATACGGAATTGAGGCATTGCGCAGGTTTGGAGTGATAAAAGGCAGTTGGTTGACAGTGAAACGCGTATTAAAATGCCACCCTTTACACCCTGGTGGTGACGATCCCGTCCCGCCCGGACCATTTGATACCAGAGAACACTAACGATGGATTCGCAACGCAATCTTCTTATCATCGCTTTGTTGTTCGTGTCTTTCATGATCTGGCAAGCTTGGGAACAGGACCACAATCCTCAGACCCAGCAGCAGACCACGCAGACTACGACCACAGCAGCGGGTAGCGCCGCCGACCAGGGCGTACCGGCCAGTGGCCAAGGAAAACTGATTACGGTTAAAACTGACGTGCTTGAGCTGACTATCAACACCCGCGGTGGTGATATTGAGCAAGCGCTGCTTCCGGCGTACCCAAAAACGCTGAAGTCTGACGAACCGTTCCAGTTACTGGAAACCACTCCTCAGTTTGTCTATCAGGCACAGAGCGGCTTAACCGGTCGTGACGGCCCGGACAACCCGGCTAATGGCCCGCGTCCGCTGTATAACGTCGATAAAGATGCGTTTGTACTGGCCGATGGCCAGAACGAAATCGTCGTTCCGCTGACCTATACCGATAAAGCAGGCAACGTCTTCACCAAAACTTTCACCCTGAAACGCGGTGATTATGCGGTGAACGTTGGCTACGACGTGAAGAACGCCGGCGAGAAACCGCTGGAAGTGTCTACCTTCGGTCAGCTGAAGCAGACTGCGGCCCTGCCTACTGCGCGTGATACGCAGACCGGCGGCCTGTCTACCATGCACACCTTCCGTGGCGCAGCGTATTCAACGTCTGACTCTAAGTACGAAAAATATAAATTCGATACCATCGTTGATAACGAGAACCTGAACACCAACACCAAAAACGGTTGGGTTGCCATGCTGCAGCAGTACTTCACGACTGCATGGGTTCCGCAGAACAACGGTACCAATAACTTCTACACCGCTAACCTCGGTAACGGCGTAGTGGCGATTGGCTACAAATCTCAGCCGGTTCTGGTACAGCCAGGCCAGGCAGATAAACTGCAGAGCACCCTGTGGGTTGGCCCGGCAATTCAGGACAAAATGGCCGCCGTTGCGCCGCACCTGGATCTGACCGTCGACTACGGCTGGCTGTGGTTCATCTCTCAGCCGCTGTTCAAACTGCTGAAATGGATCCATAGCTTCCTGGGTAACTGGGGCTTCTCCATCATCGTTATCACCTTTATCGTTCGTGGCATCATGTACCCGCTGACCAAAGCGCAGTACACCTCCATGGCGAAGATGCGTATGCTGCAGCCGAAGATTCAGGCAATGCGTGAGCGTCTGGGCGATGACAAACAGCGTCAGAGCCAGGAAATGATGGCCCTGTATAAAGCGGAAAAAGTTAACCCACTGGGTGGCTGCTTCCCGCTGATTATTCAGATGCCAATCTTCCTTGCGCTGTACTACATGCTGAGCGCCTCAGTTGAACTGCGTCATGCGCCGTTTATCCTGTGGATCCACGACTTGTCCGCACAGGACCCGTACTACATCCTGCCGATCATCATGGGCGCGACGATGTTCTTCATCCAGAAGATGTCTCCGACTACCGTGACCGACCCGATGCAGCAGAAGATCATGACCTTTATGCCGGTCATCTTCACGGTGTTCTTCCTGTGGTTCCCGTCAGGTCTGGTGGTTTACTATATCGTCAGCAACCTGGTAACCATTATTCAGCAGCAGCTGATCTACCGTGGTCTGGAAAAACGTGGCCTGCATAGCCGCGAGAAGAAAAAATCCTGATTCGGTTGTAGGTTGTAGGCCGGATAAGGCGAAGCCGCCATCCGGCAAACGGAACGAAAATCAAAGGGCGGTCGAATGACCGCCTTTTTTTATTGCAACAAAGTTGAGACAAACCATGAGCCATAACGACACTATCGTCGCCCAGGCTACCCCACCGGGACGCGGTGGGGTGGGCATTCTGCGCATCTCCGGCCTGAAGGCTCGCGACGTGGCGCAGGCGGTGCTGGGCAAGCTGCCAAAGCCGCGCTATGCCGACTACCTGCCGTTTAGAGACGTCGATGGCAGCGCGCTGGATCAGGGCATTGCGCTGTGGTTCCCAGGCCCGAATTCCTTTACCGGTGAAGATGTGCTGGAGCTTCAGGGCCACGGCGGCCCGGTGATCCTCGACCTGCTACTCAAACGTATTCTGACGCTGCCGGGCGTGCGTATCGCCAACCCGGGCGAATTCTCCGAGCGCGCGTTTTTAAACGATAAGCTCGATCTGGCCCAGGCTGAAGCCATTGCCGACCTCATCGACGCCAGCTCCGAGCAGGCCGCACGCTCCGCGCTGAACTCGCTGCAAGGTGCATTTTCCACCCGCGTAAATCACCTTGTGGAAGCACTTACTCACCTGCGCATCTACGTCGAAGCGGCCATCGACTTCCCGGACGAGGAGATCGACTTCCTCTCCGACGGTAAAATCGAAGCGCAACTTAATACCGTGATTGCCGATCTCGACGCCGTCCGCGCCGAAGCGCGCCAGGGCAGCCTGCTGCGCGAAGGGATGAAGGTGGTTATCGCCGGGCGCCCGAACGCCGGGAAATCGAGCCTGTTGAACGCGCTGGCGGGACGTGAAGCGGCTATCGTTACCGATATTGCCGGTACCACCCGCGACGTGCTGCGCGAGCATATCCACATCGACGGGATGCCGCTGCATATCATCGATACCGCCGGTCTGCGCGACGCCAACGATGAAGTCGAGCGTATCGGTATCGAACGTGCGTGGCAGGAAATTGAGCAGGCCGATCGCGTACTGTTTATGGTGGACGGCACCACCACCAGCGCCACCGACCCGGCAGAGATTTGGCCAGACTTTATCGCCCGCCTGCCGAAAAACCTGCCGATTACCGTGGTGCGTAACAAAGCGGATATCACCGGCGAGACGCTGGGTCTGAGTGAAGTGAATGAGTACTCACTTGTTCGCCTCTCCGCCCGTACCGGCGAAGGCGTGGACGTGCTGCGTAACCATCTCAAGCAGAGCATGGGCTTTGAAACCAATATGGAAGGCGGTTTCCTGGCGCGCCGTCGTCACCTGCAGGCACTTTCAGAGGCCGCAGAACACCTACAGCAGGGTAAAGCCCAGCTTCTGGGTGCCTGGGCCGGAGAATTGCTGGCAGAGGAGCTTCGTCTGGCACAGCAGAATCTCAGTGAGATCACCGGGGAATTTACCTCCGACGACCTGCTAGGGCGGATTTTCTCCAGCTTCTGTATCGGTAAATAACGGTGTGTTGCCCGGTGGCGCGATGCTTACCGGGCCTACAGGCCCCGTTGGCCGGATAAGGCAAGGCCGCCCTCCGGCGACAAGTGATTTCCCAGCAGGAAATCACTGTTGCCCAAATGGCAACTCGTGACATCACCGCTCTCCCCGTATGCTTAGCGCCACATTTCCCGTGAGGTCGCTATGACACGCTTTCTTCTGTGCAGTTTTGCCTTAGTTTTGCTTTATCCCGCCGGTATCGATATGTATCTGGTCGGGTTGCCCCGCATTGCGGCCGATTTACAGGCCAGCGAAGCGCAGCTGCATATCGCCTTCTCGGTCTATCTGGCCGGCATGGCCACCGCCATGTTGTTTGCCGGTAAAGTTGCCGACCAATCAGGACGTAAGCCGGTCGCGATTGTCGGCGCGTTGATTTACATCGCAGCCTCCGCTCTCTGCTCACTGGCAGAAAGCGGCACGCCGTTTCTCGTCGGCCGCTTTATTCAGGGCATCGGCGCGGGCTGCTGCTACGTGGTGGCTTTCGCGATTCTGCGCGATACGCTTGACGACCGCCGTCGGGCTAAAGTGCTGTCGTTGCTCAACGGGATTACCTGTATCGTGCCGGTACTGGCGCCGGTCATGGGGCACCTGATTATGCTCAAATACCCGTGGCAGAGCCTGTTCTACACGATGATCGGCATGGGCGTGGTCGTTTGCCTGCTGTCGGTATTTATCCTGCGAGAATCGCGTCCAGCGGCTCTGACGGCCTCGACGCAGCAGCATCACGCTGCCGAATCGCTGCTAAATCGCTTTTTCCTGAGTCGCCTGGCGATAACCACCCTCAGCGTGTCGGTGATCCTCACCTTCGTAAACACCTCTCCGGTGCTGCTGATGGAAGTGATGGGCTTCGACCGCGGCGAATACGCCACCACCATGGCGATGACCGCAGGCATCAGCATGGCGGTCTCCTTCTCTACCCCGTTCGCCCTGAGTCTGTTTAAACCCCGTACGCTGATGCTCACTTCACAGACGTTATTCCTGGCCGCGGGTATCGTCTTAATTCTCGCGACAACCCACGCGTTCACCCTCTTCGGGCTGACCTTAATCTGTGCCGGTTTCTCGGTGGGATTTGGCGTGGCGATGAGCCAGGCGCTAGGCCCGTTCTCCCTGCGCGCGGGCGTCGCCAGCTCGGCGCTGGGGATTGCGCAGGTGTGCGGCTCATCGCTGTGGATTTGGCTGGCGGCTATCCTTGGCTTCGACGCGCTGAATATGCTGATCGGGATACTGATTGGCTGTAGCATAGTGAGCATCATGCTGATTATTTCAGTTGCTCCTAACCGGTCCGCGTCTGCACATGAAGAAACCGCTCACCAGCCTCGATCTTAACCTTCTGCTTTGCCTGCAGCTCCTGATGCAGGAGCGCAGCGTTACCAAAACCGCCAAACGGATGAACGTCACGCCGTCGGCGGTGAGTAAATCTCTGGCGAAGCTGCGCGCCTGGTTTGACGATCCGTTGTTTGTGAACACACCGCTGGGGCTGACGCCGACGCCGCTGATGTTTAGCATGGAGCAAAGCCTGGCGGAGTGGATGCAGATGGCCAACCAGCTGCTCGATAAGCCGCATCATGAAACGCCGCGTGGGCTGAAGTTCGATCTGGTGGCCGAATCGCCGCTGATCATGATCCTGTTCAACGCCCTGTCACAACAGATCTATCAACGTTATCCACAGGCCACGATCAAAGTCCGCAACTGGGACTACGATTCACTGGACGCCATCATCCGCGGTGAGGTCGACATCGGTTTTACCGGGCGCGAGAGCCATCCGCGATCCCGCGAGCTGCTAAGCCTGCTGCCGCTGTCGATCGATTACGAAGTGCTATTCACCGATCTTCCGTGGGTGTGGCTGCGTGAGGATCATCCGGCGCTGCAGGAAGAGTGGAACCTGGAGACGTTTCTGCGCTATCCCCACATCAGTATTTGCTGGGAGCAAAGCGACACCTGGGCGCTGGACGATGTCCTGCAAGAGATGGGCCGCGAGCGCAATATTGCCCTCAGCCTGCCGGGGTTCGAGCAGTCGCTGTTTATGGCCGCTCAGCCGGATCACACCATGCTGGCGACCGCGCCGCGCTACTGTCAGTATTACAATCAACTTCACCAGCTGCCGTTGGTCGCTCGCCCCCTGCCATTCGACGCCGCACAGCAAGATAAGCTGCTGGTGCCGTTCACCCTGCTCTGGCATAAACGAAATAGTCACAACCCGAAAATTATCTGGCTGCGTGAAACGCTTAAAGCCTTATATCTCGGTGTTTCCTGATGAGTTATTCGTAAAAATAGTCCATTTCAGTTAGGGGAAAGTGTAAAAGTCTCGTAATACCCCTTTTCAATCGCATTTTTAGGCAGTAAAACCTGATCATAACTAGCGTAAATGTTACTCTCCTATAAACCACTGTCCATTAATCACGGAGCGAAAAATGGCGACGCACTTTGCAAGAGGGATCCTTAAGGACGGGCATCTACTGTCGGTTCGGCTATCATCCACCAGCCATAACATCGCACGCCAGCTACCGGCACACCGCCGCACGCGTTACCTGGCTTCACGCGCGCTGTTAGCCGAGCTGCTGTTTATGCTGTATGGCATCAGTGAATTACCGGAAATTGTCACGCCTGATGAGGGCAAGCCGCACTTTAAGGATAGCCACCTGCCTGATTTTTCCATTTCCTATGCGGGTAATATTGTCGGCGTAGCGCTAACGACCGAAGGCCGCTGCGGCCTGGATATGGAACTGCTGCGCGTGCTGCGTAACACGCCGCAGGCCACAATAATGGAAAACTACCGCTTTACCAGTAATGAAAATCTGTGGATCAACAACCAGAACGACCCGCATGAAGCGCGTGCACAGCTGATTACGCTGCGCCAGAGCGTGCTGAAAATGACCGGCGACGTTCACCGCGACTCCCCACAAATGCTCCAGCTGCTGCCCGGCTCCGGCCGCCTGCGCGCCGCGCATACCGAGCAGCTCGAAGCGATATGCGATGCAGAAGATATTCTGGTGTGGTCGCTGTCTGCCTCACCCTCGATTGAAAAATTGAAGGTATGGGAGTTTGACGGTAAGTACGGCTGGCGCAGCCTGCCCGACGCTCAGGCGCGGGCCAACGAACCGGCCGCGCGGTTGATGAGATTCACGAGCCTTCCGGCAGAGAAAGCGCTTATACTCAACTGATTCGGCTGGGAAACAGCCTCATGATGCAAAGGAGTAATCATGTCTGAAGCGTTGAAAGTAGTTACGTTATTGGGAAGCCTGCGCAAAGGTTCATTTAACGGTATGGTGGCACGCACCCTGCCGAAAATCGCCCCGGCGGGCATGAGCGTTGAAGCACTGCCGTCCATCGGCGATATCCCACTGTACGATGCCGATCTCCAGCAAGAAGAAGGGTTCCCTCAGAGCGTTGAGGCGCTGGCTGAGCAAATTCGTCAGGCCGACGGCGTCGTTATCGTGACGCCCGAATACAACTATTCCGTCCCGGGTGGGCTGAAGAACGCTATCGACTGGCTGTCCCGTATGCCGGACCAGCCACTGTCCGGTAAACCGGTACTGATTCAGACCAGTTCGATGGGCGCTATCGGCGGCGCACGCTGTCAGTATCACCTGCGCCAGATTCTGGTGTTCCTGGATGCGATGGTGATGAACAAGCCGGAGTTTATGGGTGGCGTGATTCAGAACAAAGTCGACCCGCAGCTGGGTGAAGTGATCGAGCAAGGTACATTAGATCATCTGGCCGGTCAGTTGACCGCGTTTGGCGAGTATATTCAGCGCGTAAAAGCGTAAGTTCTTTAAAAACCCTCACCCCGATGGGGTGAGGGTTCACTTCATCAGTGTGCGTCAATAAACACAATCTTCAGTACAAACAGCAGCGCGACAACAATCACGCACGGGCTGAGGTCGCGGAAACGACCGGTACCGATTTTCATCACGCAGTAAGAGATAAAGCCCAGTGCAATCCCTTCGGTAATTGAGAAACTGAACGGCATCATCACGGCGGTAATAAACGCCGGAACGGCTTCGGTCAGATCATCCCACTTCACGCGCGCCAGGCTGGAGGTCATCAGCACCCCAACGTAGATCAGCGCACCCGCAGCAGCGTAGCCCGGTACCATGCCTGCCAGCGGCGACAGGAAAATCACCAGCAGGAACAGAATACCCACAACCACTGCCGTCAGCCCTGTACGGCCGCCCACGGAGACGCCAGAGGAGGATTCAATGTACGCGGTGACGGAAGAAGTACCAATAAAGGAACCGGCAACGGAGGACACGCTATCGACGAACAGCGCCTGCTTCATACGCGGGAACTTACCTTTCGCATCGGCCAGCCCGGCTTTATCCGTTACGCCAATCAGGGTACCGGAGGAGTCGAACAGGTTAACCAGCATAAAGGAGAAGATGACGCCCGCCAGTCCCAGGTTAAACGACCCGGCCAGATCAACGTGGCCCACCACGGAGGTGATGCTCGGTGGCGCAGAGACGATGCCGCTGTAGTGCACATCGCCCAGCATCCAGCCCAGCAGAGTGGTGACTACGATAGACACCAGCACCGCCGCGTGGATATTGCGCGACGCCAGAATCGCAATGATAAAGAAGCCCAGCACGCCCAGCAGGACGCTGTGCGAGGTCAGGTTACCGATGGAAACCAGCGTGTCCGGGTTTGCGACGATGACGCCGGCGTTTTTCAGCCCCATCATGCCGATAAACAGGCCGATACCGCTGGTGATCCCCACGCGCAGGCTGACCGGAATATTGGCAATCATCCAGTAGCGGACGCGGAAAATGGTCAACAGCAGCAGGCCAATGGCGCCCCAGAAGATAGCACCCATACCGACTTGCCAAGGCAGCCCCATGGCCTGCACCACCACGAAGGCGAAGAAGGCGTTCAGGCCCATCGCTGGCGCCAGCGCGACCGGCAGGTTAGCAAATACGCCCATCAGGATACTGCCCAGCGCCGCAATCAGGCAGGTGGTCACGAACACCGCGCTGGTATCCATGCCGGCAACGCCAAGAATTTGCGGGTTTACGAAAACGATGTAGACCATCGTCAGGAAGGTAGTGAAACCGGCGATCACTTCGGTGCGTGCCGTTGTGCCATGCTCGCGCAGTTTAAACACGCGCTCCAGTATCCCCTGACCGGAAGTTGCCGGGGTGGTGTGTTGTTGACTCATTATCTATTTCCGCAGAAAGGGAGGAAAATTCGTCGCTATCCTATACCAAAATGCGACAATAGGCGCGGTTGTGAGATATTTTTTTTCATTGGTTTTGCTTATACGGCAACGATTGCGTCTCTCAATTCAGCATCAGGTAAACGTTAAACTTGTTAAAAAGGAAATGACATGTCCGGAGTTGAAGCGGTTTTTTTCGACTGTGACGGTACGCTGGTCGACAGCGAAGTGATCTGTTCACGGGCCTACGTCCATATGTTCAAAACATTTGGCATCACGCTCGATCTGGAAGAGATTTTTAAACGTTTTAAGGGCGTAAAGCTCTACGAGATCATCGATATCATCAACGCAGAGCACGGGGTTAACCTGGCGAAAGCGGATCTGGAGCCGGTTTATCGCGCCGAGGTCGCACGCCTCTTCGACACCGAGCTGGAGGTGATTGCCGGCGCCAACGCGCTGTTGGATGCGGTAAGCGTACCGATGTGTGTGGTCTCTAACGGCCCGGTCAGTAAAATGCAGCACTCGCTGGGTAAGCTGGGCATGTTGCATCATTTCCCGGAAAAGCTGTTCAGCGGCTACGATATCCAGCGCTGGAAGCCCGATCCGGCCCTGATGTTCCACGCGGCAAAGGCGATGAACGTCAACGTTGAGCACTGTATTCTGGTAGATGACTCCTCTGCTGGCGCCCAGTCGGGCATTGATGCAGGCATGGAGGTGTTCTACTTCTGCGCCGACCCGCACAACAAACCGATTAACCATCCAAAGGTGACGACGTTTACCGATCTCGCGGAACTGCCTGCGCTGTGGAAAGCGCGCGGGTGGAATATTGTCGGTTAAACCGTAGGCCTGATAAGCGAAGCGCCATCATGCAGCATTACGCAGAATGCCGGATGGCGGCGTAACGCCTTATCCGGCCTACAACAGCGGCGCCGGGTGCTCCCGGCGGCCGCTTATTCCTTAGGATCTTTCCCCGCCAGCAGCTTGTCCAGCTCATCGCCGCCCACGTGGCGGAAATCCTGCCCCTTCACGAAGTAGAAGATGTATTCACAGATATTCTGGCAGCGGTCGCCGATACGCTCGATGGAGCGTGCGCAGAACAGCGCGGTCAGCACGCTTGGGATCGTCCGTGAGTCTTCCATCATGTAGGTCATCAGCTGACGCACAATGCCTTCATATTCCTGGTCCACTTTCTTGTCTTCACGGTAGATACGTACCGCTTCATCAAGATCCATACGCGCGAACGCATCCAGCACATCGTGCAGCATCTGCACGGTGTGACGGCCCAGCGACTCCAGGCTGACCAGCAGCGGCTGGTGTTGCTGGGAAAATTTCTCCAGCGCGGTGCGACAGATTTTGTCCGCCACATCGCCAATACGTTCCAGCTCGGCGATGGTTTTGATAATCGCCATCACCAGACGCAGGTCGCTCGCCGTAGGCTGGCGTTTAGCGATGATACGCACACAGGCTTCATCAATCGCCACTTCCATCATGTTGACGTGCTTGTCGCCGTCGATAACGCGCTTCGCCAGCTCGCTATCCTGGTTGTGCATCGCGGTAATAGCATCAGAAAGCTGCTGCTCAACCATGCCGCCCATGGTCATGACCTGGGTGCGGATGCTTTCCAGTTCTGCGTTGAACTGGCCGGAAATATGTTTATTAAGATTTAAATTGTCCACAGTTCTCTCCCGATCAACCGTAGCGGCCAGTAATGTAGTCTTCAGTTTGTTTCTTCGCAGGCTTGGTGAACAGATCGTCCGTGTTGCTGAACTCAATCAACTCGCCCAGATACATAAATGCCGTGTGGTCGGAGCAACGTGCAGCCTGCTGCATGTTGTGGGTCACGATCACGACGGTGTAATCCTCTTTCAGCTCGGTGATAAGCTCCTCGATACGCCCGGTGGAGATCGGGTCGAGCGCGGAACACGGCTCATCCAGCAACAGCACTTCCGGGCGAATGGCGATACCGCGCGCGATGCACAGACGCTGCTGCTGACCACCGGAAAGAGAGTACCCGCTCTGGTGCAGTTTATCTTTGGTTTCATTCCATAATGCGGCCTTGGTCAAGGCCCACTGCACGCGCTCGTCCATATCGGTGCGCGACAGCTTTTCAAACAGGCGTACGCCGAAGGCAATGTTGTCGTAGATAGACATCGGGAACGGCGTCGGCTTCTGGAAAACCATGCCGACCTTGGCGCGCAGCAGGGCGATATCCTGGGTGTTGGTGAGAATGTTGTCACCATCCAGCAGAATTTCACCTTCCGCACGCTGCTCCGGGTAAAGCTCAAACATTTTGTTGAAGGTACGCAGCAGCGTTGATTTGCCGCAGCCCGACGGTCCGATAAACGCCGTCACCTGGTTTTTGGCGATATCCAGGTTGATGTTCTTCAGGGCATGGAATTTGCCGTAGTAGAAGTTCAGGTCACGTACTGAAATCTTACCCGGTGTCGTGTTAACCATACTCATCTCAATCTCTTCCTCATCATGCCTGATGGCGCGCAGCTTTCAGGCCTACATCTATGTCATTCGTAGGCCGGATAAGGCGTTTACGCCGCCATCCGGCAAGGCAATAAACTTAACCGTGTTTCTTCTTCGCGAAAATGACGCGCGCCAGAATGTTCAGCAGCAGGACGCACAGCGTGATAATCAGCACCCCGGCCCAGGCCAGCTGCTGCCACTCAGCAAACGGGCTCATAGCAAATTTAAAAATGGTGACCGGCAGGTTGGCGATGGGCTGCATCATGTCGGTGCTCCAGAACTGGTTCGAGAGCGCGGTAAACAGCAGCGGTGCCGTTTCACCAGCAATGCGCGCAATCGCCAGCAGGATACCGGTCATGATCCCGGAGATAGACGCTTTTAGCGTAATGGCGGAGATCATCTTCCATTTCGGCGTACCCAGCGCATACGCGGCCTCACGCAGGCTATCCGGCACCAGCTTCAGCATGTTTTCGGTGGTACGAATGACGATCGGCACCTGTAACAGCGCCAGCGCAATCACGCCCGCCCAGCCGGAGAAGTGCTGCATCTGCGCCACGACGATGGTGTAGACAAACAGGCCCACAACGATCGACGGAGCGGAAAGCAGAATGTCGTTAATAAAGCGGATAACCTCGGCAAGCCAGGACTTACGCCCGTACTCGGCCAGGTAAATGCCCGCCATAATACCCAGCGGGGTACCAAACACGGTGGCCCACAGAATCAGCAGGCCGCTGCCCGCGAGGGCGTTAGCCAGACCGCCGCCGGCGGTGTTTGGCGGCGGCGTCATTTCGGTAAACAGCGCCAGCGACATGCCATCGATCCCGCGGGTGATGGTCGCCATCAGGATCCACACCAGCCAGAACAGGCCGAAGATCATGGTGGCCATAGAGAGCGTCAGCGCAATGCGGTTCTTCATGCGGCGTCTGGCCTGCATTTTGCGACGGGACTCTGCCAGCGCAGCGGTGTTTTGCATTTCCAGCGTAGCCATTAGCGTGCCCCCTCATTCTTCGCGAGGCGCATGATCATGAACTTCGATGCGGCCAGTACGATAAAGGTAATCGCAAACAGGATCAGGCCCAGTTCCATCAGCGCAGACACGTGCAGGCCAGATTCCGCTTCGGCGAATTCGTTCGCCAGCGCGGAGGTAATGCTGTTGCCTGGCATATACAGCGAGGCGCTATCGAGCTGGTAGGTGTTGCCGATGATAAAGGTCACCGCCATCGTTTCACCCAGCGCGCGGCCCAGGCCGAGCATGACGCCGCCTATCACCCCGTTTTTAGTGAATGGCAGAACGATACGCCAGATAACCTCCCAGGTGGTGCAGCCGATGCCGTAGGCCGACTCTTTCATCATCACCGGGGTTTGCTCGAACACATCACGCATCACGGCAGAGATATACGGGATGATCATGATGGCGAGGATAACCCCGGCCGCGAGGATACCGATACCAAACGCCGGGCCGGAGAACAGCGCGCCGACAAACGGGATGTTAGAAAGAATATTGCCGACCGGCTCCTGGAAGTAGGTCGCGAACAGCGGCGCGAAGATAAACAGGCCCCACATGCCGTACACGATACTGGGGATGGCCGCCAGCAGCTCAATGGCGATACCTAACGGGCGTTTGAGCCAGTTTGGCGCCAGTTCGGTCAGGAAGAGTGCGATACCGAAACTCACCGGAACGGCGATCAGCAGCGCGATAAAGGAGGTCACGAGCGTACCGTAAATCGGCACCAGCGCGCCGTAAATGTCGTTAGGCGCATCCCACTCTTTGGTCCACAGGAAGGCGAAGCCGAACTTCTCCATACTGGGCCAGGAGGAGATGATCAGAGAAACGATAATCCCGCCCAACATCAATAGCACAATCAGCGCAGCCAGTCTTACCAGCGCGCTGAATATCATGTCACCCTTTTTACCCGGTGGGTTAAAAGCAGGCTTAGTTGCAGCCATAAATCACTCTTTCCAGTTTAAAATCCGCCACGACGCTGACAGCTGCCCGGCGTTGCCGCCGGGCGACCGTCATCAGTACAGCGCTTTACCGCTGCTGTCTTTTACGTTGGTTTTCCATGCAGCACGAACCTGCTCAACCACGCTTTCCGGCAGAGAGGCATAATCCAGTTCGTTAGCCTGTTTGCCGCCGTTTTTGTACGCCCAGTCAAAGAACTTCAGCACTTCAGCGCCCTGCTCTGGTTTCTTCTGCTCTTTGTGGACCAGGATAAAGGTGGTGGAGGTAATCGGCCACGCGTTATCACCTTTCTGGTTGGTCAGGTCCTGCGCGAAGGTTTTGCTCCAGTCAACGCCTTTAGCGGCGTTAGCGAAGTTGTCTTCGGTTGGGCTAACCGGTTTGCCATCAGCAGAAACCAGCTTGGTGTAAGCCAGGTTATTCTGCTTAGCATACGCGTATTCAACATAGCCGATGGAGCCCGGCAGACGCTGTACGAACGCCGCAATACCGTCGTTACCTTTACCGCCCAGACCGGTCGGCCAGTTAACGGTAGAGCCCGCGCCAATTTTGGATTTCCACTCTTCGTTCACTTTCGCCAGGTAGCTGGTGAAGACGAAGGAGGTGCCGGAACCGTCAGCACGACGGACCACGGCGATATTCTGAGAAGGCAGCTTCACGCCCGGGTTCAGTTTGGTGATGGCTTCGTCATCCCACTTCTTAATTTTACCCAGGTAGATGTCGCCCAGCGTTTTACCGTCGAGCACCAGCTCGCCGGATTTCAGGCCAGGGATATTAACGGCCAGCACCACACCGCCGATCACGGTCGGGAACTGGAACAGGCCTTCCTGCGCCAGTTTTTCGTCAGACAGCGGAGCATCAGATGCGCCGAAATCCACGGTGTTAGCGGTAATTTGTTTTACGCCACCGGAGGAGCCGATACCCTGGTAATTGACTTTATTACCGGTTTCTTTCTGGTAGGTATCCGCCCATTTGGCATACACCGGCGCAGGGAAAGTTGCACCCGCGCCCGTCAGGCTTGCTGCTGCAAAGGCAGAGAAAGCGCTCATCGATAAGGTCGCGGCGACAACAGTTGCGACAGTGGTACGCATAACTTTCATAATGTCTCCTGCAAGAATTCGTAAATCGTTGTTTAGTGGCTACGATGAGCAAAATAGGACAAACAGGTGACAGTTATATGTAAGGTTTATGACAGTTTAATGACAGCAAACACGTAAAACATAACTAATTGATAATTATGAAAAATAATTCACGTAGATTCTTGTTTTTTTTGAATAAGACGGGTTCAGAATGGCAAATATGACAACGGCTGTCATAAACAGCCGTTGTGCTTGAAGACGTTAGTTTTTAATTTCCATGATGATCGTGGCATTGGCGTTAAAGGTACCGGGTTTTGGCCTGGCGCCGGTGGCGCTACCGGGCGCGGCAGAGAAATTGAACTCGCCATCTTCTTCACCCAAACGCGAACGTTTTCCCATATCTGTTTCCATGCGCCCGCCGTTCACATCAACTTCTTTATCGTATTCATCATAAATCTTGATTCCAACATCGTCGTTTGATGTCTGTAACATTGTGGGCGATGCCGCCGTCTGCGTCGCATGTAGCGAAACTTCAACATCTTGCCCAGCCGCCATTCCCGTACACTTCACCGATGCTTTGATCGGAATTTTACGGCTGGTTATCGCCGAACCCGGCGTTGACGAAAATTCAGAAGCCGGTATTTTTTCAAAATTGACTTCAATCACTTGCCCACCGTTAACTTCACACTCCTGTGGAGCGGTGATATCCCCCTGGATATAGACATCGGCTAACGCAGTGGGACTATCTGCACCAGTGGCGTTCGTTTTACCATACAAAGAAGCCATTAACATAGTTGGAATAGTCACTTTTCCAATAAATGGCTCCTTGACATAAAAATAAATAATCGCATCTGACCCACTATCAAAAGTCGCTATTTTTTTATTATCTGTACATGTGTTTTTGCCATCAGGATTGTTAGGTTGATTGGAAAAAGGAACATTAATATAACCTCTACCGAGAATAGCGATGGAGATCCCCACATCCAAATGTTCATTAAGATTATAATATTGTATATTACTCCGCACACCTGATTTAGCTAACGAGGAATTTTCCACGGCAGTATAATAAACATAGTTAAAATTACTAGTACAGTAGCAAAACCCATGATACCTATTTCCATTATCAACATGCTGCTCAAATGTTTGCCCACTTTTATTTTGAGTTGCACTAATTGTTTTATTGGGGAATGTTAATATACTATGATGCGTTCCACCATCTGCCTCACAATAAACGTCGGCGGCTAATATATTTTTGCAAAAAATAGCAGACGTGAGAAATATAAAACAGATAACCAGTCTCAAATTAATATCCTTTTTATTTGCAGCCAACTTTAACCTGAATCAGTTCATTATCTTTCGGTTCAGAAAAATGGTAATGTGCAGAACAGGTGCCAAGATTACCCGTAATCGTAAAATGACCTTCTGCCGGCATTCCGGATAAATAAAGCTCACCATTATCACCTACAATCCCCGTTACCGTGCCGGACTCCAGATCCGCCGAGGCCATAGCGCCAAATGGCGCGGGTTTACCATCTGGCATCGTTACCGTAAACAACACACGATAACCAACATGAGTGACAAACGTCGCTTTCACCACAGCGCCGCGCGTCGGTACCAGATTGACAACGGTATTTTCCAGTTCGACATTAGCGCGCGAGAAATAATTGCTGTTGATCGCCACCCGGTTTTCATCATACGGATTCATTTGCGTTTTTACCGTATAGCCTCGCCAGTCGGTGGATACGCCGGTGGCGTTCTCCACTGAGAGGCCATCTGCCCCCGGTGCTTCAACCAATGCCACCGTTTCCCCTAGCTCTTGCGAAAAAGTGATGCCGCCGCTGTGAACCAGAATACCGCCGCGAACCCCGTAGTTAAGGCGCTGTGAATCCTGACTATAGGCATAGCTACCGTTAACTGAGCCATAGGTACCGTCATAGCTCAGGCTGGCGTTACTGCTATAGCTGTCTTGCGGATCGCTAACCCATGATTCCTGAACGTTATAGGCAAGGTTATGATCTTCCAGCGCGGTACCGCCCAATCCGACCTGCATCGTGCTGTCATTATGATTGTTTTGCGTCAGCGAATAATTGACGTAACTGTTCTCCAGCCAGCCGGAAAGCGGTACCGAAACCGACAGCATAAAAATATGCTCATGGTCGTTCTCATTATCATTAGACTCGCTACCCGTATAACTATTGGCAGAATCGGTATAGTTCCAGGAAACGTTCCATGAAATACGCCGCCAGGTATTGGCATAACCAAATTGAACCAGCCGCTCGACGTTATCCGTTTTCCAGTACTGCTGCCGGCTCACCGTCAGGTAAATATTACCGTAGCCCCGGGCAAAAGATTGCGACCACGTCCCCTCAATCCGGCTACGTCGGTTGCCGGTCATCCAGAAATCTTCATCATTATTCTGCCGGGATGCCCATTCATTGAGCGTGTAATATCCTTCCGTGGAGTAACGGTATCCAACCAGACGGAAATTCGTATCGGTTTCATCGAAACGCTTAGAATAGAGAAAGCGATAAGATTGCCCGGTTTCATCATCGCCATCGTCAAAATTGGCATGCGCGTGAGTCACATCCAATGACAGCGCACCGAGCGAGCCCATATCTTTACCCATCCCCATCGCCGCAGAAGCATAATCATTCGCTATCTGCGTGCCGCCATACAGCGTCAGGCCCCATGGCAAACCATGAAGAACCTGAGCCTGTAGCACGTTGGGGGTAAAACCGCTCTCATCGCGCATTTCACCGACGCTAATGTCCACATCGGTTTGTCCTTCGCGCTTAAGAATGGCCAGTGAAGCATAGGGCTGAGTGAAATGCTGCTCGCTGCCATCCTCTTCTTTGATAGTCACCTCAAGGTCGCCACCACCGCTGGTGGTATTCAGATCGGTGATTTCAAACGCACCTTGCGGCACTGCCGACTGATAGATAACGTAATTATTCTGCCGGATAATCACCGTCGCATTGCTTTTAGCGATACCACGAACTATTGGCGCAAAGCCATTCTGGCTGGATGGCAACATATCATCGTCGGTATACAACCTCGCCCCGCGGATTTGCGTGCTGTCAAAAACATCACTCGCCGTCCAGGTATCACCCAGCATAATCTGGCTACGCAGCGCGGCAATATCTCGCTGAACGTAGCTACTGATAGAGTGGTATTCAGTACTGTTTTCCGTCGCGTTTAAGGTGCTGTAGTTACGTAGCCGCCAGGCACCGATATTCAAACCGTTGCGTAAGTTGAGGTAATAGCTGTCATCCTCAGAGGAGTCATAATTGGATTTTAATGTGTGTGCTCCGGAGAAATCATAGTTAACCATCAGCGCATTAATCCCCTGATCCCAGCGGGAGGGGCTGATATAATCAGCCGCCGAACTATCCAGATAAATTTGTGGAACAGAAATATTCAACGCCAGTTTGTTAGCATCAAAAAACCACGATGAGCCATCGATCAAGGGAACCGGATTGATACACGCTTCACTATCAGCTTCATTCAGTTCCTTCAGCGCATTAACTTTTACACCATAGGAAGATAAAACATCCTTTATGGCAATAAAGCAGGGGTGAAGCTCCCCTTCCGGTGAATCCTGAATAAATTTAATATCCTGTCGTTCAAAAAAACGACCGTTAACGATTACATCAACCTTATAATTACCAGGAGGAAGCGCATTTGAGCGGTTAAACTGACGGATATCGACATTAACCGGGTGATCGATCTCCAGAAGATTCGGGTTAAATAATGAATCTTGCGCCATACTCTGAAAAGTAGCGCTCATAAAAACGCCGGAAACCAGTATGAAATAACGACCTGAATCAATCATCGTGACGTCCTTGTCGGGTAGTTAAAGGGCCCTTTTTATCGGATCGCTGATCGCGCCATAATCATTAATAAATTGCCATACCAACGAACGCCCAGCAGTCCCTTCAGGAATGTCCAGGGCTATCGTTTCAAACGGTTTAATCATATTTAAGGTGATATCTTTTCCGTCAACAATTACGCTCATCACATTGATATGAATAGGCGTTGGATTATTCACCATCAGTTTATTTCCCTGACGCTGCCAGGATACTTTGGCTACTGCCTTTTCCGGCGTAATGGTTATCGACGCGGGACGCCAGAAAAGCTTAATTCGTGTTTTAATAGCAATTTCAAGAGAGCTCCCCTCTTTTTTATTCGTTGACGGGGGAATATTTTTAACATTAAACCAAAAAACAGATTCACGATCGGTAGGAAGATTGCCCTCTGTTTTAATAATACGTAATATTTTTTCTTGCCCAGCCTCAAGTCGCGACACAGGAGGAATTGTCGTAAAGGGCGGTTTGCTCTTATCATTTTTGTCAAATGGATCGACCCACGACTGAATTAAATAAGGGAGCTTAGATTCTTTATTATAAATAGATATCGTTGCATCGGGTGCATTACCTGGAAAAATAACTCGCGTGCCTCCAACAACGATACCTGAAAAAGACACCGATGAATAAAATGAAAAGACCATAAACAGAACTATTTTAAAATAATGACCAGGCATACATGTATCCAGAAATAAAAAAGACGCTCGCTATAACAAAGAAAAAGCAATAGCACAATAACGAGCGCCATTTAATTAACAATGAATATTCAATTGAAACGAATGACTCTTGGTATTACTTCACATATTCAACGGTGAACTGGGAATCGGCGTTAGCGGTACCGGCAGTCACTGTCGCAGAAGTGGCAATATAACGAGCAACAAACTGCATAGACGCTTTAGTCGCAACAATCGGGGTTTCCGCTGATTTTGTATACAGCTTAACCTGAGAGTTATCAGCTTTGTTATAGATACGGATGGCAACACCTGTTGCGGTAATCGGTGCAGGTTCAGTACCGGTATAATCACCAGGAGTTGTCGTATTCAGCGGATCGCCAATAGCCAGGTCGCCATTACCATCAGAGGCTTCTGTGCCATCGAAACGAACGCCCGCTTTGGTATATGTATCCGGGCATTTCTCCAGGTCAATATGGAAAGCCGTCGGCGCGGCGGTAGAACCTGCACCGGTGAATGCAGTACGGTTTACTTTACCTAAGTCGACACTCTGATCTTTGGTATCTGCGGTCACTTCACACGTACTGTCAATCACTTCACCACGAAAGTGGACGGTACCATCAGAGGCCATCGCATGTCCGACAAAAAATACTGAGGACAATGCTAAAGAAATAGCCGTTAATTTTCCTTTCATTTTAGACTCCATAAACATTGATTATAATAACCACTATTTTTATCGATAATATACATAGAGGTTTAATTGCAGGAGGATGATACATCTGGAGTCGAATTAGTCACAAGATAAATAAATTAATTTCCAGAATGAAAATTTATTTATCTCGATGGAATTATTGTAATATTTCAATATCACACGCAAAAATCAAAAACAAAATATATATATAACATACTTAAATTATACACATACATTAAGATTTTTGCATAAAATGCATGATAATTCAGAATAAATTTATACCGGAGTTAAAATAACGCTAAAGAAATCAATATCAAAAAAAATAAAAATAGAATAATCATTATTCCGCTATTTTATTTGCATTTTGTGCCATGGTTAAGTTTCGAACGAAAAATCACACGATTATTGTGCCATGTCACCGATAAAAAAAGGCCGCTATGCGGCCTTTTTTACCAGAGAGTAATACCTTATTCGACTGTCACCGATTTCGCCAGGTTACGCGGCTGATCCACATCGGTGCCCTTAATCAGCGCCACGTGGTAAGACAGCAGCTGCAGCGGCACGGTGTAGAAGATAGGCGCAATCACCTCTTCGACGTGCGGCAGTTCGATGATATGCATGTTATCGCTGTTGCTGAACGCCGCATCCTGATCGGCGAAGACATACAGCTCACCGCCGCGCGCGCGCACTTCTTCGATGTTGGATTTCAGTTTCTCCAGCAGCTCGTTGTTCGGCGCGACAACAATCACCGGCATATCGGCGTCAATCAGCGCCAGCGGGCCGTGCTTCAGTTCACCCGCCGCATACGCTTCTGCGTGAATGTAGGAGATCTCTTTCAGCTTCAATGCCCCTTCCAGTGCGATGGGGTACTGATCGCCGCGGCCCAGGAACAGCGCGTGATGCTTGTCAGAGAAATCTTCTGCCAGCGCTTCAATGCGTTTATCCTGCGAGAGCATCTGCTCAATACGGCTCGGCAGCGCCTGCAAACCGTGGACGATATCGTGCTCAACGGACGCATCCTGACCTTTCAGACGCGCCATTTTCGCCACCAGCAGCAGCAAAACGGTCAGCTGAGTGGTGAATGCTTTGGTCGACGCGACGCCAATTTCCGCACCGGCCTTGGTCATGATCGACAAATCCGACTCGCGCACCAACGACGAACCCGCCACGTTACAAATCGCCAGCGAGCCCAGGTAACCCAGCTCCTTGGTCAGACGCAGGCCTGCCAGCGTATCGGCGGTTTCTCCGGACTGCGACAGGGTGATCACCAGGCTATTCGGGCGCACGGCTGATTTGCGGTAGCGGAATTCAGAGGCGATTTCGACATCGCACGGCATACCGGCCAGCGATTCAAACCAGTAGCGCGCGACCATGCCCGAGTTATAGGACGTTCCGCAGGCGATAATCTGAATGTGCTCAACCTTAGCGAGCAGCGCATCGGCCTCTGGCCCCAGCTCGCTCAGATCCACCTGACCGTGGCTGATACGCCCGGTTAAGGTGTTTTTGATCGCGTTCGGCTGCTCGTAGATCTCTTTTTGCATGTAGTGGCGGTAGATGCCTTTATCACCCGCATCATACTGCACGTTGGATTCAATATCCTGACGCTTCACTTCCGCGCCAGTCTTATCGAAAATGGCCACGGTACGACGGGTAACCTCCGCGATATCGCCCTCTTCCAGGAAGATAAAGCGACGGGTGACCGGCAGCAGCGCTAATTGGTCAGAAGCGATAAAGTTCTCGCCCATGCCCAGACCGATAACCAAAGGACTGCCGGAACGCGCTGCCAGCAGCGTGCTCGGATCGCGAGAATCCATGATCACCGTACCGTACGCTCCGCGCAGCTGCGGAATCGCGCGCAGCACGGCTTCACGTAATGTACCGCCCTGTTCCATTTCCCAGTGCACCAGGTGAGCAATCACTTCGGTGTCGGTCGCTGAAACGAAGACATAGCCGCGTGCTTGCAGCATTTCACGCAGCGGTTCGTGGTTTTCGATGATGCCGTTATGCACCACCGCAATGTGATCAGACACATGCGGGTGCGCATTGCCTTCTGAAGGTTCACCATGCGTTGCCCAGCGGGTGTGAGCGATACCGGTGCCGCCTGGCAGCGGGTGCTCTTCCGCAGCCTGTGCCAGCATCTGGACTTTGCCCAGGCGGCGCAGGCGGGTCATATGCCCTTGCCCATCGACGACGGCCAGACCGGCAGAGTCATATCCGCGGTATTCCAGACGACGAAGCCCTTCAAGAAGGATTTCAGCTACATCACGTTGCGCGACTGCGCCAACAATTCCACACATAGTTTTATGTTCCGATTTTTTACGCGTTGTCGGTCAACCTGTTGCCCGTATACCGGGCGCCCCGAGCCTTGTAGAGAATGGGGTTATTTTTATAGGTACTGCATGTTGGGCGGGAGATTATGTTATCGCCTCGCCCCTGTCAGCCTGATAGCGGCTACGCCTTATCAGGCCTACAAAAAACTACTTCTTCTTCACCGGACGCTGCCAGCCTTGCTTGTGTACCTGCGGTACGCGGCTCAGCACCAGCTCATTATCGGCCACATTACGGGTAACCGTGGTTCCTGCGGCGATGGTCACGCCGTTACCGATGGTGACCGGTGCCACCAGCTGGCTGTCGGAACCGACGAACACGTCATCGCCGATAATGGTTTTAAACTTGTTCGCACCATCATAATTGCAGGTGATAGTCCCTGCGCCGATGTTAACGTTGTCGCCAATTTCCGCGTCGCCGAGGTAAGTCAGATGACCGGCCTTCGAGCCCTTGCCCAGACGCGCTTTTTTCATTTCGACAAAGTTACCGACGTGTGCCCCTTCCAGCAGCTCAGCGCCGGGACGCAGACGAGCAAACGGCCCGATAGTACAGGCCGCCTCGAGAACGGCATCTTCTACAACGCTGTATGGACTAATTTCGCAGCCATCACCGATGGTACTGTTTTTAATGACGCAGCCGGTACCGATTTTGACGCGGTTGCCCAGCACGACGTTGCCTTCAAGAATAACGTTAGTATCAATCTCAACATCGCGACCATGCGTAAGCGTGCCGCGCAGGTCGAAGCGCGCGGGATCGCGCAGCATCACGCCTGCCAGCAGCAATTTTTCTGCCTGTTCGGACTGATAAATACGCTCAAGACGTGACAGCTGCAGGCGGTTATTCACGCCGTCGGTTTCACTGATACGCGCCGGATGAACCGCTGCAATCTCACGCCCTTCGTGGTACGCCATCGCGATAATATCGGTGATATAGAACTCGCCCTGCGCGTTGTTGTTGTCGAGCTTCGCCAGCCAGCGTTTGAGATCGGCACCGTTCGCAATCAGAATGCCGGTGTTAATTTCACGAATCTGGCGCTGCTCTTCACTCGCATCTTTCTGCTCCACGATGCCAGAAACTTTGCCGTTTTCGCGGGTAATACGGCCATAGCCGGTTGGATCGTCGAGCACGACCGTCAGCAGACCAATGCCGCCCTGCGGCTTCGCTTCACGCAGGCGCTGCAGCGTTTCCACCGAGATCAGCGGCACATCGCCGTACAGCATCAGAATATCTTCGTCATCAGCAAAGAACGGTGCCGCCTGCTGCATGGCGTGGCCGGTACCCAGCTGTTCAGCCTGAAGCACCCAGTTCAGGTTACCTTCCGTTAAGGTTTGCTTCAGTAAATCGCCACCGTGGCCGTACACCAGGTGCACCTGGTTCGCGCCGACATGGTTAGCGGCGTCAATGACATGCTGCACCATGGGTTTTCCCGCCAGGGTGTGCAGCACTTTCGGAAGTTCGGAATACATGCGTGTGCCTTTGCCAGCGGCAAGGATCACAACGCTCATGGTACGGTTAGACATAGGTATCCTGTCTGTAGATTAAGTATGAAGTAAACCGGGTTATCGTTGAAAATTCTACATATTTTGCAGCATGAAATGGCCTGCCGATAAAACGTTCAACATTCCCTTTAGCACTGTTTTTCTTTCCTTATTTTCGTCCATATCAAATCCATTTGTCTTGTAAGAAATCAGACCAACAGTCTGATTCTACGCTATCTCACTGCTTATCCTGTTTTTTTGCCACCTGAATAAAGAACGCGTCTAATTAAAACAGCGTTTTATTTACTCATTATTGTGACGAACAAAAAAGAAACAGCGTTTTGATTTGGTGATAATTACGGCGCTCAACCATTCAGGAAGATAATATGAACAAGAAGATACCTCTGGCTCTTACCCTCTGTAGCGCAGCGCTCTCTCTCTCCGCGCAGGCCCAGACGCCCCAGCAATGGAAAGCGATCGCTTTTGGGCAGTCCACCGACGTCAACTTCTCCTCCAACGTACTGGCGGAGAAAGTGGGCGTGAATAACGTTACCATCGACGGTAAGACGCTGACACCACAGCAAATTGCCGATCTCAGTAAACCCATCACCATTGAAAGCCGCGGCGGAAAAATCGCCAACTCTCATGATGGCCTGACCTTCTTCTACACCACACTGCCTACCGATAAGAACTTTGTTCTTTCGGCAACGGTCACCGTGGATCAGTTCGGTCCGGAAAATGGCGCCAGGCCAGCAGCACAGGAAGGCGCAGGCCTGCTGGTGCGCGATATCATCGGTATTCCGCGCCAGGAGCCGCTGAAAGAAGGCTATGAAGAGTTCCCCGCTGCGTCAAATATGGTGATGAACGCCATCATGACGCAGGATAAAAAGGATGATTACCGCGTGAAGCTCCAGGCGATTGCACGTAACGGTATTACTCAACCGTGGGGCAACGCCGGTTCTGAGATCAAAAAGGTCAGCTATAAAGAGGGGATCGATCTTCACCAATCACCAACCTTCCGCCTCAAGCTCGAACGCACCAACGACGGCTTCATCACCGCCTGGGCTCCAGCCAATAGCGAAGAGTGGGTGAGCGAACGCGTACCACATGCCGATCTCATTTCCGTTCAGGATAAGCAACAATATTACGTCGGCTTCTTTGCATCACGTAATGCCAGGATTACCGTCAGCAACGCGTCATTAACCACCTCAGCGGCCCAAACCGTCGCCTCTAAACCTTTCGTCGCCAAATCGTGGCCGGTGGTAATGCAGATAGCCTCTGGCAGTAAGAGTCAGACGCCAACGTATACCCTCCAGGCACGTGCTAACTACGACGGGCAGTTCACCGTACGGCAAAATGAAGTGGTGATCGGGGAGAATAAAGCGGTTAAAGCTGGCGAAATGTTCACCCTGCCGGCTCGGCTGAAAGACAACAATACGTTCCAGATTAGCTTCACCCCCACCAGCGGAAAAGATCGTTCACCGGTTGAGCAGCAGCTGACCGTAAGCCAGGAAAAAGGCATTACGGCTACCACGCTGTATGCGGCAGCAGACGGCAAGGCCGACGCCAAAGGCACTGAGGGTTCGCCATTAGATTTGAAAACGGCAATTGAGCTAGTGCCACCGGGCGGAAAAATTGTGCTCGCTGCGGGTGATTACCCGAAGACCGATATTCCGCTGTCTGCTAGCGGCCTTGAAAACGGCCATAAAACGCTAGAGGCATCCGGAAAGGCGGTTATCCACGGTATGCTGCTGGACGGCCACTACTGGACGCTGCGCGGTATCGATATCACCGATAAGAGTCTGCGTATTCAGGGGAGCCACAACCTGATTGAAAACGTCACCGCTTACCGTAATGACGATACCGGGATTCAGATATCTTCGGCAGATAAGATTGGTCGCCCGCTGTGGGCCAGCTACAACCGGGTGGTGAATTCCGAGTCTTATAGCAACGAAGACCCGGGTAAGATTAACGCCGACGGCTTCGCCGTGAAGATGCGCGTGGGTGAGGGTAACCGACTGGAAGGCTGCTATTCCCATGATAACATTGACGATGGGTACGACCTGTTCAACAAGATTGAAGACGGTGCCAACGGCGTGGTCGTGATTGAAAACTCCATCGCCCGTAATAATACCAGCAATGGCTTTAAGCTAGGCGGCGAAGGCCAGCCGGTCGCCCATGAGATCCGCAATAGTATTGCGGTTGGCAACCATCTCGATGGCTTCACCGATAACTTCAACCCGGGCAAGCTGGTGGTCGTCAACAACGTTGCGGTCGATAACCAGCGCTTCAACTTTATCTTCCGCCCGAGTCCTTACGGCGATCCCGCCACCCAGGGCGTGTTCAGCGACAACATTTCGCTGCGCAGCCAGCCGGGGAAATACGATGATGCCGTTGTCGGTAATATCGATGCCACCAACTACTTTATCGAGCAGGGTAAAAGCGTGAATACCGAAGGGAAGGAACTGCGCGCGGAAGACTTCCAGTCGCTGTCATTACCGCAGCCGCTGAAGCGTAATGCGGACGGCAGTTTTGATACCGGGAATTTCCTGACTAAGGATTAATGTGGTCTGTCATGTAGGCCTGGTAAGCGCAGCGCCATCAGGTATGCCGCGAGCACATTGCCGGTTGATGGTGTAAACGGCTTATCCGGCCTACAAAATACAAAGGTCGCCGTGAGGCGACCTTCTTCGTTTTGGGTTCTGTTTACACCGCGTGTGTTGTGGTTTTCGTTAGCGGTACAGCGCTTAACAGAACGGCATCTGACCTACAGGTGAGGCGGTCAGTGCGGTCATCAACCTTACAGGTTGAAAGTACCGAAAGAGATGTTCATAGAGCTGAAGAGAGCGATGATTTTGTTGATCAGTTTCATGATTTTTATCCTGCGATAGTAGTGATATTTTTTGTGACTCAACTCACAAAACGAAGTCTACTCCTCCAGATTTTTTCGATCAACAGTTTTGTGACCTTAATCACAAAATATTTAAAATACCTTTTCAGTTTCATTTAAATTAAAACAAGACATAAAAAAAGCCAGTCTGGAAACCAGACTGGCTTTTTGACTTTCAAGCCGGTGTTACATCGCTTTTTTGGTCAACTCGATAACGCGCAGTTTAGCGATCGCTTTGGCCAGTTCCGCAGACGCCTGAGCGTAATCCACGTCACCATGAGAGCTCTTAATGTGCTCTTCGGCCTTACGTTTCGCTTCCAGAGCTCGCGCTTCGTCGAGGTCCTGACCGCGAATCGCGGTATCAGCCAGAACGGTCACGGTGCCAGACTGCACTTCAAGAATGCCGCCGGACAGATAGATAAACTCTTCGTGACCGTGCTGTTTAACGATGCGAATCATACCAGGCTTAATGGCGGTGAGCAGCGGGGCGTGGCCCGGGTAAATACCCAGCTCACCTTCGCTACCCGTTACCTGGATTTTCTCGACCAGACCAGAGAACATTTGTTGCTCTGCGCTGACGACGTCCAGGTGGTAAGTCATTGCCATATCACCCTCCGATTAAGGCGTTAAAGTTTTTTGGCTTTTTCCACTGCTTCGTCAATGGAACCGACCATGTAGAACGCCTGCTCCGGCAGGTGATCGTATTCGCCGTCCATGATGCCTTTAAAGCCACGGATGGTGTCTTTCAGCGAAACGTATTTACCCGGAGAACCGGTGAATACTTCTGCTACGAAGAACGGCTGGGACAGGAAGCGCTGAATTTTACGTGCGCGTGCTACCACCAGTTTGTCTTCTTCAGACAGTTCATCCATACCCAGGATGGCGATGATGTCTTTCAGTTCCTGATAACGCTGCAGGATGGACTGAACGCCACGAGCGGTGTCGTAGTGTTCCTGACCAACAACCAGCGGATCCAGCTGACGGCTGGTGGAGTCCAGCGGGTCAACCGCAGGGTAGATACCCAGGGAAGCGATCTGACGGCTCAGTACGACGGTTGCATCTAAGTGCGCAAAGGTCGTTGCTGGGGATGGGTCAGTTAAGTCATCCGCAGGTACGTATACTGCCTGTACGGAGGTGATAGAACCGGTCTTGGTGGAGGTGATACGTTCCTGCAGAACGCCCATCTCTTCCGCCAGAGTCGGCTGGTAACCTACCGCTGAAGGCATACGACCCAGCAGTGCAGATACTTCAGTACCGGCCAGGGTGTAACGATAGATGTTATCGACGAACAGCAGTACGTCACGACCTTCGTCACGGAATTTCTCAGCCATGGTCAGACCGGTCAGAGCAACGCGCAGACGGTTTCCCGGTGGCTCGTTCATCTGGCCATATACCAGGGATACTTTATCGATAACGTTGGAGTCGGTCATTTCGTGGTAGAAGTCGTTACCCTCACGAGTACGTTCACCTACGCCCGCAAACACGGAGTAACCGGAGTGCTCGATCGCGATGTTACGGATCAGCTCCATCATGTTTACGGTTTTACCTACACCCGCACCGCCGAACAGACCGACTTTACCGCCCTTCGCGAACGGACACATCAGGTCGATAACTTTGATACCGGTTTCCAGCAGTTCCTGAGAGCTGGACAGCTCTTCGTAGGAAGGTGCTGCGCGGTGGATAGCCCAACGCTCTTCTTCACCGATGTCGCCTTTCATGTCTACTGGCTGACCCAGAACGTTCATGATACGACCCAGTGTTGCTTTACCTACCGGAACTTCGATCGGGTGCTCAAGGTCTTTAACATCCAGACCGCGACGCAGACCGTCGGAAGAACCCATAGCGATGGTACGTACGATACCGCCGCCGAGCTGCTGCTGAACTTCCAGCACCAGAACTTCATTACCATTCTGCACCTCAAGAGCTTCGTACACGCGCGGTACGGCATCCTGAGGGAATTCGACGTCAACTACGGCGCCGATTACCTGGACAATTTTTCCAGTAGCCATCTTGAATCCTCTACGAATTAACCTGGTTATACCGCGGATGCACCACCGACGATCTCGGTGAGTTCCTGAGTAATGCTGGCCTGTCGAGCTTTGTTGTATACCAACTGCAGCTCTTTAATCAGGCTGCCGCCATTGTCGGTCGCGGCTTTCATCGCCACCATACGTGCGGCCTGCTCGCTGGCCAGGTTTTCTACCACGCCCTGATAGACCTGAGATTCGACATAGCGACGCAGGAGGGTATCCAGCAGCGCTTTCGGATCGGGTTCGTACAGGTAATCCCAGGTTTTACGTTTCAGATCATCATCTTCTGAAGCCGGTAACGGCAGCAGTTGGGTGATCGT
Source organism: Kluyvera genomosp. 2 (assembly GCF_036759865.1). NCBI lineage: Bacteria > Pseudomonadati > Pseudomonadota > Gammaproteobacteria > Enterobacterales > Enterobacteriaceae > Kluyvera > Kluyvera genomosp. 2. The sequence goes on from NZ_JAPKIA010000010.1 coordinate 177,696, forward strand.
CGGCACCTGAGACATGGTGTTAATAAATTTGTTGCTGACAATATAAAGCTTGTCCAGACGACCTTCGTCGTAGGCCTGCAACATCACTTTTACCGGACCGATAAGTTCGGACAGGGCAGGTTTATCGCCCATACCGGTTACCTGAGCGACAATGTTGCCACCTACGGAATTAAAGAAGGACACACCTTTCGAGCCGATCATTGCGAGGTCGCACTGAACGCCTTTCTCGGTCCATGCCTTCATATCCGCCAGCAGTTTCTTGAACAGGTTAATGTTCAAGCCACCGCACAGACCACGGTCGGTAGACACCACCAGGTAGCCCACGCGCTTAACGTCGCGTTCTTCCAGGTATGGGTGCTTATATTCCAGATTACCGTTCGCAAGGTGACCAATCACTTTGCGCATGGTATCTGCATAAGGACGGCTGGCCGCCATGCGATCCTGCGATTTACGCATTTTGGAAGCGGCGACCATCTCCATCGCTTTAGTGATCTTTTGCGTGTTCTGGACGCTTGCGATCTTACTACGTATCTCTTTTGCGCCGGCCATGAGCTTCTCCTCAATGCCTACGGCCTGCCCTAAGACAGGCCGTCAGACTTTACCAGGATTGGGTTGCTTTGAAGGAATCGAGGATGCCTTTCAGCTTGCCTTCGATTTCGTCGTTATAGCCACCAGACTGGTTGATCTCTTGCATCAACGGAGCGTGATCACGGTCAACGTAAGCCAGCAGAGCGGCTTCGAAGCTACCGATTTTCGCCAGTTCAACATCCGCCAGATAACCACGTTCTGCTGCGTACAGAACCAGAGACTGCTGCGCGACGGACATCGGCGCATACTGTTTCTGTTTCAGCAGTTCAGTTACTTTCTGACCGTGGTCCAGCTGCTTACGGGTTGCATCGTCAAGGTCAGAGGCGAACTGGGAGAACGCTGCCAGTTCACGATACTGTGCCAGCGCGGTACGGATACCACCGGACAGTTTCTTCATGATCTTGGTCTGTGCTGCACCACCTACACGGGATACGGAGATACCCGGGTTAACCGCAGGACGAATACCGGCGTTAAACAGGTTGGTTTCCAGGAAGATCTGACCATCGGTAATGGAAATTACGTTGGTCGGAACGAACGCAGAAACGTCACCCGCTTGGGTTTCGATAATCGGCAGAGCGGTCAGTGAACCGGTTTTCCCTTTCACTTCACCTTTGGTGAAGGCTTCAACGTATTCGGCGTTAACACGCGCAGCACGCTCCAGCAGACGGGAGTGGAGGTAGAATACGTCGCCCGGGAATGCTTCACGTCCTGGTGGACGACGAAGCAGCAGGGAGATCTGACGGTATGCGACAGCCTGTTTAGACAGGTCATCGTAAATGATCAGCGCATCTTCGCCGCGATCGCGGAAGTATTCGCCCATTGCGCAACCGGCATACGGTGCCAGGTATTGCAGTGCAGCGGATTCAGACGCGGTTGCCACAACAACGATGGTGTTAGCCAGCGCGCCGTGTTCTTCCAGTTTACGTACCACGTTAGAAATGGTGGACGCTTTCTGGCCGATAGCCACGTAGACGCACTTGATGCCGGAATCACGTTGGTTGATGATGGCGTCGATTGCCAGCGCGGTTTTACCGGTCTGACGGTCGCCGATGATCAGTTCACGCTGACCACGACCGATTGGGATCATGGCATCAACGGATTTATAACCAGTCTGAACTGGCTGATCAACGGACTGACGTTCGATTACGCCTGGTGCGATAGCTTCAACGGCGGAGAAGCCGTCGTTGTCCAGCGCGCCTTTACCATCGATTGGTGCACCCAGGGTGTTAACCACACGGCCCAGCAGGCCACGGCCAACCGGAACTTCCAGGATACGACCAGTACACTTGACGGTCATGCCTTCGGCAAGGTCAGCGTACGGGCCCATGACTACAGCACCTACAGAGTCGCGCTCCAGGTTCAGTGCGATAGCGTAACGGTTACCCGGCAGGGAGATCATTTCACCCTGCATACAATCGGCCAGGCCGTGAATGCGGATAACACCGTCACTTACAGAAACAATAGTACCTTCGTTGTGAGCTTCACTCACAACATTGAACTGAGCAATGCGCTGCTTGATCAGTTCGCTGATTTCGGTGGAATTCAGTTGCATGCTCCAGTCCCCTTAAGACTGCAAGACGTCTGCAAGGCGTTCAAGACGGCCGCGTACGCTACCGTCAATGACCATATCACCCGCACGGATGATAACGCCTGCCATTACAGACTTATCGATTTTGCAATTCAGCTTAACTTTGCGTGACAGACGTTTTTCCATCGCGGCGGTGATTTTCGCGAGCTGTTCTTCATTCAACGCATTGGCGGAGATAACGTCTACCTCAGAGGTAGCTTCACTCGCGGCGCGCAGATGCACGAACTGCTCAAGAACATCAGGGAGCACTTTAAGACGACCGTTTTCAGCCATGACCTTAATCAGGTTCTGGCCGTTTTCGTCCAGTTGCTCACCGCATACAGCGATAAACGACGTAGAGAGCGTTTCCGGCGCCAGTGCGCCAGACAGAAGCTCTGCCATTTGTTCGTTCTTTGTCACTTCGGCGGCAAACGCCAGCATGTCCTGCCAGCGATCTACGCTTTTGTGTTCGACGGCAAAGTCAAAAGCTGCTTTGGCGTAGGGGCGAGCTACCGTAACAAATTCAGACATCAGCCCCTCCCTCCTTACAGTTCAGCGACAAGTTTATCCACGATGTCGCTGTTAGCAGCTTCATCCACGGAACGTTCGATGATCTTCTCGGCGCCAGCAACAGCCAGGATAGCGACTTGCTTACGCAGCTCTTCGCGAGCACGTTTACGCTCGGCATCAATTTCTGCCTGAGCCTGTGCCACGATTTTAGTACGTTCCTGCTCTGCTTCAGCTTTAGCTTCGTCCAGGATCTGAGAACGACGTTTGTTCGCCTGCTCGATGATCACCTGGGCTTCCGCTTTCGCTTTTTTCAGCTGGTCGGTCGCATTGGCCTGTGCAAGGTCCAAATCCTTTTTAGCTCGTTCTGCAGAAGAAAGACCGTCAGCAATCTCTTTTTGACGTTTTTCGATGGCTGCCATTAACGGCGGCCATACGTATTTCATGCAGAACAGAACGAACAGGACAAACGCGATGGCCTGGCCGAGGATTGTTGCGTTAAGATTCACAGCACAATGCCTCTTATCTAGTTAACGTTCTGATATTGCTCTTACTTAATTCAAAGCAACGCTTACTACGCGACAGCGAACATCACGTACAGACCCAGACCTACAGCGATCATCGGGATAGCATCCACCAGACCCATAACGATAAAGAACTGAGTACGCAGCAGAGGAATCAGATCCGGTTGACGCGCTGCGCCTTCCAGGAATTTGCCCCCGAGGATGCCGATACCGATCGCAGCACCGATTGCCGCCAGACCCATCATCACAGCGGCAGCCATGTACAGCAGATCCATATTCAGGTTTTCCATGACAGTCTCCAGTTTGTTTCAGTTAAAACGTAGTAGTGTTGGTAAATTAATGCTCTTCAGACGCCATCGACAGATAGACAATCGTCAGAACCATGAAGATGAAGGCTTGCAGCGTAATGATCAGGATGTGGAAAATGGCCCACGGCACATTCAGAATCCACTGTGACCACCACGGCAACAGACCAGCAATCAGAATGAAAATCAGCTCACCGGCATACATGTTGCCGAACAGTCGCAGACCCAGAGATACTGGTTTGGACAGCAGGCTTACCCCTTCAAGGATTAAGTTGACAGGAATAAATGCCCAGTGATTGAACGGCTGCAGTGTCAGCTCTTTCGCGAAGCCACCGATGCCTTTCATTTTGATGCTGTAGAACAGAATCAGGATAAACACGCCCAGTGCCATAGACAGGGTGATGTTTACGTCCGCAGACGGAACCACGCGCAGCGCCGGCAGGCCCAGTATATGCTCAGCAATATACGGCAGCAGGTCGATAGGCAGTAAGTCCATCAGGTTCATCAGGAAGACCCAGACGAAGATCGTCAGGGCAAGCGGAGCGATAACCTTGCTTTTGCCATGGTACATGTCTTTGACACTGCCATGAACGAAGCCGATTACCAGCTCAATCGCGGTCTGAAATTTACCTGGTACGCCGCTGGTCGCTTTTTTGGCAACGCTACGGAACATAAGCAGGAACAACAGACCCAGCACCACCGAGAAGAACATGGAGTCAATATTGAGCGTCCAGAAGGTGGCTGGGGGGTTATGCGGATCTACCAGCGAGAAAGTACGCAGGTCCAGCTGAAGGTTATTCAGATGGTGTCCTATGTATTCCTGCGGCGTCATATTTTCAGAAGCCATGATGCCTTTTACCCTTTGTTGTTAATTACAGCGGGCGCCAGTATCTGAACCACTAGCACCAAAATCCATGTAACGATCAGCGGTAAGAATACCGCCTTTAAAACCGCCAGCGCCACAATCAGTAACACCAGCATCGCTAGCACCTTGAACGCTTCGCCGAAGGCGAACGTCCAGGCCACTTTGCCCTTCGCGGGTGTATGCACCTGGTGACGCCAGGCAAAAATCATAAACAACATATTAGGCAGTAACACTGCCAGGCCTCCACACGCGGCGGAGATGCCCCAGACGGGGTCTTTAAGGCTGAACAGCAATCCACTTGCTATCACTGCCAGAAGCTGAATGAACAGAAGCTTACGAGCAACATTTCGACTCACGAGCGACATAGACATCACGTTTGAACTCCTGCTCCCTTTGAGGTATGCCGCGTGTCGTATAAAACGTTCTTTAAAGCTCAGAGTCAAGCATCAAAAAGCGGTCAAATTATACGGTGGTGCCTCGTGATTTCAAACAATAAGTAGCCAAAAGGTGAATAAATATTTAAATATTTTTCATTCGCGCTATTTTCCTACTTTTCGTCAAAGTGTGAACGATCGTACAAAAGTGCAAATACAGCGAAAACAGTGACTATAAAGCGTGCACAAGATCACATATTAAACATTTTAGCGCCTGGCTTCTGTATCAACGTCGCAAAATATGAGTTCTCATCGTTTTGATATCTAAGGCTAAATCTGAGTACTCTTTTAAAAAAACGTAGATACAGAACAAAAACCATTCGTTGACATTTATAATAAATTATTAACATGAACAAATGACTTACCTGCTGATTTATAGCAGACTGATATTTTCCACGTTTACTATTCTCATCATTAACAAAAAAAGCTTGGTTATCGATAAGATAAAAACAGGTTAAGTCCTAGTAAAATTCAGTCATACAACGGCGGGCAGTGTCGCCAGTTTGTTAACACCTGAACCCGCCTTTTTTTTCTACTTTTTTTGATAAAAATTAAATTTTGTTTGGTGCAATAATCACCAAATGACGCTCCCCTTCCAACTGAGGAACCCGTAATTCGACCACGGACTCCACGCTAAATCCCTCTGGAAGTTGCGCAATTTCATCTTCCGGCAGCTGCCCTTTCAGCGCGTAGAAGCGCCCTTCCGCACCCGGGAGATGATGACACCAGTTCACCATATCGGTCAGCGAGGCGAAGGCGCGGCTGATGACACCGTCAAACGGCGGCTCAGCGGGGAATGCTTCAACGCGGCTCTGCACCGGCGTGATGTTGTCCAGATTCAGTTCGTGCTGAACCTGGCGCAGAAAGCGAACGCGCTTGCCCAAGCTATCGAGCAGCGTGAAGTGCGCATCCGGACGCACGATAGACAGCGGAATACCCGGCAGGCCCGGCCCGGTACCGACATCGATAAAACGTTCACCTTTCAGCGACGGTGCCACCACAATGCTGTCGAGGATGTGGCGAACCAGCATCTCGTTCGGATCGCGCACCGACGTCAGGTTGTACGCCTTGTTCCACTTATGCAGCATATCGACATAGCCGACAAGCTGATTTTTCTGGTGATCGGAGAGGGAAATGCCTGCTTCATTCAGCAGTCGAGAGAGTTTGTTGAGCACAGAGAATACCTGTTAGCGATAATCTGCCGGATGGCGACTTCGCCTTATCCGACCTACAAAGTAGGCCCGGTAAGCATAGCGCCACCGGGCAATGTTCAATCATTACGCGCTGCGGCGCAGCAGACCTTGTTTTTTCAGCCATACCAGCAAAATAGAGATTGCCGCCGGGGTGATCCCGGAAATGCGTGACGCCTGGCCGATAGAAACCGGTTTGTGATCGTTAAGTTTCGCGATCACTTCATTGGACAAACCGTTAACCTGGCGATAGTCCAGCGTTTCAGGCAGCAGCGTATTTTCATTGCGCTGCTGTTTTTCGATCTCATCCTGCTGACGCGCGATATAACCTTCGTATTTCACCTGGATTTCAACCTGTTCCGCCGCCTGTACATCGTCCAGCGCCGGTGAGAACGGCGTCAGAGAGGTCAGCTGTGCGTAGGTCATTTCCGGGCGACGCAGCAGGTCTTCACCGTTAGCTTCACGAGACAGCGGCGCGGTCAGGTGAGCATTCACTTCTGCCGCCGTCGCTGCCGAAGGCGCGACCCAGGTGGATTTCAGGCGCTGGCGTTCACGTTCGATGTTCTCCAGCTTCTCGTTGAAGCGCGCCCAGCGGACATCATCGACCATTCCCAGCTCGCGACCAATTTCAGTCAGGCGCAGATCAGCATTGTCTTCGCGCAGCATCAGGCGATATTCAGCGCGTGAGGTAAACATGCGGTACGGTTCTTTGGTGCCCAGCGTGCAGAGGTCATCGACCAGTACGCCAAGATAGGCCTGATCGCGGCGCGGCGCCCAGCCGTCTTTGTCGGCAGACAGACGGGCGGCATTCAAGCCCGCCAGCAGCCCCTGTGCGGCAGCTTCTTCGTAACCGGTGGTGCCGTTGATCTGGCCGGCAAAGAACAGGCCGTGGATATACTTGCTTTCCAGCGTTGGCTTCAGGTCACGCGGATCGAAGAAATCGTATTCAATGGCGTAGCCAGGGCGCACGATGCGCGCATTTTCCATCCCCTGCATGGAGCGGACAATCTGCATCTGCACATCGAACGGCAGGCTGGTGGAGATACCGTTCGGATAAATTTCGTTAGACGTCAGCCCTTCCGGCTCGAGGAAGATCTGGTGCTGATTACGATCGGCAAAGCGCATCACTTTATCTTCGATCGACGGGCAATAGCGTGGGCCGATCCCTTCGATCACGCCAGCATACATCGGGCTACGATCGAGGTTATTGCGGATGACGTCGTGGGTTTTCTCGTTGGTGTGCGTCACGTAGCACGGCATCTGACGCGGGTGCTGAGAGACATCGCCCAGGAACGAGAACACCGGCATAGGGTCGTCGCTGTTTTGCTGGCCCAGTACGCTGAAGTCGATAGTCCGTGCGTCAATGCGCGGCGGCGTACCGGTTTTCAGGCGGCTGACGCGCAGCGGCAGTTCACGCAGACGACGAGACAGCGGGATAGACGGCGGATCGCCCGCACGGCCACCGCTGTAGTTATCCAGACCGATATGAATTTTACCGTCAAGGAAGGTCCCCACGGTCAGCACTACCGCTTTCGCGCGGAATTTCAGCCCCATCTGGGTGACAGCACCGACAACGCGATCGTTCTCGACAATCAGATCTTCTACCGCCTGCTGGAAGATCATCAGGTTTGGCTGATTCTCCAGTGCGGTACGCACCGCCTGACGGTAAAGCACGCGATCTGCCTGGGCGCGAGTGGCACGAACGGCCGGGCCTTTGCTGGCGTTTAGTATCCTAAACTGAATACCTGCATGGTCGATCGCCGTTGCCATCAGGCCGCCAAGCGCATCCACTTCTTTTACCAGGTGTCCTTTCCCAATGCCGCCAATCGCCGGGTTGCAGCTCATCTGCCCCAGAGTGTCGATATTGTGTGTCAAAAGCAGGGTTTGTTGGCCCATTCGCGCTGCGGCCATCGCGGCCTCAGTGCCTGCATGACCCCCGCCAATGATGATGACGTCAAAAGGATCCTGATAAAACATGGTGGTTTGCCTCGCGTACTGCGGTTTTTAAATGGATTGAAGTCCGGGCGTGGATTCTACTCAACTTTAGTCGATGGAGAAAGCGTCTGGATCCTGGGTATTAAAAAGAAGATCTTTTTATTTAGAGATCTGTTCTATTGTGATCTCTTATTAGGATCGGCAAGTCTTGTGGATAAGTACGATCCTGACATTAAGATCAACCGGTTAAGGCGGATCGTTTTCTGTGAATGATCGGTGATCCTGGACCGTATAAGCTGGGATCAAAGTGGAGGGTTATACACAACTCAAAAACTAGCCAACGGTTATTCTTTGGATAACTACCGGTTGATCCAAGCTTTTAACCAGAGTTATCCACATAAAAAAGTTCGATCTTTACAAATCTCAGAGCATTGGTTGCCACGATCGCAGCCATATTTCCGCCGGATCTTCCGGAATTTCATGTTCCAGTACGTTGATCCGCAGCGTCTCCCCGATCTGTTTTGCCCCGCAGGCTTTCAATTCGGCTTCCAGCTTATCGATCGCGCCGCAAAAGGTGTCATATTCGCGGCTACCGATGCCAATAGCCCCGAAGCGAACCTGAGAGAGATCCGGTTTTTGCTCATGCAATGCTTCATATAAGGGCAGAAGGTTGTCCGGAATGTCACCGGCACCATGCGTTGAGCTGACCACCAGCCAGATTCCTTCATGCGGAACCTCATCCAGCATCGGCCCGTGCAGTATTTCACTGGTCATGCCGGCGTCGTCCAGCTTTTCGGCCAGGTGTTCCGCGACATATTCCGCACTGCCAAGCGTGCTGCCGCTGATTAAAGTGATGTCTGCCATGCTCGCCCACCTTTATAGAGAGAGCGCATTGTACGCTGTGAGCGAGCTGGGATCTACCTGTGGAAAAATGTGGGATTAAAAAAAGCGATCAAGGCTTGATGGTACGCATGATCGGGTTCTGCAGAACGATCAGCGTTTCAGTGGACTGAATTTCATCAATTGTTTGGATCTTGTTGATAAGTACCTGCTGCAGCGCATCGATAGATTTACACATCACCTTAATAAAGATGCTGTAGTGGCCGGTGGTGTAATACGCCTCGGTGACTTCATCCAGGCTTTCCAGGCGTGCCAGCGCTGATGGGTAGTCTTTGGCGCTCTTGAGAATGATGCCGATAAAGCACCCTACGTCATAACCGAGTTGTTTGGGGCTGACGTCCACATGCGCACCGGTGATGATCCCTGCCTGTTTCATCTTCTCTACGCGCACATGGATGGTCCCCGGACTCACGGCGAACTGTTTGGCCAATTCGGCGTAAGCGGTACGGGCATTGGCCATTAGCGCTTCCAGGATGCCGCGGTCCAGATTGTCGATCTGATAATTTTCCATAGGTTTTTCTTATGAAGATTAGTGATTCTTTCTATTCTAGCCTTTAATTTTGATGAATTAAAAGTGAGATGGGCTTTTTGTTGTTTGATTATTGAATTGTTGGCCGGTTTTGTTGCTTAATCAGTGGCAACAGGACGCAGGAGTAAAAATAATGAAAACCGCATACATCGCAAAACAACGCCAGATTAGTTTCGTTAAATCCTATTTTTCCCGTCAGTTGGAAGAGAAGCTAGGGCTCGTAGAAGTCCAGGCGCCGATCTTAAGCCGCGTGGGCGATGGGACACAGGACAACCTGTCTGGCTGCGAGAAGGCGGTTCAGGTGAAAGTGAAAACACTGCCAGACGCCCAGTTCGAAGTGGTTCATTCACTGGCGAAGTGGAAGCGTCAAACCCTGGGACAACACGACTTCAGCGCGGGCGAAGGGCTGTACACGCACATGAAGGCCCTTCGCCCCGATGAAGACCGACTTTCTCCGATTCACTCCGTTTACGTTGACCAGTGGGACTGGGAACGCGTGATGGGTGATGATGAACGCCATATCGGCACGCTGGAAAGCACCGTGAAGGCTATCTGGGCGGGTATTAAAGAAACAGAAACCGCCGTAAGCAAAGAATTTGGTCTGACGCCGTTCCTGCCAGAGCAGATTCACTTTGTACACAGCGAAACGCTGCTGAGCCGTTACCCGGGCCTGGATGCGAAAGGGCGCGAGCGCGCAATTGCCAAAGAGCTGGGCGCGGTCTTCCTGATTGGTATCGGCGGTAAACTGTCTGACGGCCAGCGGCACGACGTCCGTGCGCCGGACTATGATGACTGGAGCACTCAGGCCGCTTCCGGTTTTGCCGGGCTAAACGGCGATATCCTGGTGTGGAACCCGGTGCTGGAAGACGCGTTTGAGATTTCTTCCATGGGGATCCGCGTGGATGCGAAAGCGCTGAAACACCAGTTGCAGATCACCGGCGATGAAGATCGTTTACAGTTGGAGTGGCACCAGGCGCTGCTGCGCGGTGACATGCCGCAGACGATCGGCGGCGGTATTGGTCAGTCTCGTTTGACGATGCTGCTACTGCAACTGTCTCATATCGGCCAGGTGCAGTGCGGCGTATGGCCAGCCCAGGTTCGTGAAAGCGTCTCTGCTCTGCTGTAACCCAGTCTAACGCCGCCAGCGCCTCAGCAGGCGGCTTCTTAACCCGGTATCAAAGCGCCAGATATGATCGAAAATGCGCATGATCCCGGGTTTGCCGTGTGCGGACATCGCCACCGCGTGAAAACGATGCTGATGTTTCTGCTGCAGCTCCCCTACCTTTTTGACCACCTCATCCGGCAGCCGTTGGGCGATAAAATCAGAAATCACCACCGCATCGGCGTCCTGCCACTGCGGGTTTTGCAGATGCTCAATAATGGCGCGGAAACAGCTGGCCATGTCGGTGCCGCCGCGAAACCGCTGGCTCAAAAAGCGGATCGCTTGCTCCAGCCCCTGACGGCCAGTTAGCTCGTAGCGCACCACTTCGCTGGAGAACAGCATAATGTAGCAGCGGCGGTTGTCGGCCAGCGCCACCCGCATCAGCGCCAGGCAGAACGCTTTGGCGCACTGTTCGTTGAAGCCACCCATTGAGCCAGACGTGTCGACGCAGACAATAAACGGCCCGCGGGGCTGTTCGTCGACATCCTGGCGCACGACCGGACGTTCAGTGATTTTCTCTCGCCACGCGTCGCCGTGCAGCCGGTAGGTTAACAGCTGCTTTTCCACCAGCCGGCGATAGAACTCGTATTCCAGCTCGGTGATCCCAAGCGTCGCCAGCTCCGGCGGCAACAGGCGCAGAATGTCATCGCTTTGCTGGATGCCGTCGACCTGTTCCGGCACGGTCGACGGTTCACGAACCAGCGCACGGAACGTCTCCATCGGTGCGTCTTTTTTCGGCACAGATTTCGCTTCCCGTGAGCGACCAAGCTGCTCGGCCAGGCGCAGCAGCTCTGGCTGCTGGCTGAGAAACTCGCCGTATTTAACAATCAGCTGATAGTCGCCGCGCTTAAGCTGACCCGCGCTCATGTCCCAGAGTCGCCCGCCCGCGCTGTCGTTTTCCACCAGCAGCGGCTCCAGCTGGCCGCTTAGGGTCATACGTTCCTGCACTTCGCTCAGCAGCTGCTCGCGTTCTTCTTCCAGCAGCTGTTGGTTGAGCGAGGTGACCTGAACCACCAAGCTTAGCCGCCAGCGTTGTAGAAAAAGGGTATGAAGGGCCGGTGTAAAGGTGGTGTTGTTTGCCACCAGCTGCTGAGCCTGGCCGGCAAACGGCGACTGCACCCGAATCAACAGCGCCAGAATCTGCGGCAGTTGCACAATAAACTGGCTGGTGGAGAGAATCTGGCTCTGCTGGTAGCAGATAACCTCCTCTTCCAGCTCCTGCGGCACCGGCGCGCCCTTTAAGCGGTTTCTGAAGGTCTCACGCCAGCGGGGCAGATCGTCGGTAATGGCGCTTTTCAGTCGTGGGAATTTTTCAAAGAACACGGCCAGCTGCGGCGAAGCCAGCAGGGCGATGATCATCTCTTCGATCATCCCCTCTTCGCTGACCGCCAGCATGACGTTGAGCGTGTCGATGGTGAGCATTAAAGCTGCGCCTGCTTAATTTGCGCTGCGACGTCCTGCAGACTGGCTTCGATACGCCCCAGCCACTCTTCATTGATGAACAGGCATTTTTGCTGTTCGCTAAAGCGGTTGTGCTGCTGGTGCCATTCTTCCTCTAAGGCGAGCAGCTGCTGGCGGATTTCGCTCGGCATATTTTCCGTGCTGCCGGAGCCCGGCAGCGATAGCCGGGTACCCTGCAGACTGACGTCGCGCACCACCAGGTGCTGCGCAGCATCGACTTCCATATTCAGCGTTAGTGCAAAGCCTATGCCGTTCAGTTTGCCGCGAATTTCACCGCCTTTCTCCAGCCAGTTAGCCAGCGCCTGGCGCTCGAAGGTTATGTGAATGACTTCAATATCGTGCAGCTTCAGCGGCTGCTGCAGCAGTAGGGTGATCGTAGGCGATTGTAACTCCGGCGGCAGCTCGTAGTGCGGCTTGCGGCTGAACATGCCGCCCAGGCGGATGACTTTCAATGCCGTTTTGTCGCTTTGCTGTTGCTGAATTTGCAGGCGCTGTTGGGTAATCGCGCCCAGCTTATTGAGCATGGCCTGCTGCTGCCACGCATGTCCGGTCATCAAAATATCTATCTGTTGTTTAAGCAGATTCAGGCTTTCAGCATCGTGCCACAGGCACTCTTTGAGCAGGATCAGATCGATAGGTGCGATCGCATCTCGGCCGCTGAAGAAGGCGCAGGCCTGCAGCAGGCGGATCGCCTTTTTCCAGCGACGATCGGAAACATAAGGTGCGTTTGGTAGGTTATCCAGCTGCTGGCGCAGGGTGAAAATCAGCTCAAACACCGCGTCCGGCAGCTTGACGTTGCCGATATCCTTCTGCCACTGGAAGTACTCTTCATCCGTTACCTGAAGACTGGCCGGGATCGGATTGTCGTTTTCGTCCTGCTGGCTAATCAGCATGGAGCGGAAATTGCCTTTGTCCTGCACTTTGTCGAGCCACAGGCGAATCAGCATGCGGTCGTACAGTGCTTCCAGGCTGCTTTCGGCCTCCGGCAGTTCGTTCGATGCGGTAACCAGCAGACGCATGGGAATTTTTTCAACGCTGGCGCCGTTACGGAAATGGCGTTCGTTAATGGCGGTAAGTAAGGTGTTCAGAATGGCCGGGCCCGCCTTCCAGATTTCATCCAGAAACACGATCTCGGCTTCCGGCAGATAGCCAGCGGTCAGGCGCTCATAGCGACCTTCATCTTTTAACGCCTGGATAGAGAGTGGCCCAAACACTTCTTCCGGCGTAGAAAAGCGCGTCATCAGGTACTCGAAAGCGCGGGCGTGCTGGAAAGCAAATTTCAGGCGACGGGCTATCAGGCTTTTTGCGATGCCCGGAGGGCCAAGTAAAAAGACGCTTTCGCCGCTCAGCGCTGCCAGCAGGCACAGACGAATGGCATGACTACGTTCAAATAGCCCTTTCTCCAGCGCGCCGCTCAGCCGCGAAATTCTTTCTGCTAATAAATGTGGTTGGGCCATAATTAACTTGCGTCCTTTCGCCGTTTAATCAGCTAACTGGCTGAGTATAGACGTTTAAGTCTTTAGGTGAATAGCCTCAATACTACCTCGCAATTTCTTGAGGCAGGTTAATATGATGTGATTAAGGGGTACGATTTTGGCGTTAATCGTGCATACTGTGCGCTTTTCGTGGGCCAAGGGACTAGGCACACATTTGTTTCAAAAACGAAAGACTAGTCTATGAGCACTGATAAGAAACAATCTTTATCAGCGATTACACTCGCTGCAATTGGCGTGGTATACGGCGATATTGGTACCAGCCCTCTTTATACGCTTCGTGAATGTTTGTCTGGGCAGTTTGGTTTTGGCGTCGAACGTGACGCGGTTTTTGGCTTTCTGTCATTAATTTTCTGGCTGCTCGTTTTTACGGTTTCACTCAAATACATTACCTTCGTGATGCGGGCGGACAACGCCGGCGAAGGCGGGATCCTCACGCTGATGTCACTGGCCGGGCGTAACACCTCTGCGAAGACGACATCCATCCTGGTGATCCTTGGACTCATTGGGGGAAGCTTCTTCTATGGCGAAGTGGTCATTACCCCGGCTATCTCGGTGATGTCGGCGATTGAAGGGCTGGAAATTATCGCCCCCACGCTCGATACCTGGATTGTCCCCATTTCGATTATTGTTCTGACGCTGCTTTTTGCTATCCAGAAGCACGGTACCAGCATGGTCGGCAAACTGTTTGCGCCCATTATGCTTATCTGGTTCCTGCTGCTGGCGGTATTGGGCGCGCGGAGCATTATTGCAAACCCTGAAGTCCTGCATGCCCTTAACCCTTACTGGGCGGTGAACTTCTTCCTGCAATACAAAACCGTTTCTTTCGTGGCGCTGGGCGCGGTGGTGCTGTCGATCACCGGCGTGGAGGCGCTGTATGCCGACATGGGTCACTTCGGGAAATTACCGATTCGCCTGGCCTGGTTCTCGGTGGTGCTGCCTTCGCTGGTATTGAACTACTTTGGTCAGGGCGCGCTGTTGTTAAAACACCCGGAAGCCATTAAGAACCCGTTCTTCCTGCTGGCCCCTGATTGGGCGCTGATTCCAATGCTGGTGATTGCCGCATTGGCGACGGTTATCGCCTCTCAGGCGGTTATCTCCGGGGTCTTCTCGCTGACTCGCCAGGCGGTGCGCCTGGGGTATCTGTCACCGATGCGCATTATTCACACCTCGGAAATGGAGTCCGGCCAGATTTATATCCCGTTTATCAACTGGCTGCTTTATATCTCGGTGGTGGTGGTGATCGTCAGCTTTGAGCACTCCTCAAACCTGGCGGCGGCGTACGGTATTGCGGTTACGGGGACCATGGTTCTGACGACGATTCTGTTCACCACGGTGGCGCGGAAGAACTGGCGCTGGAATAAGTTCTTTGTGGCGCTGCTGTTCGTGGCGTTTATGTGCATCGACATTCCGCTGTTCTCGGCGAATCTCGATAAAATCGTCTCCGGCGGTTGGCTGCCGCTGAGCCTGGCGCTGATCATGTTCACCATCATGACCACCTGGAAAAGCGAGCGTTTCCGCCTGCTGCGTCGGATGCATGAACACGGTAACTCCCTGGAGGCCATGATCGCCTCACTGGAGAAATCACCGCCGGTACGTGTGCCGGGCACCGCGGTGTATATGTCTCGTGCGCTCAACGTGATCCCGTTTGCTATGCTGCATAACCTCAAGCATAACAAGGTGCTGCACGAGCGGGTTATCCTGCTGACGCTGCGCACCGAAGATGCGCCGTACGTGCACAACGTTAGGCGCGTGCAGATTGAGCAGCTCTCACCGACCTTCTGGCGCGTGGTAGCCAGCTACGGCTGGCGTGAGACGCCGAACGTGGAAGAGGTGTTCCACCGCTGCGGCCTGGAAGGCTTAAGCTGCCGGATGATGGAAACCTCCTTCTTTATGTCGCATGAGTCGCTGATTGTCGGCAAGCGTCCGTGGTACCTGCGCCTGCGCGGCAAGCTGTACCTGCTGTTGCAACGCAATGCGCTGCGCGCGCCGGATCAGTTCGAGATCCCGCCGAACCGCGTTATCGAACTGGGCACCCAGGTCGAAATCTAACGCTATCAACGCCCTCCCTCATTTTGACGGAGGGCGTTTTTTTATCCCTTTCTCATTGTTCGCGAAACGTTTCGATGGCGATCACATTTCTATAACCTGCCGATGGTTTTCTGCACGTTCTTAAGACTACACTGATAACAGCGAAACGTTTCGCTAGTGGAGCCAGAAAATAAATGAAGAAAGGTACGGTACTCAATTCTGAAATCTCATCGGTCATTTCCCGTCTGGGTCATACCGATACGCTGGTGGTGTGCGATGCGGGTTTACCCATCCCTCGCAGCACGGCGCGCATTGATATGGCGCTCACCCAGGGCGTTCCCACCTTTATGCAGGTGCTGGGCGTGGTGACGCAGGAGATGCAGGTCGAGGCCGCCATTCTCGCCGCGGAAATTCAACAGCATAATCCGCAGCTCCACGAAGCGTTGCTCAAACACCTTGAGCAGCTGCAGCAACACCAGGGAAATCGCATTGACGTTCGTTACGTCTCGCATGAGCAGTTCAAACAACAAACCGCAGACAGTCAGGCGGTGATTCGCAGCGGGGAATGTTCCCCGTATGCGAATATCATTCTCTGTGCTGGCGTCACCTTCTGAGGCCATCATGGACGCACTCTTACAACTCAAAGGGATCGATAAATCGTTCCCAGGCGTGAAGGCCCTTTCCGGCGCCGCGCTAAACGTCTATGCCGGTCGCGTGATGGCGCTGGTGGGCGAAAACGGCGCTGGTAAATCGACCATGATGAAGGTGCTGACCGGGATCTACACCCGCGATGCAGGTTCCCTTCTGTGGTTAGGTAAAGATACCACCTTCAACGGCCCGAAATCCTCGCAGGAAGCCGGTATCGGCATCATTCACCAGGAGCTGAACCTGATCCCACAGCTCACGATTGCCGAGAACATATTCCTCGGCCGTGAGTTCGTGAACCGCTTTGGCAAAATCGACTGGAAGAAGATGTATGCGGAAGCGGACGTCCTGCTGGCGAAGCTAAACCTGCGCTTTAAGAGCGACCGTCTGGTCGGGGACCTCTCCATCGGCGATCAGCAGATGGTAGAGATCGCCAAGGTGCTGAGCTTTGAGTCCAGGGTCATCATCATGGATGAACCCACCGATGCGTTGACCGATACCGAAACTGAGTCCCTGTTCCGCGTGATCCGCGAGCTGAAATCGCAGGGGCGCGGCATTGTCTATATTTCTCACCGCATGAAAGAGATTTTCGAGATTTGCGACGACGTTACGGTCTTCCGTGACGGGCAGTTTATTGCCGAGCGTGAAGTGGCAAGCCTTGATGAAGACCGTCTGATTGAAATGATGGTAGGACGTAAGCTCGAAGATCAGTACCCGCATCTGGATAAAGAGCCGGGTGAGATCCGCCTGAAGGTCGATGCGCTGTGCGGCCCTGGCGTGGACGGCGTTTCTTTTACGCTGCGTAAAGGTGAAATTCTTGGCGTTGCCGGCCTGATGGGCGCAGGGCGTACCGAATTAATGAAGGTGCTGTATGGCGCGCTGCCGCGCACCAGTGGTTACGTCACCCTCGACGGCCATGAGGTGGTCACGCGCTCGCCGCAGGATGGCCTGGCCAACGGCATTGTCTACATCTCCGAAGACCGTAAGCGCGATGGTTTAGTGCTGGGCATGTCGGTGAAAGAGAACATGTCGCTGACCGCGCTGCGCTATTTCAGCCGCGCCGGCGGCGGCCTGAAGCATAAAGATGAGCAGCAGGCGGTCGGTGATTTTATCCGTCTGTTCAACGTGAAGACCCCTTCGATGGAACAGGCTATCGGTCTGCTTTCCGGCGGTAACCAGCAAAAAGTAGCGATTGCGCGCGGTCTGATGACTCGCCCGAAAGTGCTGATCCTCGATGAGCCGACGCGCGGCGTCGACGTGGGGGCAAAGAAAGAGATTTATCAGCTGATCAACCAATTCAAGGCCGACGGTCTGAGCATCATTCTGGTCTCGTCCGAGATGCCGGAAGTATTGGGGATGAGCGATCGCATTATTGTGATGCATGAAGGGCATCTCGGCGGTGAGTTTTCACGCGAGCAGGCCACCCAGGAAGTATTAATGGCTGCCGCTGTGGGCAAGCTTAACCGCGTGAACCAGGAGTAAAAAAGATGACAACCCAGTCTGTGGCGGGTCGCCGCTATTTCACTAAAGCATGGCTGCTGGAGCAAAAATCGCTGATTGCCCTGCTGGTGCTGATAGCGATTGTGTCGACCATGAGTCCGAACTTTTTTACCGTCAATAACCTGTTCAACATCCTGCAGCAAACCTCCGTGAACGCGATCATGGCGGTCGGGATGACGCTGGTCATTTTAACGTCGGGGATCGACCTGTCCGTCGGTTCGCTGCTGGCGTTGACCGGCGCGGTCGCCGCGTCGATTGTCGGCATTGAAGTCAATGCGCTGGTGGCGGTTGCTGCCGCACTCGCATTGGGTGCCGCAATCGGGGCCGTTACCGGCGTTATTGTTGCAAAAGGGCGCGTACAGGCGTTTATCGCCACCCTCGTGATGATGCTGCTGCTGCGCGGGGTGACCATGGTGTACACCAACGGCAGCCCGGTGAACACCGGGTTTACCGATAACGCCGATATCTTTGGCTGGTTCGGTATTGGCCGTCCGCTGGGGATACCGACGCCGGTGTGGATCATGGCGATTGTTTTCCTGGCCGCGTGGTACATGCTGCACCATACCCGCCTGGGCCGTTACATCTATGCGCTAGGCGGTAACGAAGCAGCAACGCGTCTTTCCGGCATCAGCGTCAACAAAGTCAAAATTATCGTCTACTCTCTGTGCGGGCTGCTGTCGGCGCTGGCGGGGATTATCGAAGTGGCGCGTCTCTCCTCTGCGCAACCGACGGCAGGTACCGGCTATGAGCTGGATGCCATTGCGGCGGTGGTGCTGGGGGGGACCAGCCTGGCGGGTGGTAAAGGTCGTATCGTCGGCACGCTTATCGGTGCGCTGATTCTTGGTTTCTTGAACAACGGTTTGAATTTGTTAGGTGTTTCTTCTTATTACCAGATGATCGTTAAAGCAGTCGTGATTTTGCTGGCGGTGCTGGTGGACAACAAAAAGCAGTAACTAACGACACTACAGGACATCTTAAATATGAACATGAAAAAACTGGCTACCCTGGTTTCCGCGGTTGCGCTGAGCGCCACCGTCAGTGCGAACGCGATGGCGAAAGATACTATCGCGCTGGTTATCTCTACCCTGAATAACCCGTTCTTCGTCTCCCTGAAGGATGGCGCGCAGAAAGAAGCCGACAAACTGGGTTACAACCTGGTGGTTCTGGACTCGCAGAACAACCCGGCGAAAGAGCTGGCTAACGTTCAGGATTTAACGGTTCGCGGTACCAAAATTCTGCTGATCAACCCGACTGATTCCGATGCCGTGGGTAACGCCATCAAGATGGCTAACCAGGCTAAAATCCCGGTCATCACCCTGGACCGCGTAGCGTCTAAAGGTGAAGTCGTGAGCCATATCGCTTCTGATAACGTTCTGGGCGGTAAAATTGCTGGGGATTACATCGCGAAGAAAGCCGGTGAAGGCGCCAAAGTTATCGAACTGCAGGGCATTGCCGGGACCTCAGCAGCGCGTGAACGCGGCGAAGGCTTCCAGCAGGCCGTTGCTGCTCACAAATTTAATGTACTGGCCAGCCAGCCGGCTGACTTTGACCGTACTAAAGGTCTGAACGTGATGCAGAACCTGCTGACTGCTCACCCGGATGTGAAAGCCGTGTTCGCACAGAACGATGAAATGGCGCTGGGTGCACTGCGTGCGCTGCAAACAGCCGGTAAGTCCGATGTGATGGTGGTGGGCTTTGACGGTACTCCGGACGGTGAAAAGGCCGTTAACGACGGTAAACTGGCGGCAACTATCGCTCAGTTACCGGACCAGATCGGTGCTAAAGGCGTTGAAACCGCTGACAAAGTGCTGAAAGGCGAAAAGGTACAGGCAAAATATCCTGTTGACCTGAAGCTGGTAATTAAGCAGTAATAAACGCGAATGCGATTCAGGCTCCAGAAGCCTGAGGGACAACATCAATAAAGAAAAGCAGGGCACGCGCCACCGGGATGCCGGTGGCGCATCTTACCGGACACTCTGAAAATGAAAACCGCAGGCAAACTCGTCGTCCTTGGCAGCATCAATGCCGATCACATTCTCAATCTTGAATCTTTCCCCCTGCCTGGCGAAACCGTCACCGGTAGCCATTATCAGGTTGCTTTTGGCGGCAAAGGCGCAAATCAGGCGGTTGCAGCCGGGCGCAGCGGTGCTGATATCGCGTTTATCGCCTGTACCGGCGATGACGATATTGGCGAACGTATCCGTAAGCAGCTCGTCACCGATCGCATTGATGTTGCACCGGTGAGCGCCATTAGCGGCGAATCTACCGGGGTCGCGCTGATCTTCGTTAACGGCGAAGGCGAGAACGTCATTGGTATTCACGCCGGTGCCAACGCGGCGCTGTCTACTGCGTTGGTGGAAGCACAGCGTGAACGTATTGCCAATGCGAATGCGCTGCTGATGCAGCTCGAATCCCCGCTGGACAGCGTACTGCTGGCCGCGCAGATAGCCCACCAGAACCAGACTACCGTGGTATTAAACCCGGCCCCGGCACGTGCGTTGCCGGATGCGCTGCTGTCGCTGGTGGATATTATTACGCCGAACGAAACCGAGGCTGAGAAGCTGACGGGCGTGCGGGTTGAAAACGATGACGATGCCGCGAAGGCTGCACAGGTGCTGCACAACAAGGGCATCGATACGGTGATTATTACCCTTGGCAGCCGTGGCGTTTGGGCCAGCGTTAAGGGTGAAGGCCGTCGCGTGCCGGGCTTTAAGGTCCAGGCCATTGATACCATTGCTGCGGGTGATACCTTCAACGGTGCTCTGATGACCGCGCTGCTGGAAAACACGCCGCTGGCCGAGGCGTTGCGCTTTGCGCATGCGGCAGCGGCCATTGCCGTAACGCGTAAAGGCGCGCAGCCTTCTGTGCCCTGGCGTGAAGAGATCGACGAATTTTTACGTCAGCAGGGGTAACGCTTGGCCACGATGAAGGATGTTGCTCGCCTGGCGGGCGTTTCCACCTCCACGGTATCTCACGTTATTAATAAAGATCGGTTTGTCAGCGATGCCATTACTGAGAAAGTTGATGCGGCGATTAAAGAACTGAACTACGCGCCGTCGGCGCTGGCGCGCAGCCTCAAGCTAAATCAGACCCATACCATTGGCATGCTAATCACTGCCAGTACCAACCCGTTCTATTCTGAACTGGTACGCGGCGTGGAGCGCAGCTGCTTTGAGCGCGGCTATAGCCTGGTACTGTGCAATACCGAAGGTGATGAACAGCGAATGAATCGCAACCTGGAGACGCTGATGCAAAAGCGCGTCGACGGGCTGCTATTGCTGTGTACCGAAACGCACCAGCCGTCGCTGGAGATTATGCAGCGCTACCCTTCGATTCCTTCTGTCATGATGGACTGGGCGCCGTTCGACGGCGACAGCGATCTGATTCAGGATAATTCGCTGTTGGGCGGCGACATGGCCACCCGCTACCTTATCGCGCGCGGGCATACGCGAATTGCCTGTATTGCCGGTCCGTTGGATAAAACGCCGGCGCGGCTGCGTCTGGAAGGGTATCGGGAAGCGATGCATAACGCGCAGTTGCCGATCCCGGACGGCTATGAAATTACCAGCAACTTCGAGTTTGGCGGCGGCTTTGACGCGATGCAGAAACTGCTGGCGCATCCTGAACGTCCGGATGCGGTCTTCGTCGGCAACGATGCGATGGCGGTGGGTGCTTATCAGGCGCTGTATCAGGCCGGACTGCGCATTCCTCAGGATATGGCGGTAATCGGTTATGACGATATCGAACTGGCGCGCTATATGACGCCGCCGCTGACCACTATTCATCAACCCAAAGATGAACTGGGCGAGCTGGCGATAGATGTACTCATTCACCGTATCACGCAGCCCGGGCAAAAACAGCAGCGTATGCAGCTGACGCCCGAGCTGGTGGTGCGAGGCTCGGTCTGAGACTAATGCTTTTCTTTTATCAGGTTGCGGCCATCCTTCGGCCGCAGCAGCATAAACATCAGCGCTGAAACTGCCGTAATCACGCCCATGGTGATAAAGGTGTAGTGGAACTGATCGATCGTCGAATCCACCATGCTCTGGTAGGAGCGAAGCACCGCGGCGCTGATGGCGACGCCTAAGCTGATTGATAGCTGCTGTGTCACCGCCAGCAGGCTGTTGCCGCCGCTGGCGTTGTCATCCGTGAGGTCGGCAAGCGTGATGGTGTTCATTGAGGTGAACTGCGTCGACATGGCCATCCCCAGCACGAACAGCGGCAGGATCAGTAGCCATACCGGCATGGATGGCGACTGCAGCGAGAACTGCGCAATCATCAGGCCGATGAATAATGTCACCCCTACCAGCGTTTTCCGATAGCCTAAACGGCGTAGCACCTGAGTGACCGTCGATTTTGCAATAATTGAGCCGATGGCCGTTGGCGCCATCATGCAGCCGGCAATCAGCGCTGGGTAGCCAAACCCGACTTGCAGCATCAGCGGCATCAGGAACGGTACGCAGCCGGTCCCCAGGCGGGTGGCCAGGTTACCGGCGATGCCGACAGAAAAGGTGCGCGTTTTAAACAGGCCCAGCGAGATGAGCGGCGTCGGGTGACGACGCGCGTGGCGGATATAGGCCAGCAGCAGAATCAAGCTGAACAACACGACCATCAACGCAACCCACCCCGACACAATCTGCTCGCCTAGCAGTTCCATGCCGATAGAGAACAGTACCAGGCTCAGCCCAAACAGCAGGAATCCGGCCAGATCGAAACGCCGCCGTGGCGTGGTGAAGTTCGGCATATATTTACGGGCGTACAGCATGCCGACGACGCCGATCGGAATGTTAATCAGGAATATCCAGTGCCAACTGGCCCAGGTGACGAACACGCCGCCAAGCACTGGGCCGAGAATTGGCCCAATTAACCCAGGCATCGTGACAAAGTTGAGCACCGGCAGCAGTTCGCTACGCGGGTAGGCGCGCAGGAGAGCCAGACGGGCAACGGGCATCATCATCGCGCCACCGATGCCCTGGATTACGCGGAAAACAACCAGTTCACCGAGCGAGGAGGAAAGCGCGCAGGCGAGTGAACCGAGCGTGAACAGGCTAACCGCAAGCATAAAGATACGTCGGGTACCAAAACGATCGGCCAGCCAGCCGCTCACCGGGATAAGCATGGCCACGGTAAGGGTATAGCTGATGATTGCCGACTGCATCGCCAGCGGTGAACGGTTGAGGCTATGCGCAATGGCGGGAAGCGCCGTATTCAGAATGGTGGCGTCCAGCGCCTGCATAAAGAAGGCCATCGCGGCTATCCACGGTAGCCCGGCCATACTCCGCGCTTTCTTTTCAGTCATGCATTGTCCTTTATACTGCGGCCAGGATGTGTGGCGCGTTTAATAACGCCTGGCAGGCCTGAAATGCGCCTGGACCATCGCCTTCCTGGATGGCATCCACGATGGCCTGGTGGCTGGCCAGTTCAATCACTTCATCTTCAGTAATTGACGTGAAATAGATGTGGTACACGGAATGGAAGAGCCTGGCGAAGGACGTCAGGAACGGATTCGCGCTCATTTCATAGATATGTTCGTGCCAGGTGGTGTCGATATCGATCCATCGCTCACGGTCGAAGGATTTTTCCAGCGTTGCCATTTCCGCCATTAAGGTGTTCAGCTGCGCTTTCTGTTCGGCGGTGCCGAGCGTGGCGGCCAGCATACACGCCTGTGGTTCCAGGCTGCGGCGCAGCACCAGGAAGTGCTTCATGACGGCCTGGAAGTTATCGGTGGTTAGCCACCAGGAGATTAGCTCGGTATCAAGGAAGTTCCAGTGCGCCTGAGGCATTACGCGTGTGCCGATGCGCGGGCGCGGAAGCAGCATACCTTTTGCCGAGAGCGTTTTTACCGCCTCACGGACGGCGGTGCGGCTTACGCCGAATATCTCACCCAGCTCCATTTCACCGGGGAGGATGCTTTCCGGTGGATATTCACCGGTTAATATCTTCTGGGCTATTTTTTCCGCCAGGACCCAGGAGATGTTTTTTTGGGCTGCAAGTTGCTGTGCGCTAAGAGACATAAAGGCCATTCCTATTATTTATCTTTCTTTAGTATGCCATTTGACGTACTGGATCGGTGTTAAAAACAGCAGTCTGGGCTTTTTACGCTGTATTGATACACAATTTGGTGAAAAAAAAAGCGAGCGATAAATTATTTTGAATTTACGCTTGTCAGCCAGAATAAACTCCCTATAATGCGCCTCCACTGACACGGAACAACGG
>NZ_JAPKIA010000011.1:0-196345 GCF_036759865.1 Kluyvera genomosp. 2
CTCCGGATGAATATGATGATCTCATATCAGGAACTTGTTCGCACCTTCCCTAAACATTTCTTACAATTTACTAAGATTTTTCCTAATTCGACGCAACTTTACTCGCCAGATGTGACACATACAATGTTACTTCACTGTTAATGTGAAATTTATGTGATCTGCATCACAAAATCAAAGCCTATTTTTATTCTCTATCCATCAGTCATTGTTGTATTTTGAACAATAATTAACCAATCAAAACGCTGTTTTATTCCTGATTGATGGATATTCATTCACCCCAACTATTAAACAACCGCAGGGGACGGGCAACTTTACGCGAGCCAATGACGAAAGAATTATCACAGATCATAGTTTCATTCGATATACAAAATTCATCGTAAATTCAATAAATTGAAACAATGAATCATTTGCAGCATATTCATTTGCATGTAATTTACCTTTAGTTAACATTGTTTCAGCAAAAATAAAATATTAAATAACCATATTGATTACATAAAACATCACGTGACGCGGATAGAAACTGCGTAGCTTTTAATCAATAATTAGCATAAAGAATGCTAATGTATTTGGTTAATATATCGTCATAAGTATTCGCTATATCACTTGCGAGGGTCAGGCAAAAAGAGTAAGAGATTAAGAAGAGAGTGCGTATTATTCGAGCAAGGAGGTCTGATGTCTTACTCACATCTTTTGGTTGCCGTGGCGCCAACCCCGGAAAGCCACGCCCTGCTTCGCAAAGCGGTGGATATCGCCCGGCCGACCCAGGCCCGCGTGAGTCTGATAACCCTGGCCACCGACCCGGAAATGTATAATCAGCTAGCTGCGCCGATGCTGGAAAGCCTGCGCGAGCTGATGCAGGAAGAGACCCAGCATTTTTTGCGCAGTCTTGCCGAGGCCGTTGATTACCCTATCTGGAAAGCGCAAATTGCATCGGGTGAGCTTGGTGAGCACATTAGCGCATTCAGCAAAAAGCACCAGGTTGACCTGGTTATCTGCGGGAACCATAACCAAAGTTTCTTTTCACGCGCCACCTGCGCGGCAAAAAGCATCGTGGGTAACAGCGGCGTAGATGTCTTATTGGTGACACTGTAACAAATCAAACTTCTCGCCGCCGACGGGGTACAACAGCGCCGCATGCAGGGACATCACCAGCATCTGTCATACCCCATCGTGACGGGAGTGAACGCTATACGGTCCGCTTAGCCTTCTGCTTGTAACGGTCGAAAATCACCGCTGCCAGCAGAATCAGACCACGCACCACGTACTGTGAGAACGGCGAAATGTTCAGCAGGTTCATCGCATTCTCCACGGTGCCCAGAATTAAAATCCCGGCCACCACGTAAGAGATTTTACCAATCCCCCCTTTCAGCGATACGCCGCCCAGCACGCAGGCGGAAATGACGATCAGCTCATAGCCTATTGAGGTCATCGGCTGGCCGCTGGTCATGCGTGAGGCCAGAATAATCCCCGCCGCCGCCGACACCAGCCCGGAGAGCACAAAGATAATAATCTTGGTGCGTACCACCGGAACCCCGGCCAGCCGCGCCGCTTCTTCGTTACCGCCGATGGCCAGCGTGCTGCGACCAAAGGTGGTTTTATTAAGCAGCAGACCAAAAATCACCAGACAGCCCACCGTCAGCCAGATAGGTGCCGGTAGCCCGAGCCAGTTGGCGTAGCCGAGCGTGAAGAAACGTTCGTCTTCAATCCCCACCGCTTTGCCGTCGGAAATAATATAGGCCAGCCCACGCACAATTTGCATCGTCGCGAGCGTGGTGATCAGCGCGTTAATTTTCAGCTTCGCAATCACGAAACCGTTCACCAATCCACTCACGGCCCCCAGCAGCAGCCCGGCAAAGACGCCGACCCACAGGCTTTCGGTCATGTTAATGACCACCGCTGTCGTCACCCCGGCGCAGGCAATCACCGACGCGACCGACAGATCAAAATCCCCCGAAGCAAGGCAGAACAGCATGCCGCAGGCCACCATCCCGGACATGGAAATCGCCAGCCCCAGGCCCTTCATGTTGATAAAGGTGGCAAAATTCGGCACAAAAATCGCACAGCAGACGAAAAGTGCCGCAAAGACCACCAGCATGCCGTACTGATCCCAGATGCGGCTAAAGCTTAGCGACGCGCGTTGGGCGCCCGGCGTTGTAACAGATGACATCATAATCTCCTTACTCAGGCGACCGCCTGACTGACTTTAGGCATAGCCAGGCTTAACGCCTGTTGTTCATTGGCGCTCTCATGCAACAGTTCGCCGGCGATCTCCCCTTCGCGCATCACCACGATCCGATCGGCAACGCCCAGCACTTCCGGCAGATCGCTGGAAGCAAACAGCACCGCCACGCCAGAAGCCGCCAGTGCGTAAATCACGTTGTAGATTTCGTGTTTCGCACCAACATCAATGCCGCGCGTCGGCTCGTCGAGCAGGATCACTTTCATCTCCTCCGACAGCCAGCGCCCGAGGATAGCCTTCTGCTGATTGCCCCCGGAAAGGTTCATAATCAGCTGCTCGGCCCCAGGCGTTTTGATATTGAGCGACTGGATGTGGTGGTCGGCGTTGGTGGCCTCCCAGTCATTGTTGATAAGGCACCCAGCGTGGATGTGCTTGCGGCGGGCGCTGATGTTGATATTGTCGCGCACCGAATGCACCGGGATGATCCCTTCCGCTTTGCGGTCTTCCGGGCACAGCATCATACCCGCACGAATCGCCTGCGCCGGTTTATCAATGGTTATCCGCTGGCCGTCGATGTAAATCTCGCCGCCGGTGATCCTGGAACCGCCGAATATCCCCTTCATCAACTCGCTGCGCCCGGCCCCCACCAGCCCAAACAGGCCAACGATCTCGCCGCTGCGGACCGTAAGCGAAATCGGCGTACGCACGCCCGGCGCTTTCACCTGTTCAAGACGCAGCCGCTCTGCCCCGTGCGGGCGAGGCTGCCAACCGTAGATGTCGCCAATATTGCGCCCGACCATCGCTTGTACCAGCCGGTCATGGCTGACCGCCATCATGTCGTCAAACGTGCAGACATAGCGGCCGTCCTTAAACACCGTAATAGCGTCGCTCAGCGCAAAGATCTCTTCCATGCGGTGCGAGACATAGATGATGACTCGCCCCTCTTTACGCAGTTCGCGGATCACCCGAAACAGGTTGTCTATTTCGCGGGCGGAAAGCGAACTGGTCGGTTCGTCAAAGGCAATCACCTTGGCGTTACGCGCCAGCGCCTTAGCAATTTCCACCATCTGCCACTGGCCGATAGACAGATACTTAAGCGGGGTGTCCGGGTCAATATCCAGCCCCAGATGTTCGAGCTGGAGACGCGCTTCATAGTTCAGCAGCTTGCGGTTAACCATCCCGCCGCGGCTCGGCAGCTGACCCAGATAAATATTTTCCGCCACGGTCATTTCCGGGACGAGATGCAGTTCCTGGTAAATAATCGCGATACCCGCGTTCAACGCCGCGGTAGTATCGACAAATGAAATCTCTTCGCCGCGCAGCGCCAGCGTGCCCGCCGTCGGGGCATAGTTACCGCTGAGTATTTTCAACAGCGTCGACTTTCCGGCGCCGTTCTCCCCCATCAGCGCGTGCACCTGCCCGCTATAGCAGTCGAAACTGATATCGGACAGGGCCTTAACGCCGGGGAACGTTTTGCTGATACCGCGAAAGGAGAGATAAGGGGTAGACTGTTGCATCGCAACCTCCACATTGACACGATCCCTATCCCCCCGCGCACGCGGGAGGAGAACCATCAGGACTTAGAGGCCTTTTTTCGCCAGCTCTTCTTTGAAGTTATCGCGAGTAATCAGCACCACGTCGGTCACCGCCGTGAATTTCGGCGGCTCAGCACCTTTCTGTACCCAGTTATACAGCAGCTCACTGGTTTTATAACCGTGGATATCCGGGCTTGGCAGCAGGGAGCCGAAGAAACCGGTAGCCTGCGCTTTCGACAGTTCGTTGACGGCATCTACGCCGTTAATCCCGATACCGATAACGTTAGCCGCTTTAAAGCCCTGACCTTCCGTGGCGCGAACGCCGCCCAGCACGGTGTTATCGTTCATGCCGATAACCAGCCACTGTTTCACTTCCGGGTGCTGCACCAGCAGCGAGTTACCGGCGTCGAACGCACCGGGGATATCGTTAGATTTGGTCGGGACCTGATAGATCTGTTTTTCCGGGAAACCGGCGGCCTTCAGCGCATCCATTGAGCCCGTCGTGCGGCGACGTGCGGTATCCAGTTCGTTGGCCGTAATGGCCATCACGCCGGTGGTTTTGATATCCCAACCGCGCTTTTGCATCTCTTTATACAGCTCCTGGCCCTGACGAGCACCGATTTCACTCGCCGCCATCATGACCAGCGGGACCTCTTCCATCGGCTTGCCTTTGGCGTTGACGAACTGATCGTCGACGGTGATCACTTTCATATCATAGCCGCGCGCTTTGGCAACAATAGCGGGCCCCAGCTTCGGGTCTGGTGTACATATAACAAAGCCTTTCGCGCCGCTGGCCGCCAGGCTGTCAATCGCATTAAGGGTTTTCTCACCGTCAGGTACGGCAATTTTAATGACGTCAAAACCGAGGTCTTTGCCCGCTTTATCGGCAAATTTCCATTCCGTCTGGAACCACGGTTCTTCCGGCTGTTTGACGAGAAAGCCGAGCTTAAGATTCTCGGCCATAGCTGATTGTGACATAACGGCTGCCAGCCCGATGGCCGCCAGCGCGTGGGTAAATTTGTGCATGGTTAACTCCAGCCTTAATGTTCTTTTATGTAGGGAAAAATCAGACCAACGATTTAAATCGGACATAAAACAAAGTATTAGCTGTGTCATTAACAGCATTAACGTTGTTGAAACATTAATAGCCAGGAATTAATCTTCCATAAGAGAGCGCCATCACACCGCTGAATTACAGTGATGTGATGCATAGATTCAGCAGATAAATACATATCTGCTGCGCGAATTGTCTGACAATTCGCGCAGGGAAATAGCTATTTTATCTATATTGATAGCGTGAAAATCCCTTCCGCCACAGGGCAGGATGAATTACCAGCG
The DNA here is from genome assembly GCF_036759865.1 of Kluyvera genomosp. 2. Taxonomy (NCBI): domain Bacteria; kingdom Pseudomonadati; phylum Pseudomonadota; class Gammaproteobacteria; order Enterobacterales; family Enterobacteriaceae; genus Kluyvera; species Kluyvera genomosp. 2. Next base: position 5,053 of record NZ_JAPKIA010000011.1, read on the forward strand.
ATAATAGATGTGATCGGCGTGATCGCGTACCGGCGCTTCATCGCCCAGCAGGCGCGCCGCTACGGTAAAGGCGAAATCAAACACATGGCCAAAGCCTTTACCGCTGATTAGGTTGCCATCTTCAACAACCGGTGCATCAACGTATTCACCGTTTTTGACGTCCTGCCACAGGTCGCCAGAGCACACGTAGCGGCGGCCTTTCAGCAAATCGTTTCCGGCGAGTACGCGCGCGGCGGCTGAGCAGATCGGGCAAATGAATTTGCCTGCGGCATCGTGGTTCGCCACAAACCGGACAACGTCTTTGCTTGCTGCCAGATTCACGCTTCCCTGCGGCCCCCCCGGTAGCACAACCGCGTCGTACAGCGTATCAAGACGCTCTGCCAGCGTGGCGTCAGCCACCATCGGAATATCGTGATAGCTCACCACAGCCCGCGACTCTGCGCACGACACCAGCTCAACGCCAATATGTAAGCGACGCAGAATATCGATAGTGACAATCGCTTCCCCTTCCTCAAACCCTGGGGCCAGCAGTACGGCAACCTGTTTCATTATAACTCCTGTGAATTTAAATTAACGCATCCCCCCGAACGAGAAATAAAGAGGGATTATGCACATATGTCATGCCGGCGAACATAATCCCCTCGTCGGTCATTATCAAAAATGATCTAAAACAAATTTACCCACATTCTAATATCTGAGGTCCAGGTACATATCATGATATATAAATGGGGAATATTACTTGCCATACACCATTCATAACAAATATTGCGTATCGCGCCTATGTGTACGTTCGGCACGGGCGGATAAATGAGATATTCATCACACTTTTATTCATTATCAATGCAACAAACATCTTCGCGTTCAACCCCGTCTTAACGACTCAAGAGAGAAGCCTTATACTTCATATTATTCATGGTGTTATGACGGAATTTCTTGATAATTATCCTCCACTTTAATATAGGTTGTAACGAAACGTAAAAAGCGAGTCATAAGAGTTTTCTTATACGCAAACTCAGAGTATTATTTTTGTGAACTAAAGAAGGTTTATATCTTGCGTTCATGATTGAAGACGACAGGTAATATGTCGTCACATTCAAACGCGTAAATAGCGCATGGTTAGCGGCTATTTAGAACTATGCGATGTCACGCGTATCGTTCCTACCAGTAATAAGGATATTTATATGGCAGCTCCAGGAATGGTTAAAAAGCTTAATGCTCAGATGAATCTCGAATTCCATGCATCTAATCATTATTTGCGTTTGAGCGAGTGGTGTTCAGAACATCGACTAAATGGCACTGCGACGTTCTTACGTTCGCGCGCGCAGTCCAGCGTCACGCAAATGATGCGCGTGTTTGATTTTATCAAGAAAGCCGGCGCTTACCCGGTGGTGAAAGCCTTCGAAATTCGCCAGGCTAAATGTGCAACCCTCGAAGATCTTTTCCTGACAACAATTGAAGACCACGATCAGCGTAGCTCAACGCTGTCGGAACTTACTGAACAGGCAAAAGTGCTTCAAGACGATAACACCCTGAGCTTCCTCAATACGCTGGAAGAAGAACAGCAACAGGATGGTATCTTGCTGAAGACCATTCTGGATGAGGTGCGCAGCGCGCGTGAAGCGGGCCTGTGCATCCAGCAAACCGACCGCCACCTGCTGAACATCGTGAATAAACGGCAGCCATCATAATGCAACAAGGGCGGCTATGGCCGCCCTTGTTGTTTCTGTTTTCAGGACGCGTGCCTGAACCCATCAGACAGGCATTAATGCGTCGCATCCTGCGGTGTAAACTTCAGCTCAATCAGCGCGATCGCTTTTTGAATCGCCCGTAGCGTCACGGGGTCAGCCCCTGCCGGATGCGTCGTGAAATCAATGGCCTTCAGCTGAGTCGCCATTTTCTCGCGTACTTCTACCGGGGCAATCACATCAATCACGTCGAGGATCTGTTTGATGACCAGCTGGCAGGCGACAACGTCGGAAACCAGCTCATCGTTAGGGGTCAGGTTCTGAGACATTTTTTGCTCCTTTTTTGCGGAGCGTAATAGTACCCTACTTTTGCGAAAGATAAAAAAACCTGCCGCAGCATGTTTTTTTTATCAGAACATAGCGCCTGGCGGTACGTCTTTGAAAGTCTTGCAATAGTTTTCAAACATGCTTTTGAGGATTTTACGCATACGCTGTTTCATGTGAATGCTCCGGTTTTTGTTATGCAGATGTTATTGTCTTTACGTACATAATATGACCGCCGTCACAAAAATCAACCATTTTGCGATTTATATCACATAAAATTGGTGCATCGCGTTAAATTTATATAAATTTTGTTATTAAAATCTGTTACTTACAACGTCTACAAAATTTGTAAATTTTACGCATTTTTTTGATAGGGTAACACAACAATGAATGAGCCTCTCCAGGCCCAGGCAACACGCGGGGTATCCCCTGCCGCGCTGCTGGTGGCCGGTGCGTTCTTTATGGAGTTTCTTGATGGGACGGTGATTGCCACTGCCCTGCCGGATATGGCGAAAACCTTTGGCGTTGAAGCCGTCGATTTGAATATCGGTATCAGCGCCTATCTGATCACCCTTGCGGTACTGATTCCCGCCAGCGGCTGGATAGCCGACCGCTTCGGGGCCCGTACTATCTTCAGCCTGGCGCTGGCTATTTTCACCGTCTCCTCGGTATTTTGCGGCCTCGCCACCAGCGCCCACAGTTTCGTGGCAATGCGTATTCTACAAGGCGTTGGCGGCGCGTTAATGGTCCCCGTTGGCCGACTGGCGGTACTGCGCACCACGCCAAAGCATCTGCTGATCTCGGCGATTGCCACGCTCACCTGGCCCGCGCTGATTGCGCCCATTATCGGGCCGCCGCTGGGCGGATTTATTACCCAGGTCGCCGACTGGCGCTGGATCTTCTTTATTAACGTTCCGCTCGGCATTATTGCGATTATTCTGGCGCTGCACATTATTCCCAACGTTCGCGACGATGAGCGTCGTCCATTCGATCTGCCGGGCTTCCTGGCCACCTCGGTATCGATGGTGAGCCTGGTGTATGCGATGGAGATGCTTGGCGCCGAAAAAATGCAGGGCTGGACGGTCATCGCGCTGCTTATCGTCGGTGGGGCCACCTTCTGCTATGCGCTGCGCCATTTTCGCCGTAGCCCGGCGCCGATGATCCGCATGGATGCGCTGCAGGTCCCCACCTTTCGCGTCACGATGTACGGCGGTTCGCTGTTCCGCGCATCCATTAGCGCCGTACCGTTTCTGCTGCCGCTACTCTTCCAGGTTGGGTTCGGTATGGACCCATTCCACTCCGGCCTTCTGGTGCTGGCGGTGTTTGTGGGCAACCTGACGATCAAACCCGCCACTACGCCGCTGATACGCTGGCTGGGCTTTCGCCGCCTGCTGCTGCTCAACGGTTCGCTGAACGTGCTGGCGCTGCTTGCCTGTGCTTTCCTGACGCCGCAGACGCCGGTCTGGGTCATTATGCTGGTGCTCTATCTCGGCGGCGTGTTCCGCTCGATCCAGTTTACCGGCGTCAGCACGCTGGCATTTGCCGACGTCCCGTCCTCCCAGATGAGCTACGCCAATACGTTGTTCAGCACCGCCAGTCAGTTAGCCATTGGCCTTGGTATTACGCTCGGGGCGATTGGCATCCGCATCGGCGAGAAGTTAAGCGCGACGCTGGCGCTGAGCGAGGTGCCGGGCATCAGCTTCCGCCTCGCCTTTGTCTTTATTGCGCTGATTTGCCTGGTTGGCATGTTCGATACATTGCACCTGACGCGGGACGCCGGCAGCGCGGTATCACAGAAAAGGAAGCCCTCTTAAGCGAAAAAACCCACGCCTTGGCGTGGGTTTTGGTCAAACAGAAAGATTCAGGCTTACGCCAGGATCTCACGAACAAAGGCTTCAATTTCTTTGTTCTGGCAGTTTTCGAAGAAGCATTCCTGGAAACGCTGACCGGAAACGGCGGTTTTCACCAGCGCCGGGTCGATAGCGCGCAGGGTGTCGAGGTAGTTTTCTTTAACGACCGCTGCTTTCACCTGGTTCAGGATGCCTGCGTTACGAACCTGCGGCTCTTTACGCTCCGGCGGGTAGCCTTCGCCGTTACGGCCGGTGAACGCTTTTTCAAACATGTAGCGTACGTTCAGCTCTGCGCCCCAGCCAAAGCCTTTCGCGAAGGCCAGAGACAGCGCGTTACCGTTGTTGATCTGGGCAAACAGGAAGGCATCTGCCGGATCCAGGCAGTAGCCGCAGACAACGCCCGGGTGAATGTTCAGGGACATCAGCGCGCCCTGGCCGGTGCCACAACCGGTTACTACGAAATCTACCGCTTTCGAGTTCAGCAGGATGCTGGCCATGATACCCAGGTGAATGTAGGTCAGGTGGTGATCGTTTTCATCACACATGCCCACGTTGTATACCGGGAAGCCTTTTTCATCGGCAACGGCTTTTAACTCATGATGAATGGTCGCGTTTTTGCTGGCCTGGCTGTTTTCCATCATCAGTGCAATTTTCATTCTTTCCTCTCCTGAAAGCTACGCGGGAGCGCCCGCAGTCGTTCGATTACGTTGGGGTAACCTTACTACCAGACAAACACACTTTCAAATTTTATGAAAAATGGTTTTATTTTTTATTGAGACGGTCACACTTTTGCGCGTTCAGGCGGATAAAAATCATTACATAACCCCGATTTTATTTACTGTCATCAGGCCATTTGGTCGACTAAACTGGGGGTGGGGTTATGAGAACCCCGGTGCTAGATCAGCTATTAAATGGATAGAATAGTCACTGCAAAGGAACTGACTTGTGACACAGAACTGCCGAATTTTTCGACACGGGCTGGGTCTCCTTGTTCTACTGACCCTGTTACTCGTTTGCACACTGCGGGCGTTTGCCGTCCCGCCGCAGAAGGTCAAACCCGCGGCGCCCGTTCCCGTGTGGGTGCTGGATGCCGACAGCTTTGAATTCTGGCGCGATAGCCACGGGCAGTACCGCGGTTTTTACCCCGAACTGCTGCATGCCATCAATGCGCGCTATGGCTACAATCTCACCCTGCGCCCTGTCGATGGCCAAACGTTCGAAAAGCGTTTTGCACACCATGACTATGGCCTCTATACCAGCGTGCTGCAAACCAAACCGAACGCTGAAAATAAGACGCTCTCCGTGCCGCTGTTTGATACTGAAGTCGTCGCGGTGAGCATCACCCGTCAGGCTAAGAACCCTAACGATCTCAATAACACACGCGTTATCTTCCGCCGCCACGATCGCACCCAGGCGCTGGTGAAAAAAGCCTACCCCACGCTTGAACTACAGCAAATCATAGAGGTTGATACCAGCAAAGAGGCGCTGCAGATCCTGCGCAGCGGCGGCGCCGACTTCTATATCAACGAAGACCGGGAAATGGGCGGCCCGCACTACTACTTCACCCTTTCCCGCCCCTTCCCTGCACTGCGATTGAGCGCCGCTTTCGGCATCAGTCCGGAACAAAGCTACATGCGCGGCAACGTGAATCAGTTGCTCAATGAATGGCGACAAAACGGCAGGCTACAGGCATTGGAAGAGCAAAGCCAACTGATGTTTTTGCGACAGCACCTTACGCTGACGCCTGCCGAGCAAAGCTGGCTTAGAGAGAACCGGCTGACGATTCCGCTGCCGAAAAATGAAAATTTTGCGCCAATTATCTGGAAAGACGAGCGGGGCTATCACGGCAGTGCCATTAACATGGTGAATGATCTACGCGACCTGTTAAACATTGACGTCGACGTGCAGTTTCTCGATAACTATATGGTTCGCATGCAGAATGAAGACTGGCCAATTCACCTTGCCGATATTTTTGATATTCGCAACGGCAGTCAGATGGAGGGGCTGATTGGTCCGTTGGTCAACTGGTACAACGCGTACTACAACAAGGTCGGGATGCCGTTTATCCTCGATGAGGAGCAGGTACGCCATCAGCGGGTTGGTGTCATCCGTGGTTCCTTCGCCGCCTATTACCTGCGCCAGCGTTTTGGTACCGACGTTACGCTTGTCGCCCGCGCTAGCATCGACGAGCTGCTGGATACCATTGATAATCATCAAATCGATTTTATCCTCGGCGACTTGAGTTCGCTGGAGCAGGCGCTACGCGGCAGCGATCTGTTCCGCGGTGCGCTGAAGGTGGCCGGACTCACCCACTCCGGCTATCAAATCGGGACCTGGGTCAACATCGAACATCCGCTGAACGCGCTGCTGTCGCAGGTACACCTGATTTCCAGCTATCGCCATCAGCTGACGCCATCGTCCACGCCCCCGGCCACCCCGGGTGCGCTAAGCAAAAATGCATTACAAATCGTGAGCGCTGGCCTGCTGGTGCTGGTGGTGTTTATTCTCAGCCTGATGCTGATGATGTGGCGTCATATGAACAAACATCGCGCCGTCAACCGCAGCATTGTCGAAGCAATGGAGAAAATTAACCACGTTCATGATGATGAAACCGGCTGCCATATTCGCCGCGTTGCCGCTTACTGCAGCCTGCTGGCTCGTGGGCTTAAGCTCCCGTATAAACGGGTTCGCGATATCGAAAATTTCGCGTCGCTGCACGATATCGGCAAAATCGCCGTTCCCGAACATATTTTGCATAAGCAGGGTAAACTGACGGAGGACGAGTTCAGAGAAATCCAGCAGCATTCGGTTAAGGGCTGGCGCATCGTTCAGGGCCTGGCGCTGGGCTCGGTGGCGGAAAATCTGATCCGCCACCATCACGAAAAGTGGGACGGCAGCGGTTATCCGGACGGGCTGGCCGGTGAGGCCATTCCGATTGAAGCCCGAATTCTGGCCATTGCAGACGTTTACGATGCGCTGCGGCAAAAGCGGGTTTATAAGCCGAGCTTTTCCCACGAGCGGGCCTACGAAATTATCGTCAGCAGCGCCGGAAGTCATTTTGACCCTTCGCTGGTCAAGCTGTTTTGCCAGCTGCATCTGCAGTTCCAGGCTATTTATGAGTCACAAACGGATTAACACCTGGATCTGGCGACTATTCAAAGGATTGGCTGCCGTCTCGACGGCTACAATCAGGCTACGACAGATTGCGCAGAGCGAAATGATGAAAAGCCTCATTCTTATCCCCGCCCTGCTGACACTTTCCGCGTGCACGGTTCCCCGCGCGGCAAGCGTCAGCGAAGTTGATGCCACCAGCGGTATCGTTCGTCTGACCTACGGGCAGGCAGTACTGCAAAATGCCCGTACCGACGGCTATCTGGCACAGTCCGAGGCGAACAAAGCCTGTCAACAAATGGGCTATGCAACCGCCTTTTCCTACGGCCAGCCGATTACCACCTGTTCAACCATCAGCGGCTCGCTGTGCCTTAACGAGCATATCACCTTGCAGTACCAGTGCCGGGGGATTGCCAATATCCCCGCCGCAACGGCCTATTATTAATTGCCCAGCGCCGGTCCTGCCGGCGTCATTATATTCCCCGGTGAACACCCATTATATTTATGCCAATGAGTTTTATTCCCATTCGCATTATTAAATAAATATTTTTATATTTACTTTTTGCAAATAACTTAATAACAACTTATAGTTCCGCTGTAATTAACTATTAACGAATTTGGGGGAGCGACACGATGCTGAAAGCACCAATGATCGAGAAATTAAATGAACAGATGAATCTCGAACTTTATTCTTCGCTGCTGTATCAGCAGATGAGCGCCTGGTGCAGTTTTAACAGCTTTGAAGGTGCCGCCGCCTTTTTGCGCCGCCACGCCCAGGAAGAGATGACGCACATGCAGCGCCTGTTCGACTACCTGACCGATACCGGCAGCCTGCCACGCATCAACACCGTCTCCTCGCCGTTTGCTGAATATGCCTCACTGGACGAACTGTTCCGCGTCACCTACGAGCACGAGCAGCTTATCACCAGCAAAATCAACGAACTGGCACATGCCGCAATGACCAACCAGGATTATCCGACCTTTAATTTCCTGCAGTGGTATGTGGCTGAGCAGCACGAAGAAGAGAAGCTGTTCAAATCCGTTATTGATAAGCTGACGCTGGCGGGTAAAAGCGGTGAAGGGCTGTACTTTATCGATAAAGAGCTGGCAACGCTCGATACCCAGAATTAATTACCGCGCAGCGGCGTATAAACGCCGCTGCCCATTAATGGCGGCAAATTTTACTTTCTGCGGTAGTAAAACCAGATTCCAGTGGAATAAACTTGCCCTTCTTATGCAGAAAAGCCACCAGTTCCCCCGCGCTCATATTTTCCGCCGAGCAGGTATGAAATCGTGCCTGAGTACCAAAGCGCTCATGAATAGCCGCTTCCAGACTTTCCAGACTGTATTGTTCGCCTGATGCCATCATCATATTCAGGACTTCGTGACCGTGAATAGAATTCATTTTTCCTCCCAATAAAAACACCAGGATAAACTGCATTTGTATTGCATGTTTTGCGCTAGCGCAGCTTTCCCGCGCCTTCATTTTTCGTAAACTTAAATGTACAGTAGTTGTATTTGATATTTGACGAAACTGCGGGTTTAACATACTCTGCGCGGCATCTTTGGTTATGAATACGTTGTAAAGCAGAGGAAAGCGTGAAGAACCGTACCCTGGGGAGTATTTTAATCGTAGCCGGCACCACGATCGGCGCGGGCATGCTAGCCATGCCGCTGGCATCGGCGGGCGTCGGTTTTGGCGTCACGATGGTCCTGCTGCTAGGGCTGTGGGCGTTGATGTGCTATACCGCCCTGCTGCTGCTGGAAGTGTATCAGCATGTCCCGGCCGACACCGGGCTGGGTACGCTGGCACTGCGCTACCTGGGGCGATACGGGCAATGGATAACCGGCTTTAGCATGATGTTCCTGATGTACGCGCTGACGGCAGCGTATATCAGCGGCGCGGGCGAACTGCTGGCCTCCAGCCTCAGTCAGTGGTTCAACGTTGAGATACCGCCGGCCATCGGCGTGCTACTGTTCACCGCCATTGGTGGCATGGTTATCTGCGTCGGCACTTCATTGGTCGATCTGTTTAACCGCTTCCTGTTCAGCGCCAAAATTATCTTCCTGATCGTCATGCTGGCGCTGCTGCTACCGCATATTCACCAGATTAACCTGATGACGCTGCCGCTGGCTCAAGGGCTGGCGCTGTCGGCGATCCCGGTTATCTTTACCTCGTTTGGCTTCCACGGCAGCGTACCCAGTATTGTCAGCTACATGAACGGTGATGTACGTAAACTGCGCGGCATCTTTATCGTCGGCAGCGCAATCCCGCTGGTGGCCTATGTGTTCTGGCAGCTTGCCACGCTTGGCAGCATCGACTCACCGGTATTCGGCGCGCTGATGTCGCAGCATAGCGGGTTGAACGGGTTGCTGCTGGCCATTCGTGAAGTGGTGGCTTCACCGCACGTTGAGCTGGCGGTACATCTGTTTGCCGATCTGGCGCTGGCAACCTCATTCCTCGGCGTCGCGCTGGGTCTGTTTGATTATCTGGCGGATCTGTTCCAGCGTAAAAATACCGTCCGTGGACGCCTGCAAACCGGCGGCATTACCTTCCTGCCGCCGCTGGCCTTTGCGCTGTTCTACCCGCGCGGTTTCGTGATGGCACTGGGCTATGCGGGCGTCGCACTGGCGGTACTGGCGCTGATTATCCCCTCGCTGCTGACGCTGAAAAGCCGCCAGCAGCACCCGCAGGGCGGCTACCGCGTAGCGGGCGGCAAGCCGATGCTGTGGCTGGTATTTGCCTGCGGAATTGCGGTGATATTGATTCAGGCAGGGATTGCCACCGGCCTGCTGCCGTCGGTGGGTTAACCCCCGACAAGCCGGTCTTCAAGCCAGAAAAAGGGGCCAATTGGCCCCTTTCCTTATTTTGCTAAACAGCACTGCTTGTATTTCTTACCGCTGCCGCACGGGCACGGGTCGTTGCGACCCACCTTGTTTTCATTTTTGATCGGCTGCTTTACCGGCGCTTCCTTTGGGTTGTCCATCCAGTAATCGAACAGCGCCAGCGCCGCCGGGCGGATTTTATCGACGCTTTCCAGATACTGGTCAGCGCTAAAGCCCTCCAGCGCGGTGCTTTTTTCTTCGTCGCCGTGCAGCGCGATGCAGTCCAGCGCCGCCTGCTGTTCCTGCGGTAATCCGCTCCAGTCGCTCAGACGCACGCCACGCAGGTAGCCATAGCACCACTCTTCAACGATGGTCAGCTCCTGGCCTTCTTCGTCACGGGTGCCGAACAGCGGTTCAAACTGATCGGGATAGTCGTTTAAGCGATCGGCAATATCGCTCATGTGCTGCAACGTAAGATTGACGAAACGGTCGCGCTCGCGGTCGGTTGCCCAGTGCGGTACATGATCGGCCCCGCCCCAGACGGCGAACATCCACTCAGCGGGTTCAATCTCCAGCGGTGAGGAGAGGATGGCGGTCAGCATACCGTCCAGTTCAGACACGTCGATAATTGACGCGTCGGAGGTATACTTCGCAATGGTCTCGTCCAGCCATTCCAGTTCGCTTTCGGTTAAAGGTCCCGTTTTCATACTCAATCTCTATCGTGGTTAATGAGGAAGCTCAGTTCAGGCGCAATGATGCAGCAGTTTAGCGTTGAACTCCAGCCCGGCGTTGCTACACGCCGCCCAGATAGGCCTTGCGCACCTCCTGATTTCCCAGCAGTTCCTCACCGCTGCCGCTCAGGCGGATCTGCCCGTTCACCATCACATAGCCGCGATCGGACAGCTTCAGCGCATGATGGGCATTCTGCTCCACCAGGAAAATCGTCATGCCATTGCGCGCCAGTTCACGCAGCGTCTGGAAAATCTGCTTCACCACGATCGGTGCCAGTCCCAGGCTCGGCTCATCGAGCAGCAGCAGCTTGGGGCGGCTCATCAGCGCGCGGGCAATCGCCAGCATCTGCTGTTCGCCGCCGGACATGGTCATCGCCCGCTGTTTGCGCCGCTCTTTAAGACGTGGAAACAGATCGAACATGCTTTGCAGATCCTCCGCCGCATACTGATTGCCGATCGGGATGGTGCCCATCAGCAGGTTTTCCTCAACGCTCATATCCGGGAAAATACGCCTGCCCTCCGGTGCCTGGGCAATGCCCGCCGACGCCACATAATGGGTGGTGCGATGGCTGATATCATCGCCGCAAAACAGAATCTGCCCGCTGCGCACGCGTGGCTGGCCGAATATCGACATCAGCAGCGTCGATTTCCCCGCGCCGTTAGCGCCGATCAGCGATACGGTTTCGCCTTTATTCACCTGGAGCGAAACCTGCTTTAACGCCTGGATAACGCCGTAGAACACATCAACATCACGAAATTCCAGCATTGGCTCGCTCATAGGCTCACCTCGTCTTCGCTGGCACCAAGATAAGCGGCAATGACTTTTTCATCATGCTGAATTTGCTCCGGCTTGCCCTGAGCAATGACGTCTCCGTGGTCCAGTACGATAATATTGTCGGAAATCTCCATCACCATCCCCATATCGTGTTCAATCAATAGCACGGTGATTGCATGGTGCTCGCGCAGGAAGCGGATAATTTTACTCAGCGCCCGCGTTTCTACCGGATTCAGCCCGGCGGCGGGTTCATCCAGGCAGATCATCTCCGGGCCGGTGCACATAGCGCGAGCAATTTCCAGACGCCGCTGTTGGCCGTAGGACATCTCCCCCGCCAGGCGGTTGGCGCACTCTACCAAATCCACCACCTCCAGCCAGTAAAAGGCGCGGTCCAGCGCGTCACTTTCCGCCCGGCGGTAGGCTGGCGTATTCAGAATGCCGCTCAACAGATTACGGTTAACCTGCATATGCTGCGCCACCAGCAGGTTCTCCACCACCGACATTTCGCGGAACAAGCGGATGTTCTGGAAGGTTCGCGCCAGCCCTGCCCGGTTAACCAGGTGGGTGCCGCCAAACATTTTATAGTACAGCCGCTGACCAAACTGCGCCGGATTCACCCAATCACCCGGCTGGAATTTCTGCCCGAGAATCTGAATCACATTGGTCGTTTTGTCGCGCGTATTGAACAGAATATTGCCACCAGAGGCCTTGTAGAAACCGGTCAGGCAGTTGAATACCGTGGTCTTTCCCGCACCGTTGGGGCCGATTAGCGCGGTTATCGACCCCCGCTGTACCTCCAGATTGACATCATTAAGGGCCTTAATGCCGCCAAAATGCATCATCAGATGCTCAACGCTTAAAATCATATCCTGGCTCATGGCGCCACCCCTTTGCGCACCGCAAAACCGCTGCGGTTGATACGAATCAGGCCGCGCGGCCGCCAGATCATCATCACCACCATCAGCACGCCAAACAGCAGCACGCGGTACTCGGCAAAGCTGCGCAGCAGTTCCGGCGTGACGGTCAAGACAAAGGCCGCCAGCACCACGCCGATGGTTGAGCCCATCCCGCCCAGCACCACGATGGCGAGTATCAGCGCCGACTCAAAGAAGGTGAAGGAGGTCGGGTTCACAAACCCCTGATAAGTCGCAAAAAACACCCCGGCAATCCCGGCGGTGGATGCGCCGAGCGTAAAGGCTGACAGCTTCACCAGGACGTGGTTGAGCCCCATTGAGCGGCAGGCGATTTCGTCCTCACGCAGCGCTTCCCATGCGCGGCCTATCGGCATCCGCGTCAGTCGATGCTTAATGTAGAGCACCAGCAGAACCACCAGCACCAGCACCGCGTAGATGAAAATAAACTTCAGATTTGGGTTGTAGGTTAAATGGAAGAACTCGTGGAACGGTATGCCCCCTTCTTTCGCCCGTCGACCAAATTCAAGACCGAAGAAGGTGGGCGGCGGCGCGGAAATACCGTTGGGCCCGCCGGTAAAGCTCAGCCAGTTATTGAGGATCAGACGAATAATTTCACCGAAGCCCAACGTGACGATCGCCAGGTAGTCGCCGTGCATTCGCAGCACCGGAAAGCCGAGCAGCGCCCCGGCGGCCGCAGCCATCAACGCCGCCAGCGGCAGCATCGACCAGAAACCGAGGCCCAGATACTGATACCCTAGCGCCAGGCCGTACGCACCGATGGCGTAAAACGCCACGTAGCCCAGGTCCAGCAGCCCGGCAAGGCCCACCACGATATTCAGCCCCAATCCCAGCAGCACATAGATTAGGCCGAGGATCGCCACCGTCAGCACATATTTGGTGGCCACAAACGGGAAGCAGACCGCCAGCGCCAGCACCAGCGGAATCACCCACCGCAGCTGGCTTTTATAGCCCGGAGCGCGGACATAGACGCCCGCGCTATCGCCTTCAAACCGCGAGGCAAACCGTCTGCCGACGCGGGTGGTCGCCAATGCGCTCAGCGCAAAGCGGCCGACCATTACGGCAGCAACAATCCAGACCAACCGCTGGCCTTCAAAGTTAAAGCTGTAGCCATCGAGCACAACGCCGACGATGGGACCAAAAATAATCAGCGCCACCAGCCCTGAAAATATCGCATCCAGAATGCAGCGCTTGAGTGAAAACGCATCGTGTGAAGCCGTTGAATGGGTCATCGTCCGCTCCTACACCTTGGCCACAATCGGGCGGCCAAGCAGCCCCTGCGGACGGAAAATCAGGATAACCACCAGCAGCCCGAACGAGAACACGTCTTTATAGTCTGAGTTGACCATCCCCGAGAACTGCGCTTCAGCCACGCCCAGCAACAGCCCGCCGAGCATCGCGCCTGGCAATGAACCAATACCGCCCAGCACCGCCGCGGTGAAGGCTTTGATGCCGATAATAAACCCGGCATAGAAATCAAACGTACCGTAGTTCATGGTAATTAATACCCCGGCAAGCCCTGCCATCGCCGCGCCAATAACGAACACCAGCGAGATGATGCGATCGGTATTGATCCCCAGAATGGAGGCCATTTTACGATCCTGCTGTACCGCACGGCACATTCGCCCAAGACGGGTGTGGCCGATTATCCAGGTCAGCAGCAGCATCCCGGCAAACGAGGCCAGCAGGATAAAGATTTTGGTGTAGGTTATCTGCACAAATCCTTCACCCAGATGCAGGCGCAGTACGCCGTCCAACATCGTCGGCACGCCCTGCTGACGCGGCCCCTGGCTGATTTGCGCGTAGTTCTGCAAAATGAGCGACATGCCGATCGCCGAAATTAGCGGCGCCAGGCGTGTGGAGTTACGCAGGGGCTTATAGGCGATACGCTCAATCGTCCAGCCGTATACCCCCGTCACCACGATGGTAAACACCAGCGTGCCGAGGATCAGCAGAGGAAAAGAGTGCAGGCCAAAGAAGGACAGCAGCGCCAGTCCAATGGCGCAGAGATAGGCGGAGATCATATACACTTCGCCGTGGGCGAAGTTAATCATGCCGATAATACCGTAAACCATGGTGTAACCAATGGCGATAAGCCCGTAGACCGATCCTAGCGTCAAGCCATTGACTAACTGTTGTAAAAAGAATGTCTCCATCTTCGCGCGCTCGTGTTATTGGCCATGTTATAAAGCGCCGGTATGCTGCCATACCGGCGCTGAGCGTGACTCCATCCGGTTACTCAACTTCCTTATACTTGCCTTTGTCATCCCATTGATAAACGACATAGTCGGAGACTTTCAGATCGCCTTTGCTGTCCCAGGCTTTTTTACCCATCACGGTTTCCACCGGATTGGCCTTCAGCCAGGCGCTGGCTTTCGCCGAGTCGGGTCCTGCGGCTTTAAACGCCGCTGCGATAGCCTGAATAGAAGCATAGGAATAGAGGGTATAGCCTTCCGGCTCGAACTTATTGGCGCGGAATTTCTCAATCACCGCTTTACCGTCCGGGATCAGGCGCGGATCTTTGCCGAAGGTCATGTAGATGCCATTGGTGTACTGTGGTCCGCCGGCAGCGGTCACCATCTCTTCGTTCACAATGCAGTCACCGGAGAAGAATTTCGCCTGCACGCCCTGCTCACGCATCTGGCGTACCAGCGGTCCGGCTTCCGGATGACAGCCGCCGAAGAACACCACGTCCGGCTTCTGCGCACCAATTTTGGTCACCAGCGCGTTGAAGTCTTTCTCGCCGCGCGACAGGCCTTCATACATCACCTCTTTCACGCCGCGTTTGGCCAGCGCTGCGCGGGTGGCATCCGCCAGGCCCTGACCGTAGGTATCTTTATCGTGAATGATAACCACCCGTTTCGCCTTCAGCTTATCAATGATGAAGTTGCTGGCAACGTCACCCTGCTGGTCATCGCGGCCGCACATACGGAACATGTCATTCATACCGCGTTCGGTAATAAGCGGGTTGGTTGACCCCGGGGTAATCGCCAGCACCCCGGCATCGTTATAGACCTCGGAAGCCGGCATAGTAGAAGATGAACAGAAGTGGCCGACAACGGCCTGAACTTTATCCTGATCGACCAGACGGTTCGCTACCGCTACGGCCTGTTTAGGTTCACAAGCGTCATCGCCCTGCACCAGCTTAATCTTTTCGCCGTTAATCCCACCGGCGGCGTTAATATCTTCCGCCGCTTGAGTCGCACCGTGCCAATATTGATCGCCATAGGTCGCGTTAGGCCCGGTAAAAGGCCCGGCAACGCCAATAACGATATCGGCCTGGGCGGAAAACGCCGTCACCAGACACCCTGCCAACACAATCGAAAGCGGACTTTTTATTAATTTCAGCGACATTATTATCTACCTTAGCAAAAGAGGTTTATGCATTACGGTGTGAAGCCGAACCACCGGCGCATTGCGCCGGACAAACGACATCCTGACAATATCCTGCTGATAACGGCGAGGTTTCCTTACGCTTCTCAGGCCAAATCATTAAGCAAAATGGTTGCCAACTTTGCACAACCCGCGCTCGGATTTTGACAATTCTGAGTATAGAGCGCCGTTGCAGGGCCTCTGCACCGGCGAAGTGAAATTACGGGAGGGATCACATCTGCTTAACAATAAAGTACATAAATATTGCAATAGTCACGGTTTGTGCATTTTTGTTGCAAATTGTGCAACTTATGTTAACTAATGGTGCAACGGCCTGCCGCTGAGGGTCTGACGCTAACGTAACGTCAGATCACGCGTTGTCCCTGAACGTTTCCAGACGCTGAATTTGCCGCCCATGCGCATCAAAGTTAGTTTCAGCCAGCCAGGCACAGATGACCGCTTCGCAGCGCGCCCATTCACCGTCGATGATAGACAGATAGTCGCTATCGCGGGTGCGACCTTTACGGATCATCCGCTGACGCAGGCGCCCTTCCCAGCTAAACCCCAGGCGCTCGGCGGCGCGGCGGGATTCGAGATTCATCGAATCACATTTCCACTCCAGCCGTCTGTAGCCCTGTTCAAACGCATTTTTCAGCAGCAGCCACACGGCTTCGGTTCCCAGCGGCGTTTGTTTCATCAACCGCGACCACGTCACGTGGCCAATTTCTACCGACCCCATCTGGCGATCGATGGCCATAAAACTGACCAGTCCGACTGCCCGCTCGGTGCGTCGGTCGATCACCGCATAAGGCACCAGCGCAGCGTCATCAACTTTGACCTGCACCCACCGTTCGGTGGCGACAAGAGAGTCGGGGCGCGAACTGGCAAGCCACGTCCAGTCGCTCTCTTCGCCCTGCGCGTAGGCCTCGTACAGATCGGCGGCGTGACGGGCTGCATTGAGGGGTTCCAGCCAACAAAAGCGGCCGTACAGCGGCGCACGCGCCAGCGCCCCGGCCCCCTGCCAGTCGGGGATACGATCGTTTACCCACTGGCCAAACTCATTGATTTCCGGCATAAACATTTCCTGTCAAAACGGTAAACTAAGGGTTATAGCAGAAAGACCACAAATGTTACACATTTGTAAATTTCACTGTGCGCAATAAGAATAATATCGTCCATAACATCATGAATACCCGGCGCGATATTCTGTATCCGGCCTGACACTCCCCGCCCCAACGATTGACGTGTTCCCCTGGCCATTCTGGAGCCCTCTGGATTTTGTCGTTATACTGTTTAAATAAACAGATACCGGAGGCCACTTGCCCTCACGCCCAACGTACCGCTCACAATTTTCCCCCGCCGCAATATACGCGTACCCCGAGCACCTGCGCCCGTTTATTTCGGCGATCCCACCCTTGCCCGGCGTGTATGTCTTTCATGGCGAAAGTGAAACGTTGCCGCTCTATATTGGGAAAAGCATAAACCTGCGCAGCCGGGTGCTGTCACACCTGCGTACGCCCGATGAAGCCGCCATGCTCTATCAGGCGAAACGAATAAGCTGGACGCGCACCGCGGGGGAAATCGGCGCACTGCTGCTGGAAGCTAAAATGATTAAAGCACAGCAGCCGCTGTTCAATAAGCGCCTGCGCAGCAGCCACCAGCTGTGCGCGTTGCATATGCAGAACAGAAAGCCTGAGGTAGTGTACGCAAAAGAAATCGACTTTTCTCATCACGCTGGCTTATACGGGCTGTTCGCCAATCGTCGCACTGCGCTGGAAGCGTTGCGGTCTATTGCCGACGCGCACCGGCTCTGTTACGGATTGCTCGGCCTCGAACCGCTGAATAAAGGGCGCGGCTGTTTTCGCTCGGCGCTTCACCGCTGCGCCGGTGCCTGCTGCGGTAAAGAGACCCTCGACGCACACCACCACAGGTTGCTTTGTGCACTTGAGCAGCTTCAGCTCATCTGTTGGCCGTGGCGTAGGGCGATCGCATTGCCAGAGGAGAGCGATGATCTCATTCAGTATCATATTATCCGCAACTGGATGTGGCTGGGCTCGGTTGGTTCGCTTGCCGAAGCTGCAACCCTATCGCGCCAGCAGGCCGGTTTCGATCACGATGGCTATAAGATTTTGTGTAAACCGCTGATGTCAGGCAGTGCAGCCGTTATCGATCTGAGTGGGGAAAGCGATGGCTGAGGCGCAGTGAACACAAGGGACAAAAACAAAAAAACCACCCGTAGGTGGTTTCACGACACTGCTTATTGCTTTGATTATTCTTTACTTTCCCATGGTACCCGGAGTGGGACTTGAACCCACACAGCGCGAACGCCGAGGGATTTTAAATCCCTTGTGTCTACCGATTCCACCATCCGGGCTCGGGAAGAAAGTGGAGGCGCGTTCCGGAGTCGAACCGGACTAGACGGATTTGCAATCCGCTACATAACCGCTTTGCTAACGCGCCTTTAAATCTTAAACACCCGCTATTGCCGATGCTTTTAATTTGGAGCGGGAAACGAGACTCGAACTCGCGACCCCGACCTTGGCAAGGTCGTGCTCTACCAACTGAGCTATTCCCGCATTATCAAGTTGATTCGTTAACCACTTGATTTTGCTATCGTCTGGCAATCAGTGCTGCCGTTCGATGCGTTGCATTCTACTTATCTGACGCGGTGAGTCAACGGTATTTTTCGCAACTTTGTATCGTTTGCTGAAAATTGCGTCGAAACGATCACTCTTGAAGCAAATCACCGCGCGCCGCGTTCAAATATTGCAGCATAGACCACAGCGTCAGCACGGCCGCCACCAGGAATAATGCAATACCCGCCCACTCAACCCAGATATTCGGACGCCACAGCATCCACACCAGCGCGGTCATCTGCGCGGTGGTCTTCACTTTACCAATCCAGGAGACGGCAACGCTGCTGCGTTTACCCAGCTCAGCCATCCACTCGCGCAGCGCGGAAATAATAATTTCACGGGCGATCATCGTTGCCGCCGGTAACGTAACCCACCAGGTGTGGTAGTGCTCGGCTACCAGCACCATGGCGATGGCGACCATGACTTTATCGGCGACCGGATCGAGGAAAGCGCCAAAGCGGGTGCTCTGGTTCCAGCGACGGGCAAGGTAGCCATCAAACCAGTCTGTCACGGCGGCGACAAAGAAGATCAGCGCGCACGCGAACGGCGCCCAGACAAAAGGAAGGTAGAACGCCAGCACGAAAAATGGAATCAGGATGACGCGGAACAACGTAAGCAATGTAGGGATATTATATTGCATGGCGCGGTAACTATCTGTTGTTAGTAAATATTAGCCCTATGTTGCTACAGAGCCCCTAATGTTTCAACGAGTAGAAGATCTTTTCTGCTAAGCCAAGCGAGATTCCGGGCACTTTGGCAATTTCTTCGACGCTGGCCTGCTGTAAACCCTGCAGGCCGCCCATGTATTTGAGCAGCATCTGGCGCCGCTTCGGCCCTACGCCTTCGATGGTCTCCAGCGAACTGGTGCTCTTGACCTTCGCGCGCTTTTTACGGTGGCCTGAAATGGCGTGATCGTGCGACTCATCACGAATATGCTGAATAACGTGCAGCGCCGGCGAGTCCGGAGGCAGACTAAACCCCTCGCCCTCCGGTTCAAAGAACAGCGTCTCGAGCCCCGCTTTGCGGTCGCTGCCTTTTGCCACCCCCAGCAGCAGCGGATGATGTTTATCCCACGGCACATCAAGTTCGGCAAACACGGCTTTCGCCTGCCCCAACTGCCCTTTCCCACCGTCAATCAGGATAACGTCAGGAATTTTACTCTCATCAATCGCTTTACCATAGCGGCGACGCAGCACCTGGTTCATGGCCGCATAGTCATCGCCCGGGGTAATGCCGGTAATATTATAGCGGCGATACTCGGCGCGCAGCGGGCCGTTGGCATCGAACACCACGCAGGACGCCACCGTCTGCTCGCCCATGGTATGGCTGATATCAAAACACTCCATCCGCTTAATCGCCGGCAGCTTCAGCTCGGCGGCCAGCGCCTGCAGGCGCTGATGGACGGTGGACTGTTGGGAAAGTTTAGTCGACAGCGCGGTCACCGCATTGGTACGCGCCAGCTTTAAATAGCGCGCGCGATCGCCGCGCGGTTTTGTCTGCACCTGAATGCGTCGCCCGGCCAGCTCTGATAAAGAATCGGCGAGTAGCGTTTTGTCCTGCAGCGTAAAGTCGAGCAGGATCTCACCCGGCAGCGTGCGCACCTGGCTGCCCTGGAAATAAAATTGACCGACGAAGGTTTCCACCACCTCGCCCAGTTCAGTATCGTTCGGCACCTTCGGGAAGTAGCTGCGGCTGCCGAGCACTTTGCCCTGGCGAATAAACAGCACGTGCACGCAGGCCATACCGGCTTCAAAGGCCACGCCGATCACGTCCAGATCGTCACCGTTGTTGGAGACAAACTGTTTCTCGGTAACCCGGCGCACCGCCTGAATCTGGTCGCGAATACGCGCCGCTTCTTCAAAGGCCAACGCCTGGCTGGCTTTTTCCATACGCGCAATCAGCTGCGTCAGCACCTGATCATCTTTACCGGCAAGGAATAGCCGCACGTATTCAACCTGCTGCGCATACTCTTCTTCGCTCACCAACCCCTTCACGCACGGCCCGAGGCAGCGGCCGATTTGGTATTGCAGGCAGGGGCGCGAGCGGTTGCGGTACACGCTGTTTTCACACTGGCGGATGGGGAAAATCTTTTGCAGCAGCGCCAGGGTCTCCCGCACCGCATAGCCGTTCGGGAATGGCCCGAAGTATTCGCCTTTCGCATGCTTAGCGCCGCGATGGGTCGCCAGGCGCGGGTGGGTATCGCCGCTGAGAAAAATAAAAGGATACGATTTATCATCACGCAGCAGTACGTTATAGCGCGGCTGATAGAGCTTGATGTAGTTGTGTTCGAGCAGCAGCGCTTCCGTTTCGGTGTGGGTCACGGTGACGTCAATTTGCGCAATTTGCGCGACCAGCGCTTCCGTTTTGCGCGAAGCAACCTGAGCACGAAAATAGCTGGAAAGGCGTTTTTTGAGATCCTTGGCTTTGCCAACATAAATAACCGTGCCGCCGGCATCATACATACGATAAACGCCGGGTTGGCTGGTTACGGTTTTCAGAAAGGCTTTTGAATCAAAAACATCACTCACTGACTTGCTAACGACTCCGCATTGCACAGGCCATGGCGAATTGCCAGGTGCGTCAACTCAACGTCACCGTGTATGTTCAGCTTGCTAAACATACGATAACGGTAGCTGTTGACCGTCTTGGGACTCAGATTCAACTGTTCTGAAATCTCATTCACCTTCTGACCTTTTGTGATCATCAGCATAATCTGCAATTCACGTTCAGACAAACTGGAGAACGGCGATTCCGTTTTTTCTGGCTCGATCTGGCTTAAGGCCATCTGCTGAGCGATATCGGACGCAATATAACGCTGGCCGGAGAACACGGAGCGGATAGCATTAACCACTTCCTGCGGCGCGGCGCCTTTGCTGAGATAGCCTGCAGCCCCAGCCTGCATCACTTTCGCCGGTAGCGGATTTTCCGTGTGTACGGTCAGCATAATGACTTTGGTATCGACCGCAGACCGCGCAATTTTGCGCGTAGCTTCGAGGCCGCCGATGCCGGGCATGTTCATGTCCATCAGCACAACGTCGACAGGGTTAGCACGGCACCACTTCACCGCATCTTCCCCGCAGTTTGCCTCGCCGGTCACTCTAATACCTTTTATATCTTCCAGAATGCGTCGTATCCCTGCGCGCACCAGTTCGTGGTCATCAACAAGAAGGACGTTGATCAAAGGAATAATCTCCAGAATAGGGATAACGCTACTACTGCTTAATTCCCCCATACTACCGGGTTTTATATCATCTGTGAAAGTCTAAAAATGCCAGAGCTTCGATTTCGATCTCGTTTTTGGAAATATTCATGTACAGATGCTGGAAAGCTCTTAAAAACAGTAAGATGCCAAAGGCCGTTATCAGTATGCAGGCGGTGATTATCGGCGTAAACAGGCGCTTTATCGTATATTTGCTAAATAGCCCCTATAATATGTAACAACTATTAACGATGCAGGAACCGTATTTAAACAATTTGCGGCTAACCCACTGCCCATGCAGTCGAAAATAATAATTAATATCAGCTCTGAGCAGCGCGCAAAAAACAGGCACTCCTTTTTTTCTCTCCGCTTGTGGTATACTGCGCCGCTTTCATCATCCGCATCGCGCATAATGCGCAGAAATTGTACGAGGCAATAAATGAGCACACCTGATTTTTCCACCGCTGAAAATAATCAAAATCTGGCCCAGGAACTCTCCTGCCTGAAGGCCATGCTGACCCTGATGCTGCAAGCGATGGGGCAGGCTGACGCCGGTCGTGTGATTATTAAGATGGAAAAGCAAATTGCGCAGTTAGAAGATGAAGCTCAGGCTGCCGTATTTTCCAGTACCGTTAAGCAAATTAAACAAGCTTATCGCCAGTAATTAAAAACCGGCCGTCGGCATCGCTGCTGACGGTCGGTTTGCCGTCTGGCACGCAGAACGTGTGAATACAAGTCAGATCAAACCAATCGCCGCCGCATAGCAGGCAATCTGCGTTTTATTAGGCGCATTGAATTTCTTCTGCATATTCTTTTGATGGAAATTCACCGTATTCTCTGAAATAGACAGAATCATCGAAATTTCCGCCGATGTTTTTCCTTCCGCAGTCCATTTCAGAATTTCTAATTCCCGCTTACTGAATTTCATCTCGCGCGGCATCACCATTTCGTCTTCGACGCGTAATAATGCCAACAGGCTCATTTCCAGCAGAATCTGTAAGCGCAGCGCCATTTCATCCTCATCCTGAGCAACGCGCAGCACGCGTGAACGCGACACCGATAAGAAACCGTGCGCATGATTCGGCAACATCAGGCACTGCGTGGCCCCCGTTTGCAAACCATGCTCGCGCGCAGCGTGCCACAGCTCCTGGGCGTCGCTAAAGAGCTCATCATCCCAGCGCAAATGGCCCAGTGAGAAATTATCCGGTTTCAGCACCGGATCGATAGCCATATAGTTTGCCGACTTATAGTGCGACATCCAGGCATCTGGATAGGTGGTATACACCGAAATGCGGGGCCGGGTAAACGGCACCGGGTGACGAACGCACAGGGCGAAGAAATCATATTCCAGATATTCGGTTTGCTGCTGAAGTAACGTGTATATCTGCGCGCTTGCTGTCGCCGCCTGGAAAAGATGCAGCACTTCCCGCCGCCAACTGAAAAAATCATCGTCTCTCATAACAAACGAGAAACCCCCTGATCAACAATCATTTTTATGAATACTGAAACCTAACACATAAATCTTATTTATATGTATAAAATATCACGCTATCGCAAAATAATCTTAAATTGCCGCATTTTTGCAACGTAACACGCGATATAGCTGCAATCAGGCCCTTTACGCGCGCCCGTAATGAAATAATGTCCACCTATTAATAAGGCGAACTTAAGTAAAATTTTTCATTGAAAAGAGGATGCCCGCACGTGGTCATCCTTTGCGATATAAATTAAGTAGCCGCCGCCGCGCGCCGGTTAGGCTACCCGGCGCGCATTAGCGCTATTGCATGAGGAATTTTTCGAGGAACTGACGCGTACGCGCCTGCTGCGGATTGGCAAACAGGGCTTTTGCCTCCGCTTGCTCGACGATTCTCCCCTGATCCATAAAAATAGCCCGATCGGCCACATCACGCGCGAAGCTCATCTCATGGGTAACGATAACCATCGTCCGCTTTTCCTGCGCCAGCGCGCGAATGGTATTCAATACCTCGCCGACCAGTTCCGGGTCCAGCGCGGAGGTGGGCTCATCGAAGAGAATGACGTCCGGACGCATCGCCAGCGCGCGGGCTATGGCTACGCGCTGCTGCTGGCCGCCGGAAAGACGTCGCGGATAGCTCGCTTCCTTGCCTGTCAGCCCGACCTTCGCTAACAGCTCGCGAGCGCGGGCGATCGCACCGGGTTTATCCTCGCCTTTCACAATCACCGGCCCTTCAATAATGTTTTCCAGCACGGTGCGGTGTGGAAACAGGTTAAAGCTCTGAAACACAAAACCAACGTGCTGTCGCAGGCGGCGAATCAGCCCCTTCTGCTGGCTCATTGGCCGCGCGGTATCAATGGTTATCTCCCCCACGCGAATGGTGCCACTCTCCGGCTGCTCCAACAGGTTAATACTGCGCAGCAGCGTGGTTTTACCAGAACCGCTCGGCCCGATAATCGCCACCACTTCGCCCTCTTTCACTTCAAGGTCAATGCCGTGCAGCACCGTCTGTCCGTGGAATTTTTTCACCAGGTTTTTGACTTCTATCGCGCTCATTTCGGATCTCGCTCCTGGCGGTTAAGCTGGTTTTCAAAATAGTTTTGCAGCATCGACAGCACTGTCGCCATCACCCAGTAAATCAGCGATGCGGCCAGGTACATGGTGAACACTTCCAGCGTGCGCGAAGTAATCAGCTGCGCCTGGCGGAACAGTTCCGGCACCTGAATGGTGGCGGCCAGCGAGGTATCCTTCACCAGGCTGATAAAGCTGTTCGACAGCGGCGGCAGCGCGACCCGCGCCGCCTGCGGCAGAATCGCCCGACGCAAGGTCTGCCACGGGGTCATGCCAATACTGGCGGCCGCTTCCCACTGCCCTTTGTCGATCGATGAAATCGCCGCTCGCAGCGTTTCGGCGGCATAGGCCGCGGTGTTAAGCGACAGGCCAATCATCGCCGACGGAATGGGGTCCAGCTCGATGCCAAACTGCGGCAGGCCGTAGTAAATCATAAACAGCTGGGCAATCAGCGGCGTGCCGCGAAAGATAGAGATGTAGCAGCGCGCCAGCCAGCGCACCGGCGCAATCGGCGACAGGCGCATCAGCGCGAGAATAAAGCCCAGCACCAGCCCGAAGAACATCCCGCCAATACTAAGCTGGAGGGTAAAGACCGCACCTTTGAGCAAATACGGTGCGGAATCAATCACTAATTGAATACTTTCTTGCATGAGCGCGTTCTATTTAGATGTGAGGATGATAGGCGAACAGCGCAGGCGCGCCGCCGGTGTGAACAAACAAAATGGGGCCTTCATCCTTAAAGCGTTTCTGGCTGATGCCATCAATAAGCCCGGCCATCGCCTTGCCGGTGTACACCGGGTCGAGCAGAATACCTTCCAGACGTGCCAGCAGCTTAACCGCCTCCATGCCGTCATCGTTAGGGATGCCGTAACCCGGCGCGAAATAATCGTCCCACAGCGTAATGTTGGCCTTCGCCGTCAACTCAAGGCTACGGGCAATCTCCTGCTGAAGCGTCACCACTTTCGGCAACTGATCGGCAACCTTGCGCGAGACGGTTACGCCAATCAGTTCGGCTTCCGGCATGACCTGCTCCAGACCAACGGCGAGGCCCGCATGGGTACCCGCGCTGCCGGAGGCGACCACGACGGATGAAATCGACACCGCGCCTTCGCACTGCTGGGCGATTTCCAGCGCGCTCTCCACGTAACCCAGCGCGCCCAGCGCGTTTGATCCGCCTACCGGGATCACGTACGGACGAAAGCCCTGCGCCTCAAGGCGCGTCGCCAGCTCGGCAAGCTGGGCGTTCGGATCGTTCAGCGCATCGCACATTTCGACCTGAGTATTGAATAAATCCAGCAGCAGGCGGTTGCCGTTGCTGAGGTAGTTTTCCGCCGTGGTGCCCATCGGGTTTTCCAGCAGCGCCACACAGTGCAGGCCCAGTTTGGCCGCCACGGCCGCCGTCTGGCGCACGTGGTTAGACTGAATCGCGCCGGCGGTCACCAGCGTATCGGCCCCCTCGCGCAGCGCATCGGCGGCGAGAAACTCAAGCTTGCGCAGCTTGTTGCCGCCCATTGCCAGCGGCGTGACGTCGTCGCGCTTAATAAAGATATCGCGCCCGATGTAGTCAGAAAAGCGCGGCAGGTATTCCAGCGGCGTCGGCGCGCCAATAAATTCCAGGCGCGGAAAGCGGGTTAAATTTTGCAGTGACATAACATCTCCTTGGTCTCGTTTTTATTATGCGCCCAAAATAAAAAAAGGCGCCCTTTCAGCGCCTTTTTTCGATCGGAGCGATTACTGCGTCACGTCTGCGCCGAACCATTTTTCGGACAGCGCCTTCAGGCTACCGTCTTTATGCATGGCGTCAATCGCACTATCAACCGCTTTCAGCAGGTCTTCGTTGCCTTTACGCAGCGCCACGCCCGATTCCTGGCGGGAGAACGCATCACCGGCAACGGCCAGCGTGTCGTTGGTTTTCTTCACCAGGTCCAGCGCGGCCAGACGGTCAACCAGGATAGCATTGATGCGGCCTACGCGCAGGTCCTGATACTTGGTCGGGTCATCATCATAGGTACGAATGTCTACGCCCTGCACGTTCTGACGCAACCACTCTTCGTAGTTGGTTCCCAGGCCGACGCCGACTTTTTTGCCTTTCAGATCGGCGGCGGTTTTGATGGTGCCTTCATTCCCCTTTTTCACCAGCGCCTGAATACCGGAGATGGTGTACGGGGTGGAGAAGTCATATTTCTTCTGACGTTCCGGCGAAATGGTGACCTGGTTAATCACCACGTCAATACGTTTGGAGTCCAGCGACGCCAGCATACCGTCCCATTTGGTCGGCTTCAGATCGGCTTTCACACCCAGATGCTTCGCCAGCTCGTTAGCGAACTCGACTTCAAAACCGGTCAGCTTGCCATCATCGCCCTGGAAACTAAACGGAGGATAGGTGCCTTCCAGCCCAACGCGCAGCGTGCCGCGTTCTTTGACCTGGTCTAATAAATTTTCAGCCGCAAAAGCGTGAACACTTGCGCCTGCGACCAGCGCAGCGGCCATTACGCCCATCAGCGCCTGACGACCCAGAAACTTCAGCTTCATCATTCCCCCGAAAAACATCATTTTTTCAGTAGTGTAAACCGTTCATCATCAATGACAAACACCTATGCGATACATGTTATTCCAAATTAATATATATCAGAGGTTTCACAATCTGCGAAATCTTGTTCGCCGCTCCGGGGAGCGTGGCGCTGAAAACGCAGGTATTTACGCAGCGCAATGCGATAATTGTTGGTGCTGGTGTCCGGCAGCCAGGCTTCCAGCTTTTCATCCGCGTGGCGCTCTTGCAGCAATGCGTGCGGCACCTGCTGTTCGGTGAAATGATTGCCCAAACGACGCAGGCGCACCACGTATTCGCGCACGGTGCCAGCGCTCATGTCGGTTTGTTCGAGAAGGTATTGTTTAAAGCCGATGATATTGAAGAAAGCGCTCCGCTCTTTGCAGTGCAGATCGCCACAGAAGCGGCACAGTGCGGACCACGCGCTACGCTCCTGCTGCCACGCGGCGTCATCCATCAGGGTATCGAGACGGGAAATCGCGATTTTGTTCACTATCTCCCCGTGGCGGACCAGCGTGATGCGATCGAGCAGTTTATGACAATGTGCGCAGTGCGTTTGGCTGTGTTTGAAGTCTTTCAAATAGCGGCTTAGCGGCCGTCTTTTTACCTGCATCATCATGATAACTCCGGGTTTTCATTGATTAATGCGGCATTTTTTGGTCAAACTTTACGTTATTCCAACCTACAACTTACCCAGCTTGATGCGTAAACGCTTGATCGCCTGGCTGTGCAGCTGGCTGACGCGCGACTCCCCGACTTCCAGCACCGCGCCAATCTCTTTAAGATTGAGCTCTTCCTGGTAATAGAGGGTTAACACCAACTTCTCGCGTTCCGGCAGGGCCTCAATGGCCTCCATCACGCGATGGCGCAGATCGCCTTCCAGCAGTTGATGCAGTGGGTTTTCGTGCTGATTCTCTTCCGTCACCAGTTCGATGCTGTCGCCGTACTCTTCCCGCCACTCATCGTAGGAAAAAAGCTGGCTGTTATTGGTATCCAGCAGCACCTGACGGTATTCCTCAACCGCAATCCCCAATCGCTGCGCGACTTCGGTTTCCGTCGCGTTTCGTCCCAGCTCTTGCTCCAGTTGACCCAGCGCTTGCGCAACTTCACGCGCGTTTCGCCGGACGCTACGCGGAACCCAGTCACGGCTGCGTAGTTCGTCCAGCATCGCCCCACGGATGCGCTGCACTGCGTAAGTGGTAAATGCCGTACCTTGCAGAGCGTCATAGCGTTCAACAGCGTTCAATAAGCCGATACCGCCCGCCTGGAGCAGATCGTCCAGTTCCACACTCGCCGGCAAACGCACCTGGAGGCGCAGCGCTTCGTGTCGTACCAACGGCACATAGCGTTGCCATAGCGAGTGTTTATCCATTACACCTTCAGCGGTATACATTGAATTCACGATAAACAGCCCTGCATCAATATGAGTTATCGGCACGATTATCCGTTTCTATAGCCGTTTTAATCGATGGAACAGTGGGGAAAATGTGGGGTTATTTGCAGAGTAAGTAAAATTTCAGCAACAAAAAACCCCGCCGAAGCGGGGTTGAGTCAGGTTGAGAGCGATTAGCCCTGCAGCAGAGACAGAACCTGCTGCGGTACCTGGTTAGCTTTTGCCAGCACGGAGTTACCGGCCTGCTGAATGATCTGCGCTTTAGACATGTTGGACACTTCGGTCGCATAGTCGGCGTCCTGAATACGGGACTGCGCTTCAGACAGGTTGGTGGTGGTGTTGTTCAGGTTGGTTACCGCAGAATCCAGACGGTTCTGAATCGCACCCAGGGAAGAACGGAATTTGTCGATGGAGCTGATTGCGGCATCCAGGGCAGCCAGAGGATCTTTGGTTGCGGTGCCTGCGCTTGTGGTTTCGGTAGTCAGTTTACCGTCAGCGCTGACATAAGCCTGAGCACCAACGTTAGCTGCGTATTTACCAGAGCCTGTACCGCCGGTCACAGTGACGCTACCGGTATCTTTATCAACAGAGTAAGTGGTGTTGAAGGAACCCGTGGTCGTCAGTTCACCATCGCTATCAACATAAGCTTTCACGCCTGCAGCGCCAGTAGAAGAACCAGAAGTGAAGGTTGTGCTGAAGGTCA
Organism: Kluyvera genomosp. 2; assembly: GCF_036759865.1. Taxonomy (NCBI): domain Bacteria; kingdom Pseudomonadati; phylum Pseudomonadota; class Gammaproteobacteria; order Enterobacterales; family Enterobacteriaceae; genus Kluyvera; species Kluyvera genomosp. 2. The sequence goes on from NZ_JAPKIA010000011.1 coordinate 33,683, forward strand.
GCGGACCGTTGTTGAAGGTCATGCTAACGTCATTAGCAGTAGTATCAGCATTAACTGCAGCCAGCAGAGCATCAGACGACACGGTATCTTTGTAAGTAACGCCGCCACCGGTAGTACCATCGCCACCAGCGAAGTTGTAAGTCTTACCGCCGAAATCAACGGTAGATGCACCAGCAGCCGCAGTCTTACCATCAGCGGCGGTAAACAGAGCGCCCATGGTTGCAGCAGTAGCACCAGTCGGGTTGTTGGTGGTCAGGACGCCGCCAACCAGGTAAGCCTGCTGTCCACCGATGGTGATATTGCCACTCGCATCAGCATCAAAGTTAACTTTGCCAGAAAGGGTGGTATAGGTACCAGAAGCAGTCTGGCCTGCAGCCGCTTTCAGTGAAGCACCCAGGCTATCAGTATTCGCACCCGAGGTAACGGTTTTCGTGGTGGTAAAGTTTTTAGCCGTTGCGTCGTAAGTATAGGTACCCGCGTCGGCACCACTTGTGATGGTTACCTGGTCGCCATTGCTCAGCTTACTAAACGCCGTTGCTGCATCCAGGGCATTAAAGTTCGTCGCAACGCTGATATTGCTGGCGTTTGATACGTTAGCACCCGTGGCAGCCAGATCGCTGATGGTCGCCGCTTTGTTGGCAATAGTACCTTTGCCATTCACGTTAAAACCGTTCAGGCCCAGGGTATCAGAGTCAATTTTTTTCAGGTCGATGGAGATAGTCTGGCCATCGTTCGCGCCAACCTGAATTTTCAGGGAACCGTCTTTAGACAGTACGTTCACGCCGTTGAACTGGGTCTGGCCGGATACACGGTCAATTTCAGACAGGCGGGATTTGATTTCGTCCTGGATAGAAGACAGGTCGGAATCGGAGTTAGTGCCGGTGGTTGCCTGAACGGTCAGTTCACGCACACGCTGTAAGTTGTTGTTGATTTCAGACAGTGCGCCTTCCGTGGTCTGTGCCAAGGAGATACCGTCGTTGGCGTTACGCGCAGCCTGAGTCAGGCCTTTAATGTTGGAAGTGAAACGGTTAGCAATCGCCTGACCCGCAGCATCATCCTTCGCGCTGTTAATACGCAGACCTGACGACAGACGCTCAATAGAAGTCGACAGAGCAGACTGGTTCTTGTTGATGTTGTTCTGAGTGATCAGCGAGAGGCTGTTGGTATTAATGACTTGTGCCATGATTCGTTATCCTATATTGCAAGTCGTTGATTACGTATTGGGTTTCCACCCTTCGGCTCAATCGCCGTCAAACTTGTTATCGTCTGCCGTAAACCAACCTTTAGAATTTTTTTTCGCAATCACGCATTTTTTTAGCCGCCGAATTACTCTTTTCTCTTGCCCTTATTCCTGCCATTAAAAAAAAACAATTAAGCGTAAACTTTGACGCATTCAGGCCGATAACCCAGACATTCATTCTACGTGTCGACAAATCAAGGAATAACAATGGCAAGCATTTCTTCACTAGGAGTTGGATCGGGCCTGAATCTGAGCGACATTCTGGATAGCCTTACCGCCGCACAAAAACAGACGCTGACGCCGATTTCTAAACAACAGTCTTCCTATACCGCAAAGCTGAGCGCCTACGGCAGCCTGAAAAGCGGGCTCGAAGCATTCCAGACCGCCAACACCGCGCTGTCGAAAGCCGATCTGTTCACCGCGACCACTACCACCAGTTCGACCACCGCGTTTAGCGCCACCACGACCGGCAGCGCCATTGCGGGAAAATACACCATCAGCGTCACGCAGCTGGCACAGGCGCAAACGCTGACCACCAAAACCACCCAGAGCGATAGCAAGACCGCCATTGCCACCGGCGACAGCACCTTAACTATCCAGCAGGGCGGCGATAAAAAGCCGGTGACCATCGATATCAGCGCCGCTAACTCGTCGTTAACCGGTATTCGCGATGCCATCAACAATGCGAAAGCGGGCGTCAGCGCCAGTATCATTAACGTCGGCAACGGCGCCTATCGTCTGTCGATCACCTCGAACGATACCGGTTCAGATAACGCCATGACCTTAAGCGTCAGCGGCGACAGCGCGCTGCAAAGCTTTATGGGCTATAACGGCACCAGCACCGATGCCAGCAACGGTATGGAACAGAGCGTTAACGCGCAAAACGCGAAGCTGACCGTCAACAACGTTCCGATTGAAAACAGCAGCAACACCATCAGCGACGCGCTGGAAGACATTACGCTGAACCTCAACGATGTCACCTCCGGCAACCAGACGCTGACTATCACTCAGGACACCAGCAAAGCGCAGAGCGCCATCAGCGCCTGGGTGACCGCCTATAACACCCTGCTCGATACCTTCAGCAGCCTGACAAAATACACCGCTGTAGACGCGGGCGCAGACAGCCAGGATGCCAACAACGGCGCACTGCTGGGCGACACCACGCTGCGTACCATTCAGACCCAGCTGAAAAGTATGTTAAGCAATTCGCTGAGCTCCTCTTCTTACAAAACGCTGGCGCAGATCGGTATTACCACCGACCCGAGCGACGGCAAACTGGAGCTGGACAACGATAAACTGACCGCGGCGCTGAAAAAAGATTCTTCCGGCGTGGGCGATCTGCTGGTCGGCGACGGTAAAAAAACCGGCATCACCACCACCATTGGCACCAACCTGACCAGCTGGCTGTCCACCACCGGCATCATCAAGGCCGCTACCGATGGCGTCAGCAAAACGCTGAACAAATTAACCAAAGACTACAACGCGGCCAGCGATCGTATCGATGCCCAGGTCGCACGTTATAAAGAGCAGTTTACCCAACTGGACGTGTTAATGACCTCGCTGAACAGCACCAGCAGCTACTTAACCCAGCAGTTTGAGTCGACCAGCAGTTCCAAGTAATCATCGTTAACCGGGAGAAAGCGCATGTACGGGGCAAAAGGTACGCAGGCCTACGCACAGATTGGAGTGGAAAGCGCCGTCATGAGCGCCAGTCAGGATCAGCTCGTCACGATGCTGTTCGACGGCGCGCTGAGCGCGCTGATCCGCGCCCGCCTGTTTATGCAGGACGGTAACCAGCAGGGAAAAGGTCTTTCTCTGTCGAAAGCCATCAACATTATCGACAATGGGCTGAAGATTGGCCTTGATGAAGACAGCCGCGATGAGCTGACGCAGAACCTGCTGTCGCTCTACGCTTATATGGTCAGACGCCTTCTGCAGGCCAACCTGCACAATGATGTTAGCGCCGTTGAGGAAGTTGAGGCATTAATGCGCAATATCGCCGAAGCCTGGAAGGAATCTTTACTTACGCCCAATACGATTCAGGATGCCGTCTAATGAGCTATGCATCGCACCTTTACCTCTCATACCAACAGCTGGTTGAAAAAAGCAATATGATGCTGCGGCTTGCCACGGAGGGTCTGTGGGACGAACTGATTGCCAGTGAAATAGAGTACGTAAATGCGGTGCAAAAGATTGCTCAATTGACGCGAGATAGCGATCCGACCGATCCGCTTCAGGAACAGCTGCGTCCTTTGCTACGCAAAGTGCTGGATAACGAAAACACCGTCAAGCGCCTGCTGCAGGGGCGGATGGATGAGCTGGCAAAACTGGTGGGTCAATCGTCGATGCAAAAGACGGTCATGACTACCTACGGCAATCAGGGCGGCCACGTGCTGGTGCCGCAGGACAACGTCGACCTCAACCATTGACGAAAAGCGCTCCGGCATGGTGCATGTCGGAGCGTCAATGGCTTACGGCAGCGTCGACTTCAGCGGCGTTTTCGCCAGCGCCTTCTCGCACTCTACCGTCGGACGCGCCACCCGCTGCAGCGTCATACCGTCATAGCTCAGCGAATTCCCTTCCCGCTCGATCGCGTAAACATCCAGCTTATGCGTGACGTTATAGACGTCTTTGTCGCGCAGGGTCAGTTTACCCGGCAGAGCAATCACGCGCTGCCACTGGCGGCAGTCGAGAGTGTCGCCGTCGCGAGTGATGATCAGGCTCGCCATCGCCTGCGGGCTCACCAGCGCGCTCTGTGGCCCCATGGTCTGCCAGTAGCCGGCCAGCCCTTCCGGTGCAGGCGCTTTCACCACCGTTGAGTAGTTGTCAATCTGCGCACAGCCCGCCAACGTCATCAGCGCCGCCACAATGGCTAATTTTTTCATTATTCATCCTGTTCGGGGAGAAAAAAACAGAAACATTATAGCGTTAAACACGCTGGCGTTTCACGGGAAATGACGATGTAGAGCGATAGCCCTGAAGAGAGAAAACGACTTTATGGATTAACGCCAGGCAGGCACAACGCCAGCGTCAGGCTCAACGGCAGCCGCGACGAGCCAACAAAAAAGAGGTGAGAGGAATGGTGGTGGCGAACGTTTCGCCACCCATACAGTCGCTACACCTGCATGCCCATCACGTCCTGATAGGCGCTTACCAGCTTATTACGCACCTGAATCCCCATTTGCAGCGACACGGACGCTTTTTGCAGATCGGTCATCACATCGTTCAACGCAATACCCGGTTCCCCTAAGGTGAACTTCTCTGCCTGCGCTTTGGCGCTGTTTTGCGCGTTGCTCACGCGGTCCAGCGCCGCGGTCAGCTGACCGGCAAAGCTAATGTCAGGCTGCACATCAACGCTTTGATTGCGCGCCATCGCCGCCGTGGCCTGCATCTGCGACAGCACGCCCTCAATACCCTGAATCGCCATATTGACTCCAGATTGTTTTTACCTGTGAACGAGCTTATCAGTTTGTCAATAAGATAAAGGCGTTAAATAGCGCTATAAAAACGGGTTATTTGGCCCATCAAAATTTCTGAAGCATCAAATAATGTCATGGCTGTCTTTATACGTTTTGCGCCAGGGAGTCTGCTTTGTTTTCGTTTACGTTTAACGCCATTGATCAGGATCGACGAGGTGCGCAATGAGCGCGAGTGCTACGGCTACGCCACAAAATAAAACGATAGAATGGGTCAATCGCCTGCGCGCTAATCCTAAAATCCCGCTGATGGTGGCCAGTGCCGCCGCGGTGGCTATTCTCGTGGCGATGGTACTGTGGGCCAAATCCCCGGACTACCGCACGCTGTTCAGCAACCTGTCCGACCAGGACGGGGGGGCCATCGTCACCCAGTTGACCCAGATGAACATCCCCTACCGTTTTGCCGATAACGGCGGCGCGCTGGAAGTGCCGGCCGATAAAGTGCATGAACTGCGCCTGCGCCTGGCACAGCTGGGCCTGCCAAAGGGCGGCGCGGTCGGTTTTGAGCTGCTCGACCAGGAAAAATTCGGCATCAGCCAGTTCAGCGAGCAGGTGAACTACCAGCGCGCGCTGGAAGGTGAACTGTCGCGCACCATCGAAACTCTGGGGCCGGTGAAAAGCGCCCGCGTGCATTTAGCGATGCCGAAGCCGTCGCTGTTCGTGCGCGAACAAAAATCCCCTTCTGCCTCCATTACCGTCAACCTGGAACCGGGCCGCGCGCTCGATGAAGGGCAAATTTCGGCCGTTGTCCATCTGGTCTCCAGCGCGGTCGCCGGGCTACCGCCGGGTAACGTGACGGTGGTCGATCAGGGCGGTCATCTGCTGACGCAATCCAACACCAGCGCCCGCGACCTCAACGATGCCCAACTGAAGTACACCGCCGACGTAGAAGGCCGCGTCCAGCGCCGTATTGAAGCGATTCTCGGCCCGATCGTGGGCAACGGCAACGTCCACGCGCAGGTCACCGCACAGGTTAACTTCGACAACAAAGAGCAGACCGACGAGCAGTATCGTCCGAACGGCGATCCTAACCAGACCGCGATACGTTCGCGCCAGGTCAGCGAAAGCGATCAGATTGGCAGCCCGTATCCGGGCGGCGTACCGGGCGCACTGTCAAATACGCCAGCGCCAGCGCCGTCAGCACCGATTTCCACTCCGCCGGCGAACCAGGGCAACCAGGCTAACCAGGCTAACGGCCAGAACACCAATACCCGCACGACCGCGACGACAAGCGGCCCGCGCAATACCCAGCGTAGCGAGACCAGCAACTTTGAACTCGACCGCACCATTTCGCACACCAAAAAGAACGTTGGCGACGTCCAGCGTCTGTCGGTGGCGGTGGTAGTCAACTATCGCAATCTGCCTGATGGCAAGCCGCTGCCGCTGACCAGCGATCAGATGAAGCAGATTGAAGATTTAACCCGCGAAGCCATGGGCTTCTCCGGGCAGCGCGGCGACACGCTGAACGTGGTCAACTCGCCGTTTAACAGCACCGATGAAAGCGGCGGCGAACTGCCGTTCTGGAAGCAGCAATCGTTTATCGATCAGCTGATGTCCGCCGGACGCTGGCTGCTGGTACTGATCGTTGCCTGGCTGCTGTGGCGTAAGGGGATTAAACCTCAGCTGGCGCGCCGCGAACAGGTTGCTCAGGCCGCCGAGGAAAAAGCCAAAGCGCAGCAGGAAATTCAGGAAGCCGTTGAGGTTCGCCTCAGCAAAGATGAGCAGACGCAGCAACGCCGCGCCAACCAGCGCCTGAGCGCCGAAGTCATGAGCCAGCGTATTCGCGAAATGTCTGATAACGATCCGCGCGTGGTGGCGCTGGTCATTCGCCAATGGATGAATAACGACCATGAGTAATCTTTCTGGAATCGACAAAAGCGTCATTTTGCTGATGACCATTGGCGAAGATCGCGCGGCTGAGGTGTTTAAACACCTCAGCACCCGCGAAGTTCAGCAGCTCAGTACCGCCATGGCGGCGGTCAAGCAAATCTCGAACAAGCAGTTAACCGACGTGCTGGCTGAATTTGAGCAAGAGGCCGAACAGTTCGCGGCGCTGAGCGTCAACGCCAACGAATACCTGCGTTCGGTGCTGGTGAAAGCGCTGGGCGAAGAGCGCGCCTCCAGCCTGCTGGAAGACATTCTCGAAACCCGCGAAACCACCAGCGGCATCGAAACGCTCAACTTTATGGAGCCGCAGAGTGCCGCCGATATTATCCGCGACGAACACCCGCAGATTATCGCCACCATTCTGGTGCACCTCAAACGTGGCCAGGCGGCGGATATTCTGGCGCTGTTCGACGAGCGTCTGCGTCACGATGTGATGCTGCGTATTGCCACCTTCGGCGGCGTGCAGCCGGCGGCGCTGGCGGAGCTGACCGAAGTGCTGAACGGACTGCTCGACGGCCAGAACCTCAAGCGCAGCAAAATGGGCGGCGTGAGAACGGCGGCCGAAATTATCAACCTGATGAAAACGCAGCAGGAAGAGGCGGTCATTACCGCCGTACGCGAATTCGACGGCGAGCTGGCGCAGAAAATTATCGACGAGATGTTCCTGTTCGAAAATCTGGTCGAGGTCGACGATCGCAGCATCCAGCGCCTGCTGCAGGAAGTGGATTCCGAATCGCTGCTTATCGCACTCAAAGGCTCCGAGCCGCCGCTGCGCGAGAAGTTCCTGCGCAATATGTCCCAGCGTGCGGCCGACATTCTGCGCGACGACCTGGCCAACCGCGGCCCGGTTCGTCTGTCTCAGGTGGAAAACGAGCAGAAGGCCATTCTGCTTATCGTTCGCCGCCTGGCCGAAACCGGCGAGATGGTGATTGGCAGCGGAGACGACACCTATGTCTGATACCACACCGTGGAAAATCTGGCAGCCTGACGATCTTGCGCCGCCGGTGGAAATGGAGTTCGCCCCGCTCTCCCTCGACGAGCCCGACGTGGAGCAGGCAGAAATTTCCGCCGAGCAGCTGCAACAGCAGCAACTGGCCCAGTTGCAAATCCAGGCCCACGAGCAGGGCTATCAGGCCGGGCTGCGGGAAGGTCACGCCGCCGGCCAGCAGCAGGGTTATCAGGAAGGGCTGGCGCAGGGACTGGAACAGGGGCTGGTGCAGGCCAGACAAGAGCAGGCCCCTATTCATGCCCGTATGCAGCAGCTGGCAAGCGAATTTCAGCACACGCTGGACACGCTCGACAGCGTGATTGCCTCGCGCCTGATGCAGATGGCGCTGGAAGCCGCGCGGCAAATCGTTGGCCAGGTGCCAGTGGTCGATAACACCGCGCTGATTAAACAAATTCAATCGCTGCTGCAGCAGGAGCCGCTGTTCAGCGGTAAACCACAGCTGCGGGTGAGCCCGGAAGATCTCCCGCGCGTGGAAGAGATGCTGGGCGCGACCCTGAACCTGCACGGCTGGCGGCTGCGCGGCGATCCCACGCTGCATCCCGGCGGCTGTAAAGTCTCCGCTGATGAAGGCGATCTTGATGCCAGCGTGGCCACCCGCTGGCAGGAACTGTGCCGCCTGGCGGCGCCGGGAGCCTGCTGATGACCGTGCGCCTGACCCGCTGGCTGAACACGCTCGACAATTTTGAGGCGCGCATTGCCCAGCTTCCGGCCGTGCGTCGCTACGGCCGCCTGACCCGCGCCACCGGACTGGTACTGGAAGCGACCGGTCTACAGTTGCCGCTCGGCGCCACTTGCATTATCGAACGCCAGCAGGGCGCTGAGATGCAGGAGGTCGAGGCCGAAGTCGTCGGCTTCAACGGCCAGCGCCTGTTTTTAATGCCGCTGGAAGAAGTGGAAGGCATTCTGCCCGGCGCGCGCGTTTACGCCCGCAACACCGTTGGCGACGGCCTGCAAAGCGGCAAACAGCTGCCGCTGGGCCCGGCGCTGCTCGGCCGCGTGCTCGACGGCAGCGGCAAACCGCTTGACGGTCTGCCCGCACCGGACACCACCGAAACCGGCGCGCTGATCACCCCGCCCTTTAACCCGCTCCAGCGCACGCCGATTGAACACGTACTGGACACCGGCGTACGGCCGATTAACGCCCTGCTGACCGTGGGTCGCGGCCAGCGTATGGGGCTGTTTGCCGGTTCCGGCGTCGGTAAAAGCGTGCTGCTCGGCATGATGGCGCGCTATACCCGCGCCGACGTGATCGTCGTGGGGCTTATCGGTGAACGTGGTCGTGAAGTGAAAGATTTTATCGAGAATATTCTCGGTACCGAAGGCCGCGCGCGCTCGGTGGTGATTGCCGCACCGGCAGACGTGTCGCCGCTGCTGCGTATGCAGGGCGCCGCCTACGCCACCCGTGTGGCGGAGGACTTCCGCGATCGCGGCCAGCACGTGCTGCTGATTATGGATTCACTCACTCGTTACGCGATGGCGCAGCGTGAAATCGCACTGGCGATCGGTGAACCCCCGGCCACCAAAGGCTATCCGCCGTCAGTGTTCGCCAAGCTGCCCGCGCTGGTTGAGCGGGCCGGAAACGGGATTACCGACGGGGGGTCAATCACCGCCTTTTATACCGTGCTAACCGAAGGCGACGATCAGCAGGACCCGATCGCCGACTCCGCGCGCGCCATTCTCGATGGCCACATCGTACTGTCGCGGCGTCTGGCCGAAGCCGGGCACTTTCCCGCCATCGACATCGAGGCATCCATCAGCCGCGCCATGACCGCATTGATCAGCGAGCAGCACTACGCGCGGGTGCGCAATTTCAAACAGCTGCTCTCCAGTTTCCAGCGTAACCGCGACCTGATTAGCGTCGGCGCGTACGCCAAAGGCAGCGACCCGATGCTGGACAAAGCCATTACGCTCTGGCCGCATCTGGAAGCATTTTTACAGCAAGGCATTCTTGAAAAAGCAGACTGGGAATCGTCAATCCAGGCGCTGGAATTGATTTTCCCCACGTCATAGTGAAGCAAGAGGATCACGAATATGGCGCAGCATGGTGCATTAGCAACGCTTAAAGAACTGGCAGAAACCGACGTCGACAACGCCGCCCTGGTACTGGGCGAGATGCGCCGCGGCTGCCAGCAGGCGGAAGAACAGCTCAAAATGTTGATGGACTACCAGCTTGAATACCAGAACAGCCTGAACAACGACATGACGCAGGGCATTGCCAGCCTGCGCTGGCAGAATTACCAGCAGTTTATTCAAACGCTGGAGAAAGCCATCGATCAGCACCGTCAGCAGCTTGTTCAGTGGAACAACAAAGTGGAGCAGGCGCTGAACTTCTGGCGCGAGAAAAAACAGCGTTTGCAGGCATGGCAAACGCTTCAGGACCGGCAGGCTTCCGCAGCGCTGCTGGCGGAAAACCGCTTGGATCAGAAAAAGATGGATGAATTTGCCCAACGCGCGACCTTGAGGAAACCCGAATGATCACACTGCCTAATCTTGCCGTCAGCGATACAAACCTCGCGGGTGCCGATACCGCGGCAAAAACGTCAGGCGGTGCCGAGGATTTTCTGGCTCTGCTCGCCGGCGCATTAAACCCAACGGCTAACGCCGTGAGCGGCGAAAAAACGGCGCTGCTCACCAGCGATGAAACATCCACACCGCGCGAGCTCAATGCGAAAGGCCAATCGCTGACCGAGTGGCTGGTACAGCAGGAAGCCACGCGTACCGGCGTCGCCGCCGACGCAGCCACCGCAGAGATAACGCAGCAGAGCGATGCGCAAAGCCTGCTGAGTTCACTGGCAGCCCATCTTAAGGGCGAACTGTCGGTCGGCAAGGATAAAGAGAATGACACCGCCAAAACCAGCGATGATGATGACACCGCGCTGAGCGAGGAGCAGCTAAGCAGCCTGAACGCGCTGATGGCCATGTTGCCCGCACCGCTGCAGGCACCGCAAACCGTCGAACGTTCCGCTGCTGCGCCCGCTGGCGATACGCTTGCCAACCTCACGACATCACTGAAACACGGCGGTGCGAAAACCGACGGCCCTGTGGAGATGAAGAGCGCTGCCGCCGCACAGCTGCAAACCGACGTGCGCGCCCTGCCCGCCGATTCGGCCTTTGTCCTTCCGGCGCAAAAGGCAGAGGCAGAAAGTACGCCAAGCCCAGCCGCGCCAACGGCCGCGCTGTCACCAGTTGCCGCACCAAGCAGCACAACGCTTGCCGCACCAGCGTCCGTCAGCGCCAACATCCATGCTCAGTTAGGTACGCCGGACTGGCAGCAAAATGTCAGCCAGCATATCACCCTGTTTACCCGTCAGGGCCAGCAGACAGCCGAGCTGCGTCTTCACCCGGAATCGCTCGGCCAGGTGCATATTACGCTGAAGGTCGAGGATAACCTCGCGCAGATTCAGATGGCCTCACCGCACGGCCACGTGCGCGCCGCGCTGGAAGCCGCGCTGCCGGTGCTGCGCACCCAGCTGGCGGATAACGGCATTCAACTGGGGCAGAGCAACATCAGCAGCGACGGCTTTGCCGGGCAGCAACAGCAGCCCTCTTCACAGCAGTCGTTCGCCTCCCGCGCTGATGCCAACGGCAACGATACACAGGAAGACGACGCGCTTCTGGCTGTGCCTGCGGCGCTTCACGCCGCATCTCGCGGCGATAACGCCGTAGACATCTTCGCTTAAACGCCAGAGGTAACATGATTATTCCCGTCTTTTCCACGCTTTGACCCGCGCGGGAGACGGGATAATCAGAGGATAAGCAGTAGTAAAAAGGAAGACCGCATCAGATGACTGACACCGCTATCAATAAAAAGAGCAAACGCTCTCTCTGGATCCCACTTTTGGTGCTGGTAACGCTCGCCGCCTGCGCAACCGCAGGCTACAGCTACTGGCGCATTGAGCATCAGAGCGCCACCGCCGCTGCGCCGAAAGAAGCCCCGCCGCCGCCTGCTCCGGTCTTTTTCCCGCTGGACACCTTCACCGTGAACCTGGGCGATGCGGACCGCGTGCTTTACGTGGGCGTGACGCTCCGCATGAAAACGGAAGCCGACCGCGCGCGTCTGAATGACTATCTGCCGGAAGTGCGCAGCCGTATGCTGCTGCTTTTATCGCGCCAGGATGCCACAAAGCTGGCGACCGATGACGGTAAAAAACAGCTGGCGAATGACATCAAAGAGACGCTCAGCGCACCGTTGATTGCCAGCCAGCCAAAACAGGACATCACCGATGTTCTGTACACAGCTTTTATTCTGCGGTAGAGCCATGGGCGACAGTATTCTTTCTCAGGCCGAAATCGATGCGCTGCTGAATGGCGACAGCGACAATCCCACAGAACCGCTGGCAGGCAAGTCGGGCGAAGACGATATTCGCCCCTACGATCCCAATACCCAGCGCCGCGTGGTTCGCGAGCGGCTACAGGCGCTGGAGATTATCAACGAGCGTTTTGCCCGTCATTTCCGTATGGGGCTGTTCAACCTGCTGCGCCGCAGCCCGGACATTACCGTGGGGGCGATTCGCATTCAGCCCTATCACGAATTTGCCCGCAACCTGCCGGTGCCAACCAACCTTAACCTGATCCACCTTAAGCCGCTGCGCGGTACCGGGCTGGTGGTCTTTTCGCCGAGCCTGGTGTTCATCGCAGTAGACAACCTGTTCGGCGGCGACGGCCGCTTCCCCACTAAGGTGGAGGGACGCGAGTTCACCCATACCGAGCAGCGGGTCATCAACCGGATGCTGAAGCTGGCGCTGGAAGGCTACAGCGATGCGTGGAAAGCGATTAACCCGCTAGAGGTCGAGTACGTTCGCTCGGAGATGCAGGTGAAGTTCACCAACATCACCACCTCGCCGAACGATATCGTGGTCAACACCCCTTTCCATGTGGAGATCGGCAACCTGACCGGCGAGTTCAATATCTGCCTGCCGTTCAGCATGATTGAACCGCTGCGTGAGCTGCTGGTGAATCCGCCGCTGGAAAACTCCCGCCACGAAGATCAGAACTGGCGCGAGAATCTGGTGCGTCAGGTACAGCACTCTGAGCTGGAGCTGGTGGCGAATTTCGCCGATATCTCACTGCGGCTATCACAAATACTCAAACTCAAGCCCGGCGACGTTCTGCCGATTGAGAAGCCCGATCGCATTATTGCCCACGTAGACGGCGTACCGGTTCTCACCAGCCAGTACGGCACGATTAACGGGCAGTATGCGCTGCGCGTAGAACATTTGATCAACCCGATTTTGAATTCGCTGAACGAGGAACAGCCCAAATGAGTGATATGAATACTCCACCCGATGACAACAGCGGATCCGTGGACGATCTGTGGGCTGAAGCGCTGAACGAGCAAAAAACCACCGTGGGCGGCAAAAGCGCCGCCGATGCGGTATTCCAGCAGCTGGGCGGCGGCGACGTCAGCGGCACGCTGCAGGATATCGATCTGATTATGGATATCCCGGTTAAGCTGACCGTGGAGCTGGGGCGCACGCGCATGACCATCAAAGAACTGCTGCGTCTGACGCAGGGTTCGGTGGTAGCGCTGGACGGTCTGGCGGGCGAACCGCTGGATATTCTGATTAACGGCTATCTGATTGCTCAGGGTGAAGTCGTGGTCGTCGCCGACAAGTACGGCGTACGCATTACCGACATCATTACGCCGTCAGAACGTATGCGCCGTCTGAGCCGCTAAGATGAGCGCCCCCCATTCCGCCTCCGTCGTGACGCCTTCGCACGCCGCGCCGGCCAGCCATAGCGCGACACCGGTCACGGTGGCGCATGCCAACGAACCGATGACCTCGCCGCTGATTCAGGTTAGCGGCGCGCTGCTGGGCATTATTGTGCTGATTCTGGCGGCGGCATGGGTCGTTAAGCGCGTCCTGCCCGGCACCGTCCAGGGCCGGTCAGGCAGCAATCTGAAAGTCAGCGCCAGCGCATCGCTGGGCGCACGCGAACGGGTCGTGATTGTGAATGTTGAAGACGCGCGGCTCGTTCTGGGCGTCACCGCGCAGCAGGTCACGCTGCTGCACACGCTGCCGCCCGCGCCGCCGGAAAGTTCACCGCCGCCGGCCGCCTCGCCCGAGTTTGCGGTACTGATGAAAAACATGCTTAAGCGTCCCGGGAGATCCTGATGCGCCGTTGTTATTCCCTTGCGCTGAGCGGGCTGTTATTGCTCTCCCCCTCTGCCTTTGCCCAGCTTCCGGGCTTGATCAGCCAGCCGCTGGCTAACGGCGGCCAGAGCTGGTCGCTGCCGGTTCAGACGCTGGTTTTTATCACCTCGCTGACCTTTATTCCGGCGATTTTGCTGATGATGACCAGCTTTACGCGCATCATCATCGTTTTCGGCCTGCTGCGCAACGCCCTCGGCACGCCGTCCGCGCCGCCAAACCAGGTCCTGCTGGGGCTGGCGCTGTTCCTCACCTTTTTCATTATGTCGCCGGTTATCGATAAGATTTACACCGATGCCTATCAGCCTTTCAGCGAAGACAAAATCACCATGCAGGAAGCGCTGGATAAAGGTGCGCAGCCGCTGCGTGAGTTTATGCTGCGCCAGACCCGCGAGGCCGATCTGGCGTTGTTCGCTCGTCTGGCTAACAGCGCGCCCATCCAGGGGCCGGAAGCAGTACCCATGCGTATTCTGCTGCCCGCCTACGTGACCAGTGAGCTAAAAACGGCCTTCCAGATTGGCTTTACCATTTTTATTCCGTTCCTGATTATCGACCTGGTGATCGCCAGCGTGCTGATGGCGCTGGGGATGATGATGGTGCCCCCGGCCACCATCGCCCTGCCGTTCAAGCTGATGCTGTTTGTGCTGGTGGACGGCTGGCAGCTGCTGGTGGGCTCGCTGGCGCAAAGTTTTTACAGTTAAGGAGTAACCATGACCCCTGAATCCGTCATGATGATGGGCACCGAAGCGATGAAAGTGGCGCTGGCGCTGGCGGCCCCGCTGCTGCTGGTCTCGCTGGTCACCGGCCTGATAATCAGCATCCTGCAAGCGGCAACGCAGATTAACGAAATGACCCTGTCGTTTATTCCGAAAATCATCGCCGTGTTTATCGCCATTATCGTCGCCGGGCCGTGGATGCTCAATCTGCTGCTCGACTACGTGCGTACGTTGTTCAACAACCTGCCCTATATCATCGGATAAGCACCATGCTGCATGTGACCAGCGACCAGTGGGTTTCCTGGCTCGGCCTTTACTTCTGGCCGCTGCTGCGCGTGCTGGCGCTGATTACGACCGCCCCTATTCTCAGCGAGCGCGCCGTACCCAAGCGGGTCAAGGTCGGTCTGGGGGTGGTTATCACCGTGGTGATCGCCCCTTCACTGCCGCCGGTAGATGTTCCTGTTTTCTCCGCTGGCGCGCTGTGGCTGGCGCTCCAGCAAATTCTCATTGGTATCGCGCTGGGCTTTACCATGCAGTTTGCTTTCGCCGCGGTGCGCACCTGCGGTGAAATCATCGGCCTGCAAATGGGGCTCTCTTTCGCCACCTTCGTTGACCCGGGCAGCAATCTCAACATGCCGGTACTGGCGCGCATTCTCGATATGCTGGCCATGCTGCTGTTTCTGGTCTTTAACGGTCATCTGTGGCTCATTTCACTGCTGGTGGACACCTTCCACACCCTGCCCATCGGCGGCGAACCGATTAACAGCAACGCTTTTCTGGCGCTGACCCGCGCCGGAGGAATGATCTTCCTTAACGGTATGATGCTGGCGCTGCCCATTATCACCCTGCTGCTGACGGTTAACCTGGCGCTAGGCATGCTCAACCGCATGACGCCGCAGCTGTCGGTGTTCGTCATCGGCTTCCCCATCACCCTCACCGTTGGCATTTTGCTGATGGCCGCATTAATGCCGCTGGTTGCGCCGTTTTGCGAACATCTATTTAGCGAAATATTCGATCTATTAGCTGATATTATCAGTGAGTTGCCACGTATAAATTCTCCATAGTACCAACCTGGTTATTATGAGGAAAATCCTAAAGTAAAAGCGGAAAAACATTCACCAGCATATCGCTGGCGCGGGTTATTTGTTTTTACGTTATTCACATAACCTAACATTTACTTTACTTTGGGATGATTCCTGGCAAATTATACGTAACTTTACGGGATAGTTGATGCCGCCTGAACGTCTTCATTCTCTATTTTTATATTCAACAGGTTCATTGCGACGATGAAGTGCGAGGGGAATGGGTTAATTATCGTTACGCATTGAGTGAGGGTATGCCATGTCAACGATTATTATGGATCTATGCAGTTATACGCGGCTAGGGTTAACCGGATACCTGGCCAGTCGTGGGGTAAAAAAACGAGATATAGACAATGTTGAGAGCGTAGAAGGGCTTACTGAGGTCTGTGCAAGCCGCCAGCCGTCTGTAGTGTTTATTAATGAGGACTGTTTCATTCATGACGTGCAGAGTAGTCTGCATATCAAGCAGATCATTAATCAACACCCCAAGACGTTGTTCATTGTTTTTATGGCGATTGCCAATATTCATTTCGACGAATATCTGATGGTGCGGAGTAATCTGTTAATAAGTTCCAAATCGATAAAACCGGAAACGCTGGACAGTATTCTGGGGAATTATCTGAAAAAAGAAAAAACGGACGTAAAGCAAACTAATATGTCTACTTTGTCATTAAGCCGGACAGAGTCAAGTATGCTGAAAATGTGGATGTCGGGACAAGGAACGATTCAGATTTCCGATCAGATGAATATTAAGGCAAAAACGGTATCATCACATAAGGGTAATATTAAGAAAAAAATAAAAACGCATAACAAGCAGGTTATCTATCATGTTGTGCGGCTGGCAGAAAACGTCACTTCCGGCATTTTTGTTAACATGCGCTAGCGCCTGCAGCGATGAAACTGGCGGTAGGACTACCGCCAGACGATTCGCCGCTATTCGCTTTTCTCAACGAAGATACCGTCAGGGTGGCCCGATTCGTTAAAGAACCAGATACCCAGCGGATAATCTTCCAGCGCCACCAGATACATCGTCCCTTCATTGAACGCTTCAATGGCCAGCACCACACCGGAGCGACGCGGGCCCCCATCGGTCTTGACCGTCACACGATCGTTAACTTGCATAAACGCCTCTCCTGATTGGTTTAGCCCAGTGTAGAACAAAATCACCCTGCTGACAGCGGCCCAGCTTGCCAACCGGTGAATTATCCACCAATCCCAAAATAGCGCAAAAAATGAGCAATCCGCAGCCACCGATGTATACTTATACAGGGAGAGGAACAAAGGGTACCTGTGATGAAATCAGCAATCGACCCTCGCGGGGTAAACGTAGATGCGCTGCTGGCGGCGATCAATGAAATCAGCGAAAGCGAAATCCACCGTTCGTCGAACGACCCTCACCACGTCAGCGTGGACGGTCGTGAATACCACACCTGGCGCGATCTGGCGGAAGCATTCGAACTGGACATTCATGACTTCAGCGTGACTGAAGTGACGCGTTAGCGGTAAAAAAAATCCCGACACGTCTGCGTCGGGATCAACCTTGCCGAAGCAAGAAGCATTGAAATATTCGTTACATCAGGAAACCTGACGTGATGAAACATTATCTGTGTTTATTTCGGATGACAAGAATTATTCACCTAAGAAATATGTATGACTTCGTAGTCATGCTTACTCGCTGCGCTTCCCAACACAGAGATAAATCAATCAGATGGCGATTCGAGGCGATCGCGATCACGCTTTGTTTTTTGAGACTTTTCTTATTATATTTCTTATCCATAAGTTAAATTTATGAATTTTAGTACTATTGTACGTATCGCTTAATCTTCCGTACATACCTGATTACGCCCGTTCTGCTTCGCCAGGTAGAGACGGCTGTCGGCAATCGACTGGAGATGTTCAAAGTCATAGCGCTGCAGCTCCTCGCTGCTGCACACGCCCAACGAGGCGCTGACACGCAGCGTCTGGTTACGGCTGATTAAAATCTCCCGTCGATAAATGCTCTCCCGAATGCGCTCGGCGATAACGCTCGCCTGCTCAAGCGACGTTTCTGGCAGCACAATACAGAACTCTTCGCCCCCTACGCGTCCGGCGATATCCGTTTTACGGACCTTGTTAAGAATGATCCGCCCGATATGGCTCAGCACCCGATCCCCAGCCTGATGACCATAGCGATCGTTGATGCTCTTGAAGTGATCCAGATCGAGCTGGATCACCGACATCGGTTCGCCTGCCTGCTGGCAGGCCGACAACGCTTTACCTGCGCGTTCAAACAGCGCAGCGCGGTTGTACAGCCGGGTGAGCATATCGTGCCAGGCGCGCCATTCTAAGGAGTCCTGGAGCGTTGACATGTTGCGGACCATACGGCGGATCACCGCCCACGAAATGAGCAGCATCGTGGTAAACAGCAGCCACAGCAGCGTCAGCGCAATACTGATGCTACCGAAATCGCCGCGAATCCCCTCTTCGAGACTGTGGATACGCAGCAGCACGCCGTCAAAATTGCGCAGCTTTTCCCAGCTGATATAGCGCGAAAGCTGGCGTAAACTGCCCTCGTTATTGTGCTCATAAGCGTGCGCCAGCTGCGCCTGAATCTCCTGCGAGAGCACGGTACGTTTAGCCGGATCCTGCTCCGAGGAGGCGATCAGATTCATACGACGGTCATAGAGCTGGTACTCGCCTTCGTCTTCCCCCTCCACCGACTGCATCAGAAACTGGGTCATCTCGTTCACCGAAAGTTGAATCGCCAGTACGCCAAACCAGTAGTTATCGTAATCGAGCGGCACTGCGGCGGTGACTTTCTGTGCCACCGGCACCTTGTCGTGGCTGAAGCTGGTGCGCCACTTTACCCCGCGATTGGGATTATCCCGCTGCGACTGCTGAATAAACCACGGGCTGGTTGCCAGGCTGTAATAGTGTTCAGTAATGCTCTTTTCATGCCCTTGCTCGGTCGTCAGGTAAAAACCCGCGCGGGAAACGTACAGCATTTCGGTTTCAAAGCGGGAAAGATGCTGGTGCGTAAGGGCGGAAAGACGTAGCAGATAGCCAAGTTCGATGGTGGCCATAAACTCATTGCCCAGCAGCGCATTGTCGCGCGAGAGCAAATTCGTATGTTCGACGAAGTCATCGGAAACGCCGTACAGCGGCAGCGTACGGTTGTTATTGAGCGAAATATGCCAGTCGGGAAGCCCGCGCTTATGCTCAAACTCCAGCTCTGCGGTGCGTAGCACCTCGAAGGCCAGCGGAATTTGCAGCGCCGATGCCATACCGTTACGGAAAAAAAGTAGCCTGTCGGTATTAAACTGCAGCTGCGCGTCCATATCGTTGGCCACATTTTTCAGGTTGTTGCGCTGACTGGAAATGTAGGCTTCTTCCAGCACGATGGTTTCGCGCCAGGTCAGCAGCGTGGAGGTCAGTAGCACCACCACAAAACAAATAGTGACCACACGCTCCGGCCGAATCCGCCGGGAAAGCCGCGCCCACCATCCTGAGGACGCCACCGGACTGACGGTTACGGGACGCACGTCCACCTCCTGATGCGCATTCCACTGCCCTCTACCCGACCGCTGTGCTGCTGATAATTCATGGTGCTCCATTGCGCATCAAAACGCCCGGCAAAACGCCGGGCGTAAACACGAAAGTTACGTCTGCTGTGGTTTGCGGATGTTGCCGGGCTCCAGCTCATCTTCACGAAATGCTTCGCGTTTGACGCCAAAACCATCATACCAGCGGCATTCAACCATCCCGCCGGCATAGCCCGTTACCACCATCCGCGGCCCGCCGTTTTTGGGCCGAACTTCATCACTGACCAAAAAGACCATTACCGCCTCCGGTATCAGGGTGAAACAGTTTCACATTAGCTTATTCGCACCCGGTTTGCGTAGCAGACTCGGATTATTTCCGCAGTCTGGCGATCAGATTTACCCCTGCCAGCACCAGCGCACCGAGGATAAAGCCCAGCACCAGATTCGCCAGCGTCGGCAGCACCATGGTTAGCCACGCGCCCTGCTGTGCCGCAAAATCTTCAATAGCATGGTGCAGCGGCGCCACGCCGTGAACCACGATACCGCCGCCGACCAGGAACATAGCCAGCGTCCCGACGACCGAGAGCGTTTTCATCAGCCACGGCGCGACCACCAACAGACCTTTGCCGAGCCCCTGCGCCAGCATGCTGCGCTTCTCAGCCAGCCAGTAGCCCATATCATCGAGCTTGACGATTACGCCAACGATGCCGTACACGCCAACCGTCACCAGCACCGCGATGCCGGATAAAATCAGTACCTGATTCAGCAGCGGTGCCTGCGCCACAATGCCGAGCGTGATGGCGACAATTTCCGCCGACAGAATAAAATCGGTGCGAATCGCCCCTTTGACTTTGTCACGCTCATAGCTGCCGGGGTCCTGCTGCGCCAGCGCCTCCAGACGCTGCTGACGCGCGGCGTCATCGTCCTTATGTTTACGCGCATGCAGGGAATGGAGCACTTTTTCCACGCCCTCAAAGCACAGGTAGGCCCCGCCAATCATCAGCAGCGGCGTCACCGCCCAGGGAATAAACGCGCTAATCAACAGCGCCAGCGGTACCAGAATCACTTTATTTAGCAGCGAACCCTTGGCAACGCTCCACACCACCGGCAGCTCGCGATTCGCCCGCACGCCGGAGACCTGCTGTGCATTCAGCGATAAATCATCGCCGAGCACGCCTGCGGTTTTCTTCGCCGCCAGTTTGCCCATCATCGAGATATCGTCCAGCAACGTGGCGATGTCATCTAAGAGAGTTAATAAGCTACTTCCTGCCACTCGCGGCATCCTTCCGTTTTTGTTAGGGATAACAAAGTATGAAGCAAAATGACGACGGAGGTAAGAGATACATATTTGCAACACAAATATAACATCAAGCCCTTAATTAAAGCACTCGCCAGCACGGTCGTTTTGGCGTTTACTATCAGCCTGCTTGCTATTTTGCCGTGAGGAAGTATGCGTTTTAATCACCTGTTACCGCTGGTCGGCGCGCTGTTTGCGCTGTATATCATTTGGGGGTCAACCTACTTTGCCATCAGCATTGGGGTGGCCAGTTGGCCTCCGCTAATGATGGCAGGCGTGCGTTTTCTGGCGGCGGGCGTGCTGCTGATGGCGTACCTGCTGGCCACCGGGCACCGTTTACCGGCGCGCGGACCGCTGCTGAACGCGGCGCTGATAGGCGTGCTGCTGCTGGCCGTGGGTAACGGTATGGTAACGGTCGCCGAACACCAGCACGTTCCCTCCGGCATTGCCGCCGTGATGGTGGCAACGGTACCGCTGTTTACCCTGTGCTTCAGCCGTTTTTTTGGTATCGCCACCCGTAAACTGGAGTGGCTGGGAATTGCTATCGGTCTGGCGGGCATCGTCCTGCTGAACAGCGGCGGCAACCTGAGCGGCAACCCGTGGGGCGCGCTGCTGATTCTGATTGGTTCTCTGAGTTGGGCATTCGGTTCGGTTTACGGCTCACGCATTACGCTGCCGACCGGCATGATGGCCGGTGCCGTGGAGATGCTGGCGGCCGGCATTGTGCTGATGCTCGCCTCGGTGCTCAGCGGTGAACGCTTGACCACGCTGCCGAGCCTGCACGGTTTCCTCGCGGTGGGCTATCTGTCCATTTTCGGCTCCATCATTGCGATTAATGCCTATATGTACCTGATTCGCAACGTAACGCCTGCGGTGGCCACCAGCTATGCCTACGTCAACCCGGTGGTCGCCGTACTGCTTGGTACCGGCTTCAACGGCGAACATCTCTCCGGCACCGAATGGCTGGCGCTGGCGATTATTATTGCCGCGGTCGTGCTGGTTACGCTGGGTAAATATCTGTTCCCGGCAAAAGCGACGGTTACGCCCTGCCCGGCAGAAAAGTAACGTCGACGCTCGTCATTCCCTGAATACCGATCTGCGCGCAGCCTTCGCCGCCGCAGATCCATTCCTCCAGCCTTTCAGAGAGCGCGTCGTCGGTAAGCTTGTGTCGGCCACGCAGCGCACACTCCCACACCACCATCACCCGCCACCCCAGCGCCACCAGCCTTGCTCTATCGCGCAGGTCTCGAGTCGCGTTGGCGTCGATTTTCTGTCGCCAGAAATCAGTTCGGGTCGCCGGCAGCGTAAATAGATAACAATCGTGATGGTGCCAGAAGCAGCCGTGGGTAAAGATGACGCAGCGATACGCAGCCAGTGAAAAATCAGGCCGACCCGGCAGGCTCGTATCCTGGGGTTGATAGGACAGGCCCAGTCCCTCCAGCAGGCCTGCCAGCCGTTTTTCAATAGCCGTATTCTGCGCGCGGATGGCGCGCATATTTTTACTGCGGGTGGCCTTATCGTGAACGTCCGCCATCGGCTGTTTCCGCCTTGCGCTGCTCTACGGCCTGTAAAATACGCGACTCCAGCAGCCTGGCGACGGCGGCAAAAACGGGAACAATGACCGAATTGCCAAACTGACGGTAGGCCTGAGTGTCCGACACCGGAATACGGAAACGGTAACCCTGCGGCGATTCAAAGCCCATCAACCGAGCGCATTCACGCGGCGTCAGGCGTCGCGGGCGATGCTGTTGGTTGTGCGGATCGTCAAAGTGTTTCTCGCCCAGCTCGCGGTCCCAGCCACGATCGATAAGGATCTCGGCACCGTCCTTGTAATAGCGCGCCGACAGCGTTCGCGCAACGCTCGTCGCCCGCGTCGGGTCCACCATCCCGTAGCCAAAACCGTTGCCCTTTTCCTGATGTTTGCGGGCATAGCGATAGAGGTATTTCCACAGTACCGGGGTCAAAATAAACTTGGCGTCGACGTTCGGCTCCAGCAGTTCACCAAAGGTGGGGCGTCGCTGCGGGTAGAGCGCCGGAATATCGCGCAGGGTAAATCCGTGATGCAGCGCGGAATCCCGACGGAAACCCACCAGCACAATGCGTTCGCGGTGCTGCGGCAGAAAATGCTGACCGTCGATAATTTTCGGATCGTCAGCTCCCATGTCCGCCGCATCGGCCACTTCATAGCCCAGTTCATCAAGGGTCTGCATAATAATACGGAAGGTTTTGCCGTTGTCGTGGCTTTTCAGGTTCTTGACGTTTTCCAGCACAAAAATAGGCGGCCGACGGGCGTCAATGATCCGCACCACATCGAAAAACAGCGTTCCCTGCGTATCGCAGGCGAACCCGTGCGCGCGCCCCATGGCGTTCTTTTTCGACACGCCAGCGAGTGAAAACGGCTGGCAGGGAAAGCCCGCCAGCAGTACGTCATGCTGCGGGATACAGTCGCGGATATGCGCCTGCGCTTCGGTGTCGCTCACCTCGGCACGCCCGCTGAGGGTGACGTCACGAATGTCAGCGTTAAAACGGTGTGCCTGCGGATCGCAATACCAGTTGGCTTTATAGGTGCGCACCGCGTGCTTATTCCACTCGCTGGTGAAGACGCACTGACCGCCGATGGCTTCAAAGCCGCTGCGGATCCCGCCAATACCGGCAAACAGGTCGACGAAGCGGAAAGCGTAGTGCGGATGATGCGCCGGCGGCTTCGGTAGCAGAGAAGCCAGGTGCGCACGCTCATTTTCACTCAACCGGGTATTGGCCCGCCCGAGCGTGACGACGCGCTTAACAATAGCCGGGCTCCAGTGCTGCTCGCCAACCGCGGCAAGCTCGGCGACAACGGTCTTAAGATCGTAAATCTCCAGAATATGCTGCAGCAGCGCCTGAGCATCCGGCTCATCGAGCGGCGCGGCTTCGTGTGATAAGACTCGTTGTTGCATAAATTTGACCAGATACAGAAAAAGAAAAAGGAAATCGCCAATAAAATCGAGATTATCACAGTTTGGCAGATTCTTGTGGCGCGAATCGCCGCAGTATCTCTGTATCCAGACGCTGCGGTTCCCCCGCCAGCTCGGCGCTTAATTTCGCCATAAAATGCACCAGAAAATCGGCGTTTTGCTGCGCCATTTCGCGCCCTTTCTCTGTCTGCATCGTGGCCGGCAGACGCAGCAGCTTGGTCTGAAAATGATCCAGCGCGAAGGCTTTATCATCCAGCGCGCGGCGGTCGGCAAACGGGTCTGCGGCATCAAACAGCGCAGTATTCATCGCACCGGCAACCGCAAACACCCGCGCTAGCCCAATGGCCCCCAACGCCTCAAGCCGATCGGCATCCTGCACAATACGTGCTTCAAGGGTTTGTGGCGGCACGTTGGCGCTGAAGCTGTGCGCCGCAATCGCGTGGGCTACGGCGGCGTAGCGTTCAGGAGGGAAATGCGGGAAATCGCGCTGAAGGATAGCGATCGTTTGCTGCGCCGCCAGCTGTGAGGCGCGGGCGCGATCCGGATGGTTTTTGGGCAGGCTGACCAGATCGTGAAAATAACTGGCCAGCAGAATGACGAGCAGATCCGCCGGTTGCCCCCGCGCTATCTGCTGCGCGGTGTGCCAGACGCGGCGAACATGGGCAATATCATGCGCGGCATCGCCGCTAAACTCGTGGGTTTCAAACCAGAACTCAACGTCCTGCTGCCATGCGGTTAAATCCATTTTCAATTTGCCTGAGTGAACACGTGCCCCTCAGCATAGCAAGTTTACAGGCCGTCTTCCTGCCCAACCTGGCGCGGACGCGTGTACCACGCAATCCCTCCCAGCAGGCCGCCGACGACACTCAGAACCAAGAATCCCAGCAGTGCGCCAAGCCATTTACCGCTGGTTGAGCCAATTTCACCGTCAATGGTTGCCCCTGGGATGCTCTGTACATCACTGATCACCCAAATGTAGTGGCCCATGGCCCAGACAAAATAGCCGCAAAACGCGTAAAAGACCCACAGCGCCAGTTTGCCTCCTGGACCGCGGTCAATCCGATCTTCCATAAAAACACTCTCATCACGCCAATCATTCAAACAACCGCCACGCCAATGGTGTGACATAAATCACATTATAGCAATTTAAGTGCCGTGAGATAGTCTCCCGTGCGTCGTCCTGGTGACGAAGTGGCGCTGTTTTGATCTCCGTTAAGTTTACTCATGACCTTTCGCCCTATCGGCGAGCGTATTCTCGCAGGCCGCATTATTCGTGCCCTTCGTGAGAAGGGCTATTTTGTAGAAAATTTCAGCGCACGCATCACCGTCTTTATTTATACAAAATAATATTTAATTAAATTTATTTAATTCATTATAGTAATATTAAAAATATCACCAGGGTTCTTTCT
Source organism: Kluyvera genomosp. 2 (assembly GCF_036759865.1). Classification (NCBI taxonomy): domain Bacteria; kingdom Pseudomonadati; phylum Pseudomonadota; class Gammaproteobacteria; order Enterobacterales; family Enterobacteriaceae; genus Kluyvera; species Kluyvera genomosp. 2. Next base: position 58,426 of record NZ_JAPKIA010000011.1, read on the forward strand.
TTTTTATTTTTGGCATGTCATTATCCTTCCCGTTATTAGCCTTTTGTTTATGCATCAAGTTTTATATTTATGACCTTCCCGACTGTATGCCAGTGCAGTCGGGATTTTTTTGCCCTAAAAATAATTATAAACCTCATCAATACACACCCCCACAAAGCATATAAAACACAAATAACCAACTGAATAACATGGATATTTTAAATATCAAATGCGGATTAATATAATCAGGTTAATAAAAGAAATATTTTGAAATATTTAATATAACTTTATTACATTTATATCGTGAGATAAATTGAACTCCGCATATAGTATTCAAACTCGTAACGCCGGATGACGTTACTATATTCACATGCGTTATCATGCAAAGGAAAATATAATGAAAATGAAAGCACTGGCACTGCTGGTTCCTGCTTTATTAATGGCGGGCGCCGTAAATGCAGCAGAAATGTATAATAAAGACGGCAACAAAGTTGACCTGTATGGCAAAGTGGATGCGCGCCATACTTTCTCTGACAATGCTGGCGATGACGGCGATGAAACCTACGCACAGATCGGTTTCAAAGGTGAATCCCAGATCACCAACGATCTGATTGGCTACGGCCAGTGGGAATACAAAACCTACGCCAACGACACCGAAGGTGCCGGCGATAAATCCTTCAACCGCCTGGCGTTTGCCGGCCTGAAGTTTGCTAACTTTGGCTCTTTTGATTACGGCCGTAACTACGGCTCCGTATACGATATTGAAGGCTGGACCGACATGCTGCCGGTATTCGGCGGCGATTCCTACACCTGGACCGATAACTTTATGGTTGGCCGTACCAACGGTGTTGCCACCTATCGCAACAGCGACTTCTTCGGTCTGGTTGACGGCTGGAACTTCGCGCTGCAATACCAGGGTGCGAACGAATCGGGCTCCAATCATCAGGAAGGCACCAAAAATGGCCATAATGACGTTCGTTTCCAGAACGGCGACGGCTACAGCATGTCTACCACCTTTGATTTCAGCAACGCCGTCCCGGCGCTGGAAGGCTTAAGCGTTGGCGCAGCCTACGGCGTCTCTGACCGTAGTAACGATCAGGTTGCCTACCGCGGCGTTTACAATCGCTATGGAAATGGCCAAAACGGCAGCGTAACCGCAGGCGGCGATAAAGCTGATGTGTGGACCATCGGTGCAAAATACGATGCCAACAACGTTTACCTGGCGATGATGTACGCAGAAACCCGCAACATGACGCCGTTTGGTGACGACGGTATTGCCAACAAAACGCAGAACTTCGAAGTGACCGCACAGTACCAGTTCGACTTCGGTCTGCGCCCGTCTCTGGCATGGGTCTATTCCAAAGGCGTTGACGTTGGCGTGCACACTAATAGCAATGGTTCTTACCTGACCGATCAGGATCTGGTGAACTACATCGATCTGGGCGCAACCTACTCCTTCAACAAGAACTTCTCCACCTACGTTGATTACAAAATCAACCTGCTGGATGCGGATGCTCAGTTCTATAGCGCGAACGGCATCTCTACCGACGACATCGTCGGCGTAGGCATGACCTACCAGTTCTAATTGAATACCAAAATAAAGCCCGCATTACGCGGGCTTTTCTGCTTTATGGTTTACGGCGCTTCCTGCAGCGCCACGCGCACAAAACCGTTATTTTGCGCCAGCAGCGCATGCGCCTTCCAGGCATCCATTCCCGTCAGCACCATCAGCACCGCCGTCTTGCAGTTGTGGTCGCAGCTTTCCAGCGCCGCTTTTGCCACCGTGCGCGTACAGCCGCCCGCCGCCATCACAATCGCTATCTGTCGTTCCGCCATTTGGGTTGTGTTATTGCGAATATCCACACGCATATTGCTATACACCCGCCCGGTACGCACGGCCAGTCCGGTGGTCAGCATATTGAGCACCATTTTCTGCGCCAAAATGGCTTTCGGATTGCCGTAACCGGCCACCACCTCGGACCCGGTTTGCGGCGCAATCACGATATCCGCCAGCTCCGTGGCCTCACTCTGCGGATTACGGGTGATTGCCGCCCTTGTCGCCCCCAGCGACCAGGCGTGGCGCATCGCCCCCCACAACCATGGCGTTTTGCCGCCAACGGTCAGCGCAATCAGCATATCCTTTTGCGTAAAGCCGATCGCCTGGAGATCCAGCACGCCACGGTTATAGTCCTGTGCGGCATCGCGCATATCGTGAAGCATCGCCAGCGCGCCGCCGGCAATCAGCCCCACCAGCGGGTGTTGCTCATCCGGCGCATATTCGCCAGCGGCCAGCACCGCATTGCGCCCGGAAGCGCCGGCGCCTATCAGCACCACCCGGCCGCCCTGGCCCAGGGTCACCACCGCCCGGTCGACCAGACGAGTAATATCGTCAAGGCAAGGGGTGACGGCCTCAGTAACCAGCTTATCTTCTTGATTGATAAGATTTAGCATATCGCGGGTAGACAGTCGGTCAATCTCAGCCGTTGTTGAACTGCGTCTTTCGATGAGTGAACCGGCAAGCTTCATGCTCATAAATGGGCTCCTTATTATGGGTTCTTCAGCAATACTAAAGTGTTTCGTATGGAAAACGCTGCGAGAGCGGTCACAAAGAAAGGTTTGGAATTGCCAGGACGCGACGGCTTTATGAAATGGTATACATCGGCGATAATAGGTTTTTGCCGTTGATAATTGAAGGTTTTCATGCACGATATGCCGCAACCGCCGCCTCAGGAAAAGCGCCCCATAAAGCTCAGCACGCTGGTGACGCTAATGGTATGCAGCGTTATTGTTTGCGTCCTGCTGGTGGTATACGCCTTCTATTTCGTGCAAATCACTAAAGCAACGCGCACCGGTGTGGAAGATACCGCCTTTGCAATTGCCCGTACGCTTGCCGACTCGCCGGATATCAAGCGCGGGCTTAACGCGCCGCCGGGACAGAATATTATTCAGCCCATCGCTACCGCCGTGCAGCAGCGCAACGGGCTGCTTTACGCGGTGATCACCAATATGGACGCCGTGCGCTACTCGCATCCTAACCCGCAGCTCATTGGTCAGCACTTTATCGGTGCCGATCTGCAGCCCGCGTTAAAAGGCAAAGAAAACCTGTCGATTAACCACGGTGTTCTGGCGGAAGCCATGCGCGTCTTTACGCCCATTTATAACGATCGCCAGCAGCAAATTGGCGTCGCCATCGTCGGTATCTCGCTTAAAAAAGTGGATGAACAGATCGGCGCGGCACGCTGGAACGCCATCTGGTTTGTGCTCTTCAGCGCCGTGGTCGGCACGCTGGGCATCTGGGGACTGGTGCGGGTGCTCAAAAACATCCTGTTTGGTCTGGAACCTCACGAGATTTCGAGCCTCTTCGAACAGCGCCAGGCGATGCTGCAATCGCTGCGCGAAGGGGTTATCGCCGTGGATGCAAAGGGCCGGGTAACAATGATTAACCAGGCCGCGCGGCACATTCTTTTTTCACCGCAGGCCGTCGCGCTGGGCGCTGCTCAGCATGCCCCGCTGCTGGCTCATCTTAAAGACGTTCTCGCTAGCGGTACGGCCATCGCCGACCGTGAGATTGGCTGCAATGGCCGACTGCTGCTGTGCAATACCGTGCCAGTGCGCAATAACAAGCGGGTGATTGGCGCCATCAGTACCTTCCGCGACAAAACCGAAATCAGCCAGCTGATGCAGCGCATGGACGGGCTGGTCAACTACATTGACGCGCTGCGCACCCATTCTCACGAGTTTATGAATAAACTCCACGTGATCCTTGGGCTGCTGCATATGAAGCGCTACGACAAGCTTGAAGGGTATGTTCTGCAAACCGCGCAGAACTACCAGGCGGATATCGGCACGCTGCAGCATAAGATCAAATCACCAATTATTGCCGGTTTCCTGCTGGGGAAAATGAATCGCGCGGGCGATGCAGGCATCACCCTGACGCTCGCCGATGAAAGCCTGGTACCGGATAACCCGAACGAAGAGCAGGTCGCGGTGCTGGTGACGGTACTCGGCAATCTGATAGAGAACGCTCTTGACGCGATGGCAGGCCTGGGCGAAGGCGAAATCAGCCTGCTGCTACACTACCAGAACGGCTGGCTTAGCGGCGAAGTGAGCGATGATGGCCCGGGCATAGAACCCGCGCAGATCGATGCGATATTCAATAAAGGATTTTCAACCAAGGGCGAGAACCGCGGCGTCGGGCTATTTCTGGCCCGCCAGCAGACGGAAAACCTCGGCGGAACGCTTTCCGTCGAATCGGAGCCTGGCGTGTTTACGCAATTTTTTGTACATATTCCGTGGGACAGCGAGAGGAACAGCGCGTGATTAATGTGTTAATAGTCGATGATGATGCCATGGTGGCCGATCTGAACCGTTGCTATATCGAGAGGGTTGACGGCTTTGCCTGCTGCGGTATCGCCTCTACGCTCCAGCAGGCGCGCGAGAAGATCATGGACGCCACGCTCGCCATCGACCTGATTCTGCTGGACGTCTACATGCAGCAGGACAACGGGCTGGATCTGCTGCCGGAAGTGCGCAACGCCGGGCGAGCGATTGACGTTATCATGATCTCCTCCGCCTCCGACGCCGCCACCGTTCAGACGTCGCTGCGCTATGGCGTCGTCGATTATCTGATTAAACCTTTCCAGTTTCCGCGCTTTGAAGAAGCGCTGCTGAGCTGGCGTGAGAAAAAGCAGTTGATGGGGAGCCACGCGTACTATGAGCAGGCCGATGTCGACCGTCTGCTACACGGCGGATCGCCGGAGTTGGCGGACAGCAAGCGGCTGCCGAAAGGGTTAACGCCGCAAACGCTGCGTACCCTGTGCCAGTGGATTGACGCCCACCCTGAGACCGAGTTTTCCACCGACGATCTGGCGCAAGCGGTGAATATCTCACGCGTATCGTGTCGTAAATATCTGATTTGGCTTGCACAAATCAATATTCTCTTCACCAGCATTCACTATGGCGCCACCGGCCGCCCGGTCTACCGCTATCGGTTGCAGCCGGAACAGTCGGCGCTGCTTAAACAGTACTGCCAGTAAGGCGATACTCGCTGTCCAGCAGCGTAAAACGATAGTGGTGGGCTGACGACAGCACCACCTCTTTCGTCCTGGTAACGAAAATGGCTTCAATATCCGGCCTTGCCCGCAGGGCCGCGCAGCCTTTCTCCACCCCCATACCGTACATCAGCGTGGTCCAGATATCGCCGTCGATAGAATCGCTGCTGATGATGGTCACGCTGTCGAGTTCGTTATCCAGCGGATAGCCGGTGCGCGGGTCGAGGATATGATGATAGAGATGGCCATTATGCTCAAAAAAACGTTCATACACGCCGGATGTCACCACTGATTTATTCGCCACCTCGAGTGCACCAATCATCGCGCCAGCAGTGGAGAACGGTTTTTTTAGGCCGATGGACCAACCGCCTTCCGGTGAACCCAGCGTCTGTACGTTGCCGCCAAGGTTGATTAACCCCTGCGCGATGCCTTCTTTATGCAGATAGTCGCGCACGCGGTCGGCGATGTAGCCTTTAGCGATTGCGCCAAGGTCAATCTCCATGCCCGGCTGCGTCAGATAGACGCTCTCATCCGCATCGTTAAGGACAACTTGCCTGGGGTCGGTTAGCGTCAGCAAACGCGCGATTTCGTCCGCCGGTGGCACGCTATCCCCACGAAACCCGATACGCCAGCGTTTGACCAGCGGCCCAATGGCCAGATTAAACGCGCTCTGCGGCAGCAGACTGGCGGCTTTGGCGCATTTGATCAGGGCGTAGACCGGGCTGCTGACGGCCACCGCATGTTGGCCGGCGGCGTGGTTAATGTCCATCACCTGCGACTGGGCGCGGTTTACGGTAAGTAAATCTTCGTATTGTTTGATCAGGCGAAAAACGCGGGAGGCCAGCGCCTCGTCGTGGGCGAAGAGTTTTAGCAGAATGGGCGAGCCCATCAGAACGGCGGAATAGCTGTAAACCCGGGTACTGTCTGACATCCCAATCCCCCTTCATGTAAGTTGAAATAGCCCGGCGTCGCTGTGCTCGGCCGGGCTACGGGACTCTGCCATCCGTTAATTATGCGGATTCAAGCATCGCCCAAGGCTGCTGCTGCGCACGCATCGCGGCCTGATGGCCGGCGAGTGTGCCAAAAATAATAATATCAGCGACGGCGTTTCCGCCAATGCGGTTACCACCGTGAATACCGCCAACCACTTCACCCGCCGCGAACGCGCCAGGAATCACCTGTTTGTTCACGTTCAATACGCTGGTTTCAGTGTTGATGGTGACGCCGCCCATCGTGTGGTGAACGCCCGGTGCAATCTGAATGGCGTGGAACGGCCCTTCATTGATTGGCGCACGCAGCGCAGTTTTACGGCCAAACTCTTCGTCATCCTGTTTTTCTACCGCTGCGTTATAGCGGGTCAGCGTGTCGAGGAACGTCGCCTCGTCTAATCCCAGCTTCGCGGCAAGCTCGGCAGCGGTACTGGCGCTGGTGACCAGGCCTTTGGCGATGTATTCGTCTGCCGCTTTGTTTTTGGTGCGGACGTGTTCATCAAAGACGATATACGCGTAGTGCTCCGGCAGCGCGATAATGGCCGCCGAGACTTTATCGCGTGTTTCCATCTCATTAAAGAAACGGCTCCCTTTCTGATTGACCAGGATAGCGCCGCCGCCGCGGATGGATTCAGACACCAGGTAAGACGTTTTTTGCTCTACCGTCGGGTGAATCTGGATTTCACCCATATCCACCGTACCCGCGCCGATGCGTTCCAGCAGCGCAATACCTCCGCCGGTCGCGCCTTTGTGGTTGGTGGTCACGAAGCCCGCCAGATCCGGACGGTATTTCACTACCATCTCGCTATTGGCGCTGAAGCCGCCGGTCGCCACGATAATGCTGCGCGTTGCAATGGTGATGTTTTCCTGTTCATCGGTCAGCAGACGCACCGCTGAAACTTCACCGCCGTCCATCACAATATCGACCACCGAAGTGTCGAGCATGACGTCAATCTGGCGTTTTGTGACGTTACGCACAAGACCGCTGATGAGATAGCCGCCAACGGCTGAACCGTCTTTCGGACGGTGAGTACGGTCAATGCTCATACCGCCGGTGGTGGTAATATCGTTCAGCATGATGCCACGGTCGGCCAGCCACTCGATCGCCTGCGGCGCGTTTTCGACAAAGCGGTGCAGCAGCGCTGGGTTGTTTTTGTTTTTGCCGCCTTTCAGCGTTTCTGCGTAGAACAGCGCCTTGCTGTCCTGAATGCCTTTCACGCGCTGGAAGCGGGTTTCCGCCGCGTTCATCCCGGCAGACGCTTTGATGGTATTCCCGCCAATAGTCGGCATTTTTTCGACAATCAACACGCTTGCGCCGTCGTCATGCGCCTGAATTGCCGCCGCGAGGCCCGCGCCGCCGCTGCCAACCACCACAACGTCATAGGCTTTCGGCGTTGCGTTGTCGCCCCCCTCTTCCGCCATCAGCGCTTTGCTGGATTTCACCATCGCTTTCGAGACGGCTTTTTTCACCGCTTCGCTCTGGCTGGTCGCGCCCGAAATAGCGTCGACGTGCGGGGTATTGGCATCAAGAATACGCGAACGGATCTCTTCAAAGCTGGTCACGAATTCAACGTCCTGATCGACACCGCCGGTCAGTTCGATATCGGCAATACGGTCGGTTTCCAGACTAACGTTAATCACCAGTTCGCCGGCTTCATCCTGTACTTTTTCCACGAATACGCCCGGTTTAAATTTGGAAACCGTCATACTCATATCACGGATCATCGCTTCAACCAGCGAGAAGCGCCACAGCGGTTCCGGGATATTCAGCGCTTCGCGCTGGGTGCTATCAATAAACAGATCCAGCGTCTGGTCATCGGCAATACGGTCGGCCCAGTCTGGATAGGCAATGCAGGCGCGGCCGACGGCAACGAGGTCGTAACCGTGGTCCATGGCGCTATCAACGTCACTCGCATTCACCACGCCGCCTACGCCCATCACCGGCACCTGCGCCAGCGTTTCTGAACGCATCGCAACATATTTTTCAATCAGCGGGGTGGGGTCGTTGGTTTCAACAATCGACGGGCGCAGGGTGGCGCCGACGGAGAAGTGCAGGTAGTCCAGACCACGGGCGGCCAGTTTTTCCAGCAGATACAGCGTATCTTCAAAGCGGATCCCCGGCACTTCCATTTCTTCCGGCGAGAAACGATAGCCAATGATAAAGGCATCGTCGGCGTACTGACGGACCATTTTGTGGGTGATGTCGAGCACCGCCAGCGGGAACTTCGCGCGATTGTCGCGGCTACCGCCCCATTCATCATCGCGCTGGTTGGAGTTCGGCGAGTAAAACTGTTGGATCAAATAGGTATTGGCACCGTGCAATTCTACGCCGTCGAAACCGGCCTGAATGGCGCGGCGAACGGCGTCGCCAAATTTACCGATCATGCTTTCCACTTCTTGCGCCGTCAGCGCGACCGGCGTGGCGGCCCCCTCACGCGGCGCGGCCACGGCGCTAGGGCCCACCGGCGTACGACCGCCGATCAGTTTCGGATCGACCATGCGACCGCCGTGGTAGATTTGCAGCAGCGCTTTCGAACCTTTGGATTTGATCGCTTCAGCAATCTTTGCCAGCCCGGCAATTTTGTCGTCGCTGTCGATGCCGAGCGCACCCGGGAACGCCAGCCCCAAATCGTCCACAAAGCAGCACTCGACGATGATGGTACCGATACGTCCGGCGCGGGCGCGGTAGTACTCAATCAGTTCGCTGCTGACAGAACCGTCGTAATAACCCGAGCAAGTCGTCATGGGTGCCATAAACAGGCGGTTTTTCAGCTCGGTGCCGTTCGGCAAGGTAAAAGCGCTAAGTACGCGATGATCGTTGTTCATACGAGTAAACTCCAAACTTTAAAATTAAAATCTCAGAATTCGGGATCGGGCTGTATTTGAGTTATTTGTTATGCCGATATCATGCTATTAATATAGCGATAATTTTAGTTACTAAAGCTATTACGTTAGTTATAAAACTATTTAATCCCACCAATAACACCAATACCCCCATAGTGTTACTAATTAAATTATATTTTATTCACAATTTTTTAATAAATATCAATGAACACATAACTTAAAAACCAGTGGACAAACCAGTAATGAGAAAGAATAAAAACACATAAAATCAATAAGTTAAATTACAAAAACATCGTTAACCCACCTCAAAAATAAACCATTAAATATGTTTTATCCGCTAAATAACCTATAATTCAACAGGGTTATTTTGATTCGCATAAAAATAACACCATGATTGTCTTTTTTTGATCGCGATCAATTGTAATGGCCTTCAAAAGCGCATTATATGAATATAAGAATTTTTCACGTTGGCGCTAAATAAAATAGCGCTAACGATCTATACTCAAAATTGCCTGCAGTACTTTTGAAATCTAAATAAAGTAAAAAAACTAAAAAAAGCAGAGCGGCAGTTTTTGCGAATCGAATTATTAACTACTTATAGAAGCGTAATATGAACGAGAAATCTGCGACATCGCCCTCGCCAACACCGGTGAGTAAACCGAAAGACGGGAAGAAAAACCGTCTCGTGATGATGGCACTGCCAATTATCGTGGCCGTGCTGTTGCTCTTTGTCCCCGTGCCTGATGGTCTGCCGCCTTACGCCTGGCACTATTTCGCTATCTTCGTCGGCGTCATCGTCGGCCTGATCTTCGAACCGCTGCCGGGTGCAGTGATTGGTTTGACCGGCGTGGTCGCCATCGCACTGTGCAGCCAGTGGGTGCTTTTCAGCCCGGACCAGCTGGCCGATCCGAAATTCAAGCTTGCCGGTGCCTCCTTTAAATGGGCGGTCAGCGGTTTCGGGAACTCCACCGTATGGCTGATTTTCGGCGCCTTCATGTTCGCCGCAGGCTATGATAAAACCCGCTTCGGCCGCCGCCTGGCGCTGATTCTGGTCAAATATCTTGGCCGTCGCAGCCTGACGCTTGGTTACGCCATCACCCTGGCAGACCTGCTGCTGGCACCGTTCACGCCGTCCAATACCGCGCGCAGCGGCGGGACCATCTATCCGATTATCGCCAACCTGCCGCCGCTGTACGGTTCAAAACCCAACGATCCCAGCGCACGTAAAATTGGTTCTTATCTGATGTGGGTGGCGATTACCGCAGCCTGTATCACCAGCTCAATGTTTTTGTCCGCTCTGGCACCTAACCTGCTGGCGCTGGCGCTGGTGAAAAGTATCGTCGGCATTAACATTTCCTGGGGCACCTGGTTCATCGCCTTCCTGCCGCTGGGCGTGCTGCTGATCCTCACCATGCCGCTGCTGGCCTACTGGTTCTACCCACCGGAAGTGAAGGTTAACGATGAAGTGCCGCTGTGGGCCTCTCGTGAACTGGAAAAACTGGGCAAACTGTCACGCAATGAAATTCTGCTGCTGGTCTTCGTATGCTGTGCGCTGATGATGTGGATCTTCGCCGCCGCGTGGATTGAGCCGGCCATGGCCGCTCTGCTGATTATCGGCCTGATGCTGTGGACAGGCGTACTGGAGTGGAACGACATTACCGGCAACAAAGCCGCCTGGAACACCTTTGTCTGGTTTGCCACCCTCGTCGCGCTGGCCGACGGTCTCTCCTCTACCGGCTTTATCGGCTGGCTGGGTAAAGAAGGCGGCATGCTGATGAGCGGCATCTCGCCGGGTGTCGCGACCATCGTCCTGCTGCTGGCGTTCTACCTGCTGCATTACCTGTTTGCCAGCACCACCGCGCACACCACCGCGCTGCTGCCTGCGATGCTGACCATCGCCTCCACGATCCCTGGCATGAATATGGAAGTCTTCGTGCTGCTGATGGTGACCTCGCTGGGTATCATGGGGATCATCACCCCGTACGGTACCGGCCCCAGCCCGATTTATTACGGCAGCGGCTACCTGCCAACCAAAGATTACTGGCGCCTCGGCACCATCTTTGGCGGCATCTTCCTGGCGGCCCTGCTGCTTATCGGCTACCCGTGGATGTCTATGATGTTCTGATTCATAACCGTCGGTGGGCAACCTCCGGCGGTTTTATTTTTATGGAGTGAAGAGCTATGTCAAACAAACCTTTTGTCTACCAGGACCCCTTCCCGCTGTCGCACGACGATACCGAATACTACCTGCTGAGCCGTGAACACGTTTCCGTGGCCGAATTTGACGGCCAGGAAGTGCTGAAAGTTGCCCCCGAAGCGCTGACCCTGCTGGCTCAACAGGCGTTCCACGACGCGGCGTTTCTGCTGCGCCCGTCGCACCAGAAACAGGTCGCCGCCATTCTTAACGACCCGGAAGCCAGCGAGAACGATAAATACGTCGCGCTGCAGTTCCTGCGCAACTCCGAAATCGCCGCAAAAGGTATTCTGCCAACCTGTCAGGACACCGGCACCGCGATCATCATGGGCAAAAAAGGCCAGCGCGTCTGGACCGGCGGCGGCGACGAAGCTGCGCTGTCCCAGGGCGTGTACAACACCTATATCTCAGACAACCTGCGCTATTCACAGAATGCCGCGCTGGATATGTATAAAGAAGTCAACACCGGCACCAACCTGCCGGCGCAGATCGACCTCTACAGCGTTGACGGCGACGAGTACAAATTCCTGTGCATCGCCAAAGGCGGCGGCTCAGCCAACAAAACCTATCTGTATCAGGAAACCAAAGCGCTGATCACCCCGGCGAAGCTGAAAAACTACCTCGTCGAGAAAATGCGCACCCTCGGCACGGCAGCCTGCCCGCCCTACCACATTGCGTTTGTCATCGGCGGCACGTCCGCAGAATCCACGCTGAAAACCGTCAAGCTGGCCTCCACCCGCTACTACGACGGTTTACCAACCGAAGGTAACGAGCACGGTCAGGCGTTTCGCGACGTGAAGCTGGAACAAGAGCTGATGGAAGAAGCCCGTAACCTCGGCCTCGGCGCGCAGTTTGGCGGCAAATACTTTGCCCACGACATTCGCGTGATTCGTCTGCCGCGTCACGGCGCGTCCTGCCCAATCGGCATGGGCGTCTCCTGCTCTGCCGACCGTAATATCAAAGCGAAAATCAACCGCGACGGCATCTGGATTGAAAAAATGGAGCACAATCCGGGGCAGTACATCCCGGAAGCGCTGCGCCAGCAAGGTGAAGGCAATCCGGTCAGCATTAACCTCAACCAGCCGATGAGCGACATTTTAGCCCAGCTTTCTGCACATCCTGTGTCTACCCGCCTGTCGCTTAACGGCACCATCATTGTTGCCCGCGATATCGCACACGCGAAGCTTAAAGAACTGCTCGATAACGGCGAAGACCTGCCGCAGTACGTGAAAGACCATCCGATCTACTATGCGGGTCCGGCGAAAACACCGGAAGGCTATGCCTCTGGCTCCCTGGGCCCAACCACCGCGGGCCGTATGGACTCCTATGTCGATCTGCTTCAGTCTCACGGCGCAAGCATGGTGATGCTGGCCAAAGGCAACCGCAGCCAGCAGGTGACCGACGCCTGCCACAAACACGGCGGTTTCTACCTGGGCAGCATCGGCGGCCCGGCAGCGGTACTGGCGCAAACCAGCATTAAGAGTCTGGAATGCGTGGCCTATCCTGAGCTGGGCATGGAAGCTATCTGGAAAATTGAAGTCGAAAACTTCCCGGCCTTTATCCTGGTGGATGATAAAGGCAACGACTTCTTCCAGCAGATTCAGAATAAACAGTGCGCAGGTTGCGCTCAGCGATAAGCAACACAGCCTCGATTAAGGGGCTGTCGTGTTCTGCTCAACAATCACAGCCCGCCGACGACACATCATGTACGTCGGCGGGCTGTTTCGAATACAAAGCTAGCCATAAGCCACTCAGCACGCATTACCCTCCTCTAGCCTCGATAATGCCTCCGTTCGGGAATATTTCCCCCTCAGGGTGAAAAATGCGATCTCATCACTTTTGTATAGTAAACAAAATATCTACACTGTGCCCCATATTCATTTCAACCGATGACGGGGAATCAACATGAGACTAGGGCTGGATATTGGCGGTACAAAAATTGAGGCGGTGATACTGGACGAGCACGGCGAAGCCATATACCGCCAGCGTTACGCGACGCCAAAGCAGCATTACGAGGAATTCTTACAGGCGGTAATAACCGCCGTTCACGATGCGCAGGCCAACGCACGGCAACCGCTTACCGTCGGGCTGGGAATACCTGGCGCAGCAGGCCGCGATGGGCTTATCAAAAACTCAAATATTCTGGTGCTCAACCAGCAGCCGTTTGTGCAGCACCTGACGCAGCGTCTTGAGATGCCGGTCGCCGTCACCAATGACGCCAACTGCTTTACCCTCTCTGAAGCAATCGACGGCGCGGGCAAAGGCTATGGCGTGGTCTTCGGCGTGATCTTAGGCACCGGCTGCGGCGGCGGGCTGTGCGTTGACGGCCGCCTTATTAGCGGGCCAAACGCCTGCGCGGGCGAATGGGGGCACAACGTCCTGCCACACTACCAGCCGCAAAAAGACGGTGCCAGCGACGTTTGCTACTGCGGGCAAACCAACTGTATCGAGAGTTTCATTTCCGGTAGCGGCCTGCAGCGACAGTATTTTCAGAAATTTAGTAAACATGATAAAGTGCCGGATATTATTTCTCAGATGAATGCTGGAAATACGGCGATTGGTCAGCTGTGGGATCGCTATCAGGATCAGGTGGCGCGCTCGCTGGCGGGGATCGTGAACACGCTTGACCCGGATGCCATTGTCCTTGGCGGTGGAGTGTCCAATATTCCGCAGCTGTATACGGGCTTGCAGGAACGCATTGCGCAATACGTATTTGGCAAACAGTGCTGTACCCCTGTCGTTCAGGCGCGCCACGGCGACAGCAGCGGCGTACGCGGTGCAGCCTGGCTCGGAGCGCAGCCGCACTAAATAACGTTGGGAGACAGATGGCTAAAGCAGTCAGAATTCGCGATATCGCCGCCGCGTGCGGCGTTTCCCCCGGGGCGGTGTCCCGGGCGTTGAAAGGTCAGCCAGGCCTGCGGGAAGAGACCCGGCAGCGGATCATCGCCGCTGCCGAGCAGCACGGGTATGATTTCTCGCGTTTACGCAGCGACAAAATCAAACGTGTGCTGTTTTTACTGCACCGTCAGCACAACATCAGCCGCGCTCTGCCGTTCTACTCGCCGCTGTTTCTGAGCCTTGAAGCGCAATGCCGCGAACAGGACATTGCCCTCAGCTTCCTCGCCACCGGCCCCGGCGACCCGCTGGCCGAGCAGGTTCTGCGCCATCAGCCCGACGCGATGATCTGCGCCGGTTTTTTTGAGCCTGAGCTGCTGGCGATGCTGGAACAGCTGAAACTGCCGCTGGTATTGGTCGATCTGTGGTCTCCAGGCCTCCCCTGCATCAATCCGGACAATGTACAGGGCGGCTATCTCGCTACTCGTCATCTGTTGGCTCAAGGGCGTCAGCGCATTGCATTCCTTGCCAGCACGCTCGCCCACTACAGCATTCGCCAGCGCGAGCAAGGCTATCTCCAGGCGCTGTACGAAGCCCGTCGTCTCATGCCGCCGGAGTACGAAGCCATCGCCCTTCCGCAGCTTGATACCGAGCAGGCACTGGTATGCGCCATAAACGGACTGTTCGATCTTGCCGAGCCGCCGGATGCCATTTTCGCCTACAACGATGCCACTGCGCTGCTGGTCCTTCGGGTTTGCGCCGAACGCGGTCTGCGGGTGCCGGAAGACGTCGCGCTGGTGGGGTTTGATGATATTGAACCTGCCGCCTGGTCGCAGCCGCCGCTCACCACGGTGGCCGTCGACAAGCAGCAGCTCGGCCGCGAAGCGCTTAACGTGCTGCTGGCCGAGCGCAAGGAGGCAAGCGTGCTGCTGCCGGTGTCGCTGATGATACGCGCCAGTTCAGGCGCGCGAAATGCTTAAAGCGCGCGCCAGATAAGTAACGCAATGCCGCCGAACAGCAGCCATTTCACGATATAGTAGACCGTTTTATTCCATTTTTTCAGCCGTTTACCAACAATTCGGATCTGGTAAATATAGCGAAAACTGCGGTTAATACCGCCTATACGGTCGCCGGTGTCATTCGGCGCGGCGGCCGCGCTCATCAGGTTGCGCCCCAGCCAGTGGTTCACCTTCTGCGCCCACCCGTAGCGCATCGGCCGCTCGATATCGCAAAACAGGATCAGGCGATTCTCACCACTGGTATTTTCCGCATAGTGAATATAGGTTTCATCAAACAGCACACCCTCTCCATCTCGCCAGCTGTAACGTTCCCCATCAACCTCAATAAAGCAGCGATCATCGTTAGGCGTTAACAGCCCAAGATGGAAACGCAACGATCCGGCATACGGGTCACGGTGGCGCGGCAGCCGGCTGCCATCAGGTAGCGTGGCGAACATCGCCGCCTTCACGGAAGGAATACCGCGCAGCAGTTCGGTCGTTTTCGGGCACAGGGCGCTGGCCGAGGGATGCGCCTCTTCATACCACTTCAGGTAAAAACGCTTCCAGCCGGTTTTAAAAAACGAATTAAAGCCCGCGTCATTGTATTTTTCCGCCGCTTTAATCTGCTCAAGATTTTGCAGGTGCAGCCCTTCATCACGAATGACCTGCCAGTGCTGTTTCAGCACCGCGAGCTCGGGAAAGGCATCGGGGCGCAGATACGGCTGGTTAGGCACACGGGAAAAAAGATACATAAAACCGTTCAACGGCGCGGTGAACGTGGAGTGATCGGAAAGCTGACGCCAGAAACGAAAACGAACCTTCCCTCTGAGATGCACGTACAGTACAGAAACTATAATTATCAGCAGAATGACGTACTTCATGTTGCCTCACCCGACCATTGGTTGTTTTTTACACATTTCGTATGATGGCCTCTGTATCACGGAAAGCAGCGGCTAAAAAATCTTAGCAAAGAAACACCGCGCTGCACGCGATGCCAGCATAATCGACGAGCGGGTTAAACGCATCTTGAGGCAAAGGGATGACGCGACGATTGGCAGGATTCAGAGTAGATTGATAGTGAAAAAAGGGGTAAGCATCCAGACCCACTCTATGCCAAGTGTGATGCTGGTCGTTGAAACAGAATGGTGTAAGTGCTTGAATAGTGGCGGAGAGAGGGGGATTTGAACCCCCGGTAGAGTTGCCCCTACTCTAGTTTTCGAGACTAGTCCGTTCAGCCGCTCCGGCATCTCTCCGTTTTGTGGTTGCCATCATGCCAGGTATTTTGGCATTTTAACAGACCCAGTCTCTTCAATTGCGTTCAAGTGACGAGTTTACGAGCAAAACGATGATTAAATGGCCCTGGAAAGCGAGTGACACAGCCGAAAAAGCAGACATGCCGTGGGCGCAGGCCCTGGCGATTCCTCTGTTAGCCAATCTGTCCGTCGACGAACAGGTGAAGCTGGTTCAGCTTGCCGATCGCTTTTTACAGCAAAAGCGGATGGTCTTTTTACAGGGCCTCAGCGTAGAGCCCGTTACCGAAGCGCGCATCGCGCTGCTGTTCTGTCTGCCCGTTATGGAGCTTGGGCTGGAGTGGCTCGACGGCTTCCATGAAATTCTTATCTACCCTGCCCCATTCGTGGTTGACGACGAATGGGAAGACGATATTGGCCTGGTCCATAGTCAAAGGGTGGTGCAATCTGGCCAGAGCTGGCAGCAGGGGCCAATTGTGCTCAACTGGCTTGATATTCAGGACTCATTTGACGCTTCCGGCTTTAACCTGATCGTTCACGAAGTGGCGCATAAGCTCGATACCCGCAACGGCGATCGCGCCAGCGGCGTGCCGTTTATACCACTGCGCGAAGTGGCCGGCTGGGAGCACGACCTGCACGCCGCGATGAACAACATCCAGGATGAGATCGATCTGGTCGGGGAAAACGCGGCCAGCATCGATGCCTACGCCGCCACCGACCCGGCGGAATGCTTCGCGGTGCTGTCTGAATACTTTTTCAGCGCCCCTGAACTTTTCGCCCCACGCTTTCCGGCGCTATGGCAGCGTTTCTGCACGTTCTACCGTCAGGACCCCCTGCAGCGGTTGCGCGATAACGGCCAGCAGGATGAAAATCAGCCCGTAGTACACTAAAACGACAGTCTGCGCTAAATTCAGCCAATTGAATCAGCGAGTTAAATTTAGTGTTGACACAATTATCCGTGCCCAGTACTATGCGCCTCGTTCACACGATTCCTCTGTAGTTCAGTCGGTAGAACGGCGGACTGTTAATCCGTATGTCACTGGTTCGAGTCCAGTCAGAGGAGCCAAATTTAAAAAAGCCTGCTTTCGAGCAGGCTTTTTGCTTTTCATCTTTCTGCATCAATATTTATCTTTCCGCACTTTCCCCACACGCGTAACATCACATTCTGGCTTACCAGAAAATCTGTCCAATCAGGATGTTATTGCATGGATATTTTAACCGATGCTTTCTTTCAACAGCTCGATGCGCTCAAGCCCGAAGAGGCCAAAGAGCACAATTTTTTCAGCATCGGCGGCGCGGGTTATTTCGAGAACCCCACTTCCAGCCTGCTGGCACTGTTTATGGGAATGCATGAAGATATTCCGCCCTGGCTTCTCAAGGCGCTGATGGTCTGCCTGAAGGTGGAGGCGGATATTGACCAGCTGGACGTCACCTCACTGACGGTAAGCCGTGAAGCGCGCACAACCGAAGGTAATTTTCTTGATATCGTGGTCTATCATCAGGATTTTATTATCGGTATCGAGCACAAAACTATCTCCGCGATTAATAACCCCTTCTGTAGCTACGAGCGTCATCTGCAGAATCTGGCAGACAATAGCCAGACAATCTATCGCTGTATCCTTGCCCCAGACGCCCTACCCTGTAAGCCGGTTGAGCGCTGGCCTCTGCTGCGCTATTCGCAACTGCTGTCATCCGCCAGAAACCGGCTCGGTCATGAACTTGCCGGGCTTCCCTTGAGTAAATGGCACATTTTCTACACTGAGTTTCTCAACCACCTTCATACCCTCAGCGGGGCCGATAGCACCATGACGATGAACCATGAAAATCAGACCTTCGTAGACGAGCATTTCGTCCAACTTCTGAGAGCCAAAAACCTGCTCAATGACTTCGAGTCGGCGATGGTAGAAGAGGCAAAGAATACGCTGTTGACGCTGCTGCCAGACACGCACATCGCGCACAGCATTAACAATTGGCGCTATGACTATAAAGCGATTCACCTCTACCCTGAATGCTGGGGCTCAACCTATCTTTCGCTGGTCTATTACCCTGATAAACGTACGGGCCGTATTCGCTACTATCTCAATGGCAGAATCAACGTGCGTGACCACGCCGATTTGCCTTGCGTACATCAATGGCTGATCGACAATGCCCTTCAGCCCGCTTTTCTCCCCTCGGCAAATAAAGCGGACCGGGAGATCAAGCTCAACGGTAAAGAACTGCTTATCTCATTTGGCACGCCGGACGGCACGCTGGACTCTGCAAAGCGCCTGATGGCAGAAATAGTCGACTTTATCAGCACGACGCTCAAGCAGAAATAACGCGTCGCCGTGGCGCTAAATCTGGTAATCCAGCACCGTTTCTTCCAGCTCCATGGCCTGGCGCTTAATCTCTTCCAGCGATAGCCCGGCGTTGCACAGCTCAATAAACCGCCAGACATAATTGCGCTGCAGCTGCCCGCGTTTGAGCCCCAGCCAGACCGTATTGGCATCGAAGAGATGGTGCGTATCCAGCCTCACGAGGTTGGCCGATTCCTGCCTATCGCCCGATTGCTCGGCCACAAGACCGATCCCCAGCCCCAGCTCGACGTATGTTTTAATGACGTCAGAGTCCTGCGCGCTCAGCACGATATCGGGAGCCAGACCTTTACGATTAAACGCCTCATCAATACGCGAACGCCCGGTGATACCCTGCCGGTAGGTAATCAGCGGCCAGCGGGCGATGGCCTCAAGCGTCAGCGGCGTGGTCTGCGCCAGCGGATGATCGGTCGGAACCAGCAGGCTGTGATGCCAGCGGAACCACGGGAAGGCCACCAGCGTGGCGTCGTTGCTGAGCCGCTCGCTGGCGATGCCGATATCGGCACCGCCGCTGTGCAGCAGCGCATCGATCTCCTGCGGCGTGCCCTGAATAAGCTCCAGGCGCACGTCGGGGAAAATTTCGCGGAAGGCTTTAATGACCGGCGGCAGACTATAACGTGCCTGGGTATGGGTGGTGGCGATGGTCAACACGCCGGAAGCATCATTGGTAAAGAGATCGGCCAGACGGCGCACGTTGCTGGCCTCATTCAGAATACGTTCAGCAATCACCAGCAGGGCTTTGCCTGGTTCGGTCATGCCTAATAAACGCTTGCCGCGACGAATGAAGATTTCAATGCCTAACTCTTCTTCAAGCTCGCGAATATGACGGCTTACGCCAGACTGCGATGTATAAAGCATATTGGCAACTTCGGTCAGGTTGTAATCCTGCCGTGCCGCTTCGCGAATAATTTTAAGTTGCTGGAAGTTCACGCGTCACCCCGATTCAGTCAGATATGACGCTATTGTTAAAGTCTGTTGAACCGACAAACAAATAATAAAAACCAGCAACATATACCTGAATGGAATATAAGCTTAGCTAACGAGCTGCAATTCACGGTTATCCAGCATCGGACGACTCACCAGCGACATCAGAATTTCCTTCACCGCCTGCGCCTGCGGAGACAGCTGCCCACGAGCCGATACGTTCAGCGACAGAGGCAGGCTCATCGACGGCGTGGTGATCCGCGCCATCCAGCCATTTGCCGCGCTGCACAGTGAACGCGCCGCTGACTCCGGCAGCACGGTAACGCCCATACCGCTGGCAATCGCCGCAGTCAGCGTTGAAATCGACTCAATCTCACCAATGATTTTCGCCGTCAGTCGGCGCAGGGAAAATGCTTCATCGACGCGAGCGCGCACGGCGCTATAGTCGCGGGGTAAAAACAGATTCATTTCCGCAACGGCGGTCAGGTCTACGCTCTGCCCCGGACAGTCGCGCGTACCGACCAGATAAAGATCCTCTTTGAGCAGCGGCTGGCTCACGATCCCGGCCAGCGGTGCCCGATCGTACAGCACCGCCATATCGAGCTGGCTATTGAGCAGCTTGTCGTTTAGCACGGTGCCGCTATTTTCATGCAGATACACCAGCACCTCCGGCAGTTCGTTACGCACCGCCTGCAGCAACGGCATGGTGATTGACGAAGCCGCCGTGCCCGGCGCAAGGCCGATAGACACGGTGCCGCTCAGAGTCTGCCCGACATTATTCACCGCCAGCTGCGCCTGCTCACACTGGCGCAGAATGGTACGGGCATGGGTATACAGCACCTTCCCGGCCTCCGTCGGCGTTACGCCGCGCTTGGTACGAATCAACAGCTGCTGATCGAGTTCACCCTCCAGGGTCGCGACCTGCTGGCTCAGCGCAGGCTGCGCGATATGCAACACTTCAGCCGCCTGGGTCAGGCTGCCGATATCGACGATTTTCACGAAGTATTTCAGTCGTCTTAAGTTCATTTTTGCCTCCGGTACGAGATCCACTGCCACGCTGGCGTTAAGTAATCGGAGGAGTTGCAAGATGCTTGCCAGTTTTTAAAAACGTGTTAAACCCAGTGAAACCTATTGCTGAAGCCCTTTTTTCGCCCAGTCAGAAGATTGCCGTATGCCCCATAAGGGGTAAATCTGCACTTTCACGGTGCAAAGCGCGGCGAAAATAAGCAATTGGCGCACAATTGCTGAAATTGTCAGCAAACGAACAGATTTACGCTTTTCCCCCTTTGACAAGCCGGTAGGACATCGATAATATGCGCCCCGTTCACACGATTCCTCTGTAGTTCAGTCGGTAGAACGGCGGACTGTTAATCCGTATGTCACTGGTTCGAGTCCAGTCAGAGGAGCCAAATTTAAAAAGCCTGCTTTCGAGCAGGCTTTTTGCTTTTCGACTTTCCCTTCACCGACTCTGTTCATATTCAATGGTTTCACGCACCGCGATCATCGCGGCACGCAGCTGCGCTATCGATACCGAGCCTAACGCCACGCGAATTGCCTGCGGGATAGCCGTTGAAACGCAAAACGGTTCGGCGGTTGAAACTGAAATTTGCTTGTCCATCAGCATCCTGGCCACCCGGTCCGCCCGCCCCTCTTCTGCCAGTGGGATCCAGATATACCAGGAATTCGGGTGACTCACCGACGGTAACGCCCCCAGGCACTCGCGAGCAATACGCTGGCGCAGTCGCGCATCCCGCCGCTTCTGCGTTGCCAGGCGCGCAACGGTACCGTTCTCGATCCACCGACAGATCAGCGCCGTTATGAGCGAAGGCGTGTTCCATACGGTGGCACGAATGGCGCGTTCCAGCCCCTGCCGATAGCCGGCGGGGCATACCACTACCCCAACCCGCAGCCCGGTCGCAACATCTTTTGAAAAGCCGCTGACGTAGACCGTGCGTTCCGGCGCATAACAGGCCAGCGGTCGCGGCGGTTGGGACACCAGATAGGCGTAGGCAGCATCTTCAATGATCAGCAAATCGTGCGCGCGGGCAATAGACGCCAGACGCTGCCGCTGGCGAGCGCTCAGCACCCACCCTAACGGATTGTGCAACGTCGGCATCGCATAAATAGCGCGAATATGACGACGCTGGCACAGGCTGGCCAGTGCGTCAAAATCAGGCCCCTCGTCCAGCGTCGGGATAGCGAGCAACTCAAGCTGGTACAGCGCGGCCAACGCCTTGACGCCGGGATAGGTCAACGCGTCTACCGCCACCACGTCGCCAGGGCGCAACAGCCCCATCACCGCCACGGCCAGCCCGTGCTGAGCGCCGTTGACGATCAGCACATTTTCCGGCTGCGTTGCCAGACCGCTGACGCGTAAATGCCGGGCGATAATCTCCCGCTCTGCCGCTCTACCCGCATGCGGCTGGTAGCGCAGATGTGATTCAATATCCCCCTCGGCGGCAAGCTGCCGTAGCCCTTCACGCAGCTGCTCGCCCTGGCCGGGGAGCGATGGATAGTTAAAGTTAAGATCGAGCACGTCGGCCGCGATCGCCTGCTGATCGATGCCGTGCCCAGCCGCCAACGCAATCTCACGCACAAAGGTACCGCGCCCGGTCTCACCGCTGACCAGCCCCATCCCCTCCAGCTCGGCATAAACCCGGGTTGCCGTCGCCAGCGAAATACGGTGTTCAGCGGCCAGCCGCCGATGCGTGGGGAGTCGGGTTCCCGCCGTCAGTTGACCGCTGCGGATCGCTCGCGCGTAATCGTCAACAAGGGTTTTATAGCGCGCCTTCATGCAATGTATCCATGACAATAATTTGATTGTATCAGATAGGAAAAACTACCATCGCCGCCACAATGACACAACGCTAAGGGGCGTGAGATGGAGACTGAAAAGCGAAATACACCTATCACCACCGGGTGGTTCAACGGCCTACTCGGGGTTATGATTTTTAGCGGCTCACTGCCGGCAACGCGGGTGGCTGTGCTGGAAATGGATCCGTTCTTTCTCACCTTTTTACGCGCCTCTATCGCCGGACTACTGGCCGTGACGCTGCTTCAGAGCTTTCGCCAGCCGCGCCCGAACGCCGGGCACATTATGCCCCTGCTGACGGTATCATTTGGGGTGATCATCGGATTTCCGCTGCTTACCGCGCTCGCGCTACGCTACATCACCGCCGCCCACTCGATTGTCTTCATCGGGCTGCTGCCGCTGGCTACGGCAATTTTTGGCGTACTGCGCGGCGGCGAGCGACCTCGCGCGGCGTTCTGGATATTTTCGCTGTTCGGCAGCCTGTTGGTCGCCGGTTTTGCCCTGTCACAAAGCGCTTCGCTGTCATTCACAGGAGATATGTTGATGCTTGCCGCTGTTGCGGTCTGTGGGCTTGGCTACGCGGAAGGGGCAACCTTAACCCGCGAACTGGGTGGCTGGCAGGCGATCAGCTGGTCGCTGACGCTATCGCTGCCGTTCATGCTGGTTGCTACCTTTATTTACTGGCCCACCACCTTTGCAGCCTACACCCTGCCCACCTGGCTGGCGCTGGGCTACGTGTCGCTATTCAGCATGTTGATAGGTTTTATTTTCTGGTACAAGGGGCTGGCGGCCGGGGGCATCGCCGCCGTGGGGCAGCTACAGCTACTGCAACCCTTTTTTGGCCTCGCGCTTTCCGCCGGGCTGATTCATGAGACGGTCAATCCGCAAATGTTTTGGGTCACCCTCGGCGTCATTTTGTGCGTTGTGTGTTCACGGCGGTTTGCCCGATAAAACCATACCGGGCAACCCTCGGCTACAGCGCGGCGCGAATCTGATCCAGCACCTGCATATTGCGCACCGTTTCCGTCAGCGGAATCAACCGCGATGGCTGATTGAGCACTGCGCTGGAGAAATGGCGAATCTCTGCCTGATAGCGATCGGACTCGCTAACCGGCAGCTCGCGTACGCCTTCGGCGGTATGCAGATGCAGCGCGCCGGCGTCATCAAGGAACGGTTTATCGATGATCAGCATCCCTTTACTGCCGATGATTTCCGCATAATTGCGACCAAAAGCGTTGAATCCGCAATGAATATTGGCAATCAGGCCGTCATCATACTGCAAAAGTGCCGAAAGATTGGTGTCCACCCCCTGCTCGGTTTCGCACAGCGCCCGCACCTGCGTCGGCAAGCGCCCGGTCACCATGCCGACAAAGTTCACCGGGTAGCAGCCCACATCGTACAGCGCGCCGCCGCCGAGCGTTGGCTGCATCTTAATGGTGTTAGGACGATCGAGCAGGAAACGGAACGACACGTTAATATGGCGAAGCTCGCCCAGTACCCCGCTCTCCAGCACCTGTTTGATCACCCGCACGCGGTCGGTGTACTGATACATAAAGGCTTCCATCAGCAAACGATTATGCTGTATCGCCGCCTGCTGCATCTCCTGCGCTTCCGCCGCATTCAGCCCAATCGGTTTTTCGCACAGCACGTGCTTACCTGCCGCCAGCGCGCGAATAACCCACTCCTTATGCAGCGAATTGGGCAGAGGAATATAGACGGCCTGAATGGCCGGGTCCGCCAACAGCGCGGCATAGTCGCCGTAGTTCTGCGCCCACTCACCGGTCGGAAGTTCCGCCTGGTTACGCGAGGCGACGCCATACAGCCGCGCGTTCTCCGCGCGGGTAATCGCCGGAATAATCGAATTTTTGGCAATACGGGCGTAGCCCAGTACCCCCCAGTTCACCACGTCACTCATTCCACTCTCCTTTTATAAATCTGCAACACCAGCTCGGTTGCCCGACGCGCGTCGCGGCCGCTGCACAGCGGAGCCGCGCCGCTGACCACCGCGTTGGCGAAATCGCGCAGGATAGCCTGGTGACCGAAGGTATCGGTGACCACCGCGCTGTGCGCCCCTTCGCTACGGGTTTCCGGCAAGCCCTCACCCGGGTTATCAATGCCGTCAATATACCATTGGGTGATGCGGTCATCTGTGACGGTGAAGGAACCCTTTTCACAGGAAAACTCCAGGCGCGCAGAAAAGCCGGGACGTGCACAGGTGGAGGCGACGAATGTCCCGATCATGCCATCGGCGTGGCGAAATATCGCCGCGCCGTGATCCTCGGCTTCCATCTGATGCGCGAAGGTCGCCAGTTCGCTGGTGACGCTTACAGGCATGCCGAAGAGCCAGAGATAGTTATCGATATGGTGTGCGCCCTGCTGAATAAACACGCCCCCGCCATCGATCGCGTATCCCCCGCGATAGTCAGCGCTGTCGTAATAGGCCTGATCGCGCCAGAAGCGGCACGAGACATCCACCGAATAACGTTTTCCCAACGCCCCGCTTTCCAGTAGCGCCTTGAGGGCCATGTTATCGGGCCGCGTCCGCCGTTGATACGCAACGGCCAGCACCACGCCCGCTGCTTCGGCGCTGGCAATCATACGATCGGCGGCGGACAAGGTTATCTCGAGAGGCTTCTCCACCAGCACGTGTTTTCCCGCCTCAGCCGCCTGGATTGCGCTCTGATGATGCAGGCCATTAGGCGTCGCCACGATGACCGCGTCATAGTCACGATCAACGGCGGACAGATCGGGCCAACACGGTAGATCGCCCGCGGCCTGCGGCGTTCTGCCGCGGCGAGAGATACAGCCGACAATGGTGGAGCCCTCAATATGCTCCACGGCACGCAGGTAGGTATTGCTGATATTTCCGCTACCAACGATGACGTATTTCATGGCGTTCCTCATAATAAAAAAACCCGCAGTGCAGCAATGCGGGTCAGTGAAGGGCTTTGGCGAGCAACAGGCGGGCTTTTTCGTTTCATCAAAACGGGTTACAGCGTGGCGTGCGAAGCGCTGATATTCACCGGCATCCCGGAGCGTCGATCCAGAACCGCCTGTGCCCGGCTCACGTCCACGCCTGCCTGTTGGGTAAAACTACGCAATGCAGGCGTCATCGGCAACGGAACTTTGTTATCGGATTCAAATTCTGTGCGGTTGCGCGACAATGGCTCGTGCGCCTCCACCCAGCGGCTACCGTCCGGCTCGGTGGTATATTTCACCGGCTGATCGATAATTTGCACCCGCGTCCCCACCGGCACATTGTCAAACAGGTATTTAATATCGTCGTTGCGCAGGCGAATACAGCCCTGACTGACGCGCAGTCCGATCCCGAAATTCGCGTTAGTGCCATGAATGGCATAAAGCCGCCCAATATAAATCGCGTACAGCCCCATCGGGTTATCGGGCCCGGCGGGAACGAACGCGGGCAGACTTTCACCGCGTTTAGCATATTCACGGCGGGTGTTGGCGGTCGGAGTCCAGCTTGGGGCTTCCTGCTTACGCTCAACGGCGGTGACCCAGTTACGCGGCGTCTCTCGCCCGGCCTGGCCAATCCCAATCGGTAGCACCTCCACGGTATGACTACCCGGCGGGTAGTAATAGAGACGCATTTCAGCAACGTTAACCACGATCCCCTGGCGCACGGTATCAGGTAAAATGAGCTGCTGTGGGATCGTCAGCGTCGAGCCTGATTTCGGCAGGAATACGTCCACGCCGGGATTGGCCTCCAGCATATTACTCAGCCCCTGCCCATACTGCGCAGCAAAGGATTCCAGCGGCAGGCGGTTATCCGCCGGTACCGTGATGTGCAGCGTGCTGCCCACTAAGCGACTCCCTTCCGGAGGCAATGGATAAGTCACAGCCAGTACGCTTTGGCTAGCCATCAGCAGCATCAGCGCGCATAAACGTTTTCTACGAGGTCCCATGTCCCTTTCCTCATTCACGGCAGATATCGGTTAATTATAGCTTTTTTCCCCCGCCGCGCCGCAAAAGCCTTCTCACGGCAGGAATATGGTTAAAGGTTAATCAGTTGTTATAAGTGAGCGGCCTGGCGCTTTTGTTTCATCAGCCGCTGACATACTATCGGGAAAAGCCGCAGACCTGACACAAGGAGCGAACGATGAGTAACACGGGCGTGAGTCTGACCCCAGAGCAGGCGCTGGAAAAACTCCAGTCGCTGTACGATCAATCGGTAAGTGCATTACGTGACGCGATTCGTCTGTTTATTGACCATCGCTCGCTGCCCAGCGCCGAGGCGCGGGCCAACGGACTTTTTGTCTATCCTCAGCTTTCCGTCTCCTGGAGCGGCTGCGCGCACAAGGCGCAGAAAACGCGCGCCTTCGGCCGATTTACCCACTCAGGCTGCTACACCACAACCATCACTCATCCAGCGCTGTTCCGCGGCTATCTGCTGGAGCAATTATCATTACTGTATGAAGACTACGACGCGCACATCGAAGTAGGCCTGTCGCAGCATGAGATCCCCTACCCTTACGTTATTGACGGCCTGAATCTCGATCGCTCCATGAGCGCCGATCTGACCCGCGTTTTCCCGACGACTGAACTCTCGCAGATTGGCGATGAAACGGCGGACGGCTTAACCCACGCCACCGAGTTTTACCCGCTGTCGCACTTCGATGCCCGCCGCGTAGACTTCTCGCTGGCGCGTCTGCGCCACTACACCGGGACGCCGGTCGAGCACTTCCAGCCGTTTGTGCTGTTTACCAACTATACCCGCTACGTCGATGAATTTGTGCGCTGGGGCTGTAGCCAGATCCTCGACCCGGACAGCCCATATGTCTCCCTTTCCTGCGCCGGGGGGATCTGGATCACCGCCGATACCGAAGCGCCAGAAGAGGCGATCTCCGACCTGGCGTGGAAGAAACATCA
The DNA here is from genome assembly GCF_036759865.1 of Kluyvera genomosp. 2. Lineage (NCBI taxonomy): Bacteria > Pseudomonadati > Pseudomonadota > Gammaproteobacteria > Enterobacterales > Enterobacteriaceae > Kluyvera > Kluyvera genomosp. 2. The sequence continues at coordinate 85,543 of NZ_JAPKIA010000011.1, forward strand.
GATGCCGGCCTGGCACCTGATGACCAAAGAGGGTCAGGGGATTACGCTTATCAATATTGGCGTAGGCCCTTCTAATGCCAAAAACATCTGCGATCACCTGGCAGTGCTGCGCCCGGATGTCTGGCTGATGATTGGTCACTGTGGCGGTCTGCGTGAAAGCCAGTCTATCGGCGATTATGTGCTGGCGCACGCCTATCTGCGTGATGACCATGTCCTTAATGCCGTGCTGCCGCCGGATATCCCGATCCCCAGCATTGCAGAAGTACAGCGCGCGCTGTACGACGCCACCAAGCAGGTCAGCGGGATGCCGGGAGAAGAAGTCAAACAGCGTCTGCGTACCGGTACGGTCGTGACGACCGACGACCGCAACTGGGAGCTGCGCTACTCGGCTTCCGCGCTGCGCTTCAACCTCAGCCGCGCGGTGGCTATTGATATGGAGAGTGCAACCATTGCCGCACAGGGTTATCGCTTCCGCGTACCCTACGGCACGCTGCTGTGCGTGTCAGATAAGCCGCTGCACGGCGAGATCAAGCTGCCCGGTCAGGCCAACCGTTTCTATGAGGGTGCAATTTCCGAACACCTGCAAATTGGCATTCGCGCCATTGATCTGCTGCGCGCAGAGGGCGATCGCCTGCATTCACGTAAGCTGCGGACCTTTAACGAACCGCCTTTCCGCTAAATACTGCCCCCGGCCACGCGACGCCGGGGATTTTCCTGAACGCAGAAAAGCAAAAAGCCTGCTCGAAAGCAGGCTTTTTAAATTTGGCTCCTCTGACTGGACTCGAACCAGTGACATACGGATTAACAGTCCGCCGTTCTACCGACTGAACTACAGAGGAATCGTGTGAACGAGGCGCATATTATCGGGGTGCCCCGTGGTTGTCAAAGCCTGATTTGCAGAAAATTACGCGTTTGCTGATTTAATCTGCAATCAGGTTGAAAACTGACTTTTTTTGCCGATTTTCACCGCAATCAGGCGGTTATGCGGCATCCTCTTTCTTCGCTGGCGCATATTTCCACGCCCAGCGCCCGGTAATCAGACGGCGATAGAACAGCGCGGCGCGGGTGGCCCAGTCGAGGAACATCCCCATCCAGACGCCGACGACACCCCATCCCAGCACGATACCCAACACGTAGCCCACCACCACGCGACAGCCCCACATGCTCAGCATAGACACCCACATCGCAAAGCGTACGTCCCGAGCACCTTTAAAACCGGCTGGCAGCACCCACGAAGCAGCCCAGATAGGCATAAAAGCAGCGTTCATCCACAGCAGGATTTTCACCACGTCTTTAACATCCTGCTCATGGGTATAGAACGAGGCAAACAGTCCGGCAAACGGTGCGGTTCCCCATGCAATCACCGTGAGCACAATCGTCGACATCCAGAATACATGGCGCAGCTGCCGCTCCGCTTTCGCCAGTTGGCCGGTACCAAGACGTTTACCGGTAATAATGGTCGACGCTGAGCCCAGCGCGTTACCCGGCAGGTTAATCAATGCCGCCACCGAGAAAGCGATAAAGTTACCGGCGATAACGTCAGTCCCCATCCCGGCGACGAACATTTGCGTCAGCAGCTTGCCGCTGTTAAACAGCACCGACTCTACGCTCGCCGGAATGCCAATGCCCATGACCTCCCAGATGATGGCGAAGTTCAGGGGTTTGAAGTAGCTTTTAAGCGGAATGCGCAACGCCGGATTAAAGCCGACCATCAGCACGTAGATAGTCACCACCGCGCCGATATAGCGCGAAATCGTCAGCCCCAGCCCGGCTCCGGCGAACCCCAGGCCATCCCAGCCAAAGGCCCCGTAAATCAGCACGCTGCTGATCATAATGTTCAGGATATTCATGCCGCCGTTTATCATCAGCGGGATCTTGGTGTTTCCCGCACCACGCAGCGCACCGCTGCCAATCAAGGCAATCGCCGCCGCCGGGTAGCTCAACACGGTCAGTTCAAGGTAGGTTAACGCCAGCGCTTTCACTTCCGGCGTGGCGTCTCCGGCCACAATATTGATAATTTCCGCGCCGAAATAGTGAATCACCGCCGCCAGTACGATGGCGAACAAGGTCATGATGACCAGCGACTGACGCGCCGCCGCCCGCGCCTTGCGCCGGTCGCGTCGGCCCAGGCTGAAGGCCACCACCACCGTGGTCCCAAGGTCAATCGCGGCGAAGAACGCCATGATCACCATATTGAAGCTGTCGGCCAGGCCCACGCCTGCCATCGCTTCTTTGCCTAACCAACTGACGAGGAATGTACTCAGTACACCCATCAGTAAAACGCAGGTATTTTCCAGAAAGATGGGCACAGCAAGGGGGGTGATTTCACGCCAGAAGAGAACTCGATAACTTTTGCGTTTTTTATACCAGGGCGTGCGTGAGACGGCCTGGCGAAGCACGGCGGTGACGTTCAAAATGGGCCTTAGTTCTGAAAGTTGAAACTCCATTTCAAATGATGAGGGAGAAACCGCGTTCCTGCAAAACATTTTTCCTTAATTTTTGTCTGCAATGGCGACAAATTGTTGATGGAATAGGCAACTGCACCACAAAGCGTGAATTGGGGTTTGACAAAAGTTTTTTCGCCGCTAAGATACGACTCCACAACGATTCCTCTGTAGTTCAGTCGGTAGAACGGCGGACTGTTAATCCGTATGTCACTGGTTCGAGTCCAGTCAGAGGAGCCAAATCTGAAGATCCCGCTTAAGGAAACTTAAGCGGGATTTTTGTTTTTGTGGTTCAGACGCCCGAAAATGAGCAACGGCCAGAATAGCTGCGCCGACAGGCGTCGGCGCAATGACGTTCTTAAACCGGCAGGACGATATTACTGCCCGCCAGCGTGCCCATGCGGTTATACATCGTGCAGGCTGACTCAACAATATGCATCGCCATCGCCGCGCCGCTGCCTTCCCCCAAGCGCATATCCATATGTAAATACGGCTCCAGCGCCAGATGCGTCAGCGCAATGCGCGCCCCTTTCTCGGCGGAGAAGTGCGAAGGAATCAAATACGGCTTCACGCCCGGCGCAATCCGGCAGGCTGCCAGCGCCGATGCGTAAGAAAGGAAACCGTCCAGCACGACCGGTAGGCCACAGGAGGCCGCGCCGAGCATCACGCCGGTCATACCCAGCAGATCGTAGCCGCCCACTTTCGCCAGCACGTCGAGACCGTCATCGGCATCCGGTTGGTTTACAGCGATAGCGCGGCGCACCACGTCAACTTTATTCGCCAACTGCGCCTGCGGCAGGTTCGCGCCGACGCCAACCACCGCCTCTGGTTCACTGCCGGTCAGTACGCTGACCACGGCCGCCGCTGGCGTTGTATTTGCCATCCCCAGTTCACCCACGCCGAACAAAGTAACGCCCTGCTCCGCCAGATTGCGGGTATAGTCAATCGCAGCCATCAGGACGGTCTGTGCCTGTTCTGCGCTCATGGCTGGCCCGCGGGCAATATTGCCGCTGCTGCGCGCCACCTTCATCTCCACCAGGCCTGGGATAGGGTCAGCATCAATGCCCACGTCAATCACGTGCACCTCAGCCCCCGCCTGAGCGGCCAGCACGCAGACGCCGGTATTGTGTCGGGTCATATTAACCGCCTGAATCGCCGTAACCACCTGAGGCGAAACGGCAACCCCCTCATGCCAGACGCCGTGATCGGCACACATAACAAGCATGGCTTTCCTGGCGACATGTGGCGTACCGCGCAGACCCGGCATCCCCGCCAGCTGTACCGCCAGCGCTTCCAGCCGCCCCAGGCTGCCCGTTGGTTTTAAGAGCCCATCAATATGCTGCTGCGCATGCGCCATGGCGGCGCTGTCGACGTCAGGAATAGCCGCCAGTCGTGAAGTCAGTGTTTGCATTATCTCTTTCCGGTTAATCGCTGGCTTACAGGAGCGCCAGCAAGAAAATCACTTCGCCCAGTTCAATTGCCGCGCCCAGGGTGTCTCCGGTCTGCCCTCCCAGCGTGCGCTTGAGCAGCAGCCCCAGGATAAAGACGCCGATAAACGCCACCAGCAACGCAAGCAGACCGTGCATGCCTAACAGGGCAGCTACCAGCGCAGCGCCGATCACCAGGGTAACCCAGGTCTGACGGAAGGTGATTTTACCGATGAACAGGTTACCCAGCCCCTCTTCACGCGCGTAGCGATGACGGTACATCATCAACACCGAAGCAGAACGGCCGGCAATACAGGCACCGGCCATCGCCGCCAGCATCGGCGTGTCGCGCAGGGCCAGTTCGCTCACCGCCAGCACTTTCGCCAGCAGCACAAAAATCAGCGCCAGGCCACCGTGGGTGCCCAGGCGGCTGTCGCGCATGATTTCTAACATCTTTTCGCGGCGACGGGCGGAGAAAACACCGTCACAGGTATCGGCCAGACCATCGAGATGAAAGCCTCCGGTCAGCAGGGCCAGCGTCAACACGGCAAAGAAAGCCGCCAGCGGAATCCCGCACCAGGCCTGTACAATCACAAAGACCAGGCCGCTCAGCGCGCCGAGCAGCAACCCGATAACGGGAAAGGTCAGCACGCCACTGACATAGCGATCCAGAGCCAGCCCCTGCGACCAGCGCTGTGGCACCGGCAGACGGCTCATAAAAGAGAGTGTGGCGAAAAACAGTCGGCTCATTTTATTTTGACTCCAATCCCTGATACCACCAGCCAGACGTCGTCCGCCGCCTGTGCCAGCTTTTGATTCACGCGCCCAGCAATATCGCGAAAATGCCGGGCAAGACGATTCTCGGGCACAATGCCCATCCCCACTTCATTAGTGACCAGCACCACCGGCGACGGACAGCGTTCGCAGGCAGCAATCAGCGCGTCAATTTCAGCGCTGACCTCAGCCTCAAGGGCGGCAAAATCCCAACGTTCGATAGCTTGTGCATCACCAGAGGCAAATAAAATATTGGTGATAAGCGTCGTGATGCATTCCAGCAAAATGGCTTCGTTGGGATCGTTGTGCGGGGTAATGATGTCGGCAAGGTGCTGCCAGCGTTCTTCCGTACGCCAGTGCGCGGGGCGACTGTCCCGGTGGTGCTGAATACGCTCGGCCATCTCGGCGTCAAAAATTTGCGAGGTGGCGATATAACAAACCTGAGGATACTGGCTGAGTAACGATTCAGCGTGACGGCTCTTGCCGCTGCGCGCGCCGCCGGTCACCAGCATCATGATTGCGCTTCCTGATGTTGCTGCATTGTTCGCGAGTTCCTTTGATATCAATACGTTCCCACATAACTGTGGCTTATATATCAAACAGAGAGCTTTATACTCCGCATTGCTCGCAATGTCACTGAGGTTGTATCGGCGGGAAGAGGAAGGACGGTATTCAGGGGGCCAGGTGACGGCAGCGCCGCCACCTGAGAACGACGGTTACTCGCTTTTCTGCTCGCCCATCACTTTCAGTTTTTTAGAGATGTCGCGGCGTTCTTTGGACAGCTCGGCATTTTTGATGATGTAGTCATCAACGCGATCTTCGTAGTCGCCCTTCATGCTGGCAATGATGCCCTGAATAGCTTCAACGCTCATGCCCGGTTTGATGTAGTCGCTGAGGTTGTCCAGCAGCAGGACGCGCTTCTGGTTGTCACGGATCTTTTTCTCTACGTCCTGGATTTCGCGCTGCAGCTTGTTCTTACGACGGAACAAACGCACAAACTCCAGTACGTCCTGAAACGAAGGTTTCGTGGTTTCCATTTTTATACCCCTGATAGTTGAGAGTCGGATTCGTTAAAACAACGGCTACACGATAAGGTACACATTACTGATATGCCCTTCAACCGGTAAGATTTATACGCCGCCGTTGTCGCAAACATTCTTTTTTGCTTTGGCTTCATCATAACCCTAAAGCGTGCTGAATCGAAACAACCAGACGCAAAACCGCGCGCATCTGTCTTTTATTTACGCAAAGCGCGGCACATCAGACTCGACAGCAGCTCCAACTGGCGGGCAAGCTCCATGCTCAGCCAGACGTAGCCGTGAATCGGCGTTTCCGCCAGATTCTCGCCCGGGTGCTCCTTCACCAGTTGGCGCAGCTCCGCCACAATGTCGTTCAGCTTTTCGCTATTGGCTTTGATTGGCCGCGGGTTACCCTCATACAGCGCATGGGCAATCGCCAGCAGCGTTTGCTGGGTCATCATCTGCGTTTCCCGCAGCGTATGAGCGTTCAGCATCAGCAAATGGCTTGGGCGGGTCGCCCAGTGGGCGTTGATTTGCAGCTCCAGCATGCAGACAAGGTTACGGCTGACGGTCTGGATGGCTTCGAAGATACCTTTATGAATATGCGTTTCTTTGCTGGCAGGCGTAATCAGCCCGCGCATTTTCACCACATCGTTAAGCACCGTTTGCAGATGTTTTTCCAGCCGCGGCCGCTCTATCAGGTTCGGCGACAAACCCGCTTGGTAGATCCGATTAAACTGCGTCACAAACGTCGCCATCTGGATGCGCCAGTGAATAAACGCCCGCTGCGGATAAATACCGGTAAACAGCATAGCCAGCAGACAGCCGAAAATGACGTCGCCGCTTCGCCAGAGCGCGGTAGTAATGTCGCCAGGCGGAGCCCCAACCACCACGCCCAGGGTGATACCAATCAGCAGAGCCTGATAGGGCTTTTTGCCTAGCGCCAGCCAGCCGCACAGGAACATCGCGGCCGCACACCAGATAATCATCAGCGGCAGCGAGATAAGCTCCAGCTTGAGCGCCACCAGCCCCAGCGCCGAGCCAAGAATGGTGCCGCCAATACGCTGAAACGCGCGCGGTACCACGTTGCCCCAGAAGGAGATAGGCCCCATCACGACGACCAGGGTAATCAGCGGCCAGGAGCCTTCGGGGATCCCCGCCAGGCGGACGATGATAAACGCCAGCGCGAATGCCAGCGCAATGCGCGCGCCGTGCACGGTACGATAGTGGCGATAGAGACGAATTTCAAAAGGGCTGAGTGACTTATCCGGGCGCACACCCATTCTCCAACAAAATGAAAGGCTGAATTGTAACGATTCTGCCCTTAGGCGACTACAGCGAGATAAAAACGCCCCACTTTGTGGGGCGATCGTCATTACACTTTATGGTGCAGATAGTCACTCAGACGGGAGAAGATTCCGCCTTTATCGACGCTTTCCAGCGTCACCAACGGCCACTGCGCGACCACTTTATCGCGGTCGAGCAGTTGAATTTCCCCCACCCGCTGATGCGCAGCAATAGGCGCTTCGAGCTCTTTTTTATCCAGCACGTATTTGGCTTTGATATTGGGTACTTCGGCCTTAGGCAGCGCGAGCCAGAAGTCCTGATCCGTACCCAAATCGATCTTCTCTTTGTCGCCGTACCAGATACGCTCGGTACCGACTTTTTTACCGCTGTGCAGAATCTGCACGGTGTCAAAATTCTGTTGTCCCCAGCGCAACAGCGTGCGCGCCTGGTCTTCGCGGCCTTTTGGGCTATCGGCGCCCATCACTACGGCAATCAGGCGACGTTGGCCATCGACCGCAGAAGCGATCAGATTGAACCCGGCGCCGGAGGTGTGGCCGGTTTTCAGGCCGTCGATATGCATGTTTTTTTCCCACAGCAGGCCGTTACGGTTCTGCTGGGTAATGCCGTTCCACGTCAGGCTCTTTTCGCTGTACATGTGGTAGAACTCGGGCTCGCCGTGAATGATGGCGCGTGAGAGAACGGCCAGATCGTAAGCCGAACTGTGCTGGCCCGGCGCATCCAGGCCGTGAACAGTTTCAAAATGAGTGTCGCGCAGGTTTAGCTTTTGCACATAATCATTCATCATTTTGACAAACTGCGGCTGGCCTCCGGCCACGTAGTCCGCCAGCGCCACGCAGGCGTCGTTGCCGGAATCGACGATCAGGCCGCGGCTCAGATCGCGCACCGACACGCGATCGCCGGCTTTCAGAAACATCAGCGAGGAGCCATCAAACACCGGGTTTCCGGCCGCCCACGCATCGCGACCGACGGTGACGATATCATCAGGCGTAATACGATGGCTATCGATCGCGCGATCGACCACGTAGCCGGTCATCAGCTTGGTCAGGCTGGCGGGATTGCGCTGCTGATGCTCATTACCTGCGGTTAAAATTTGCCCGGTTGTGTAATCCATAAGAACCCAAGCGCCGGCTTTAATGGCTGGTGGGGTGACGGAAGGCATTGCGACATTGTCGGCAAACGCACAAGAAACGCTCGAAGCGAGCAAAGATACGGCAACAAGAAAACGGGCTTTCAACGGTACATCCTCAACTTATACAAATTCGTCGTCCTTTTTACGGAACTTCGCGCTTCCTGGCTGGTATAAATTGCAAGAAAATATGACATAACGCTATTTACGCATTAAAAAATACGCTGCGCGGCCGGTTCCAGAATTCGCCGCCGCCCTTCTGATGCTCGGCGAAATCGTTTACCATGAGCATTCAATGCCACACACGGACACAGTAAACGCTATGCAAGAGACCTCCAGCGCGCCGGGATTCCTGTTTCACGACTACGAAACCTTTGGAACCAGCCCTTCCCTCGACAGACCCGCGCAGTTCGCCGCTATCCGTACCGATAAAGACTTTACTATCATCGGTGAGCCAGAGGTCTTTTACTGTAAACCTGCGGACGATTATCTGCCGCAGCCAGAAGCGGTGCTGATTACCGGCATTACGCCGCAGGAGGCGCGTGCGAAAGGGGAAAATGAGGCCGCATTTGCCAAACGCATCCACGACATTTTCACCGTGCCGGATACCTGCGTGGTGGGCTACAACAACGTCCGCTTCGATGATGAAGTGACGCGCAATATCTTCTATCGTAACTTTTACGACCCCTATGCCTGGAGCTGGCAGAATCGCAACTCGCGCTGGGACCTTCTTGATGTGATGCGCGCCTGCTACGCCCTCCGCCCGGACGGCATCAACTGGCCGGAAAACGAGGACGGCCTCCCGAGTTTTCGTCTGGAGCACCTGACCAAAGCCAACGGTATTGAGCACAGTAACGCCCACGATGCGATGGCGGATGTTTATGCCACTATCGCCATAGCAAAGCTGGTAAAAACGCAGCAGCCGAAGCTGTTCGACTACCTGTATGCCTACCGCGGCAAGAACAAGCTGATCACGCTGATTGACGTGCCGCAAATGAAGCCGCTGGTTCATGTTTCTGGCATGTTCGGCGCATGGCGTGGCAATACCAGTTGGGTCGCGCCGCTGGCCTGGCATCCGGATAACCGTAATGCGGTGATTATGGTCGATCTGGCAGGCGACATAAGCCCGCTGCTGACGCTGGACGCCGATGCGCTACGCGAACGGTTATATACCGCCAAAGCCGATCTCGGCGACAATGTGCCGGTGCCGATTAAACTGGTGCACCTGAACAAATGTCCGATACTGGCGCAGGCGAATACTCTGCGACCGGAAGACGCCGATCGCCTGGGCATCAACCGCCAGCACTGCCTGGATAACCTCAAGCTGCTGCGCGACAACCCGCTGGTACGTGAGAAAGTGGTCGCCATTTTTGCCGAGGCAGAGCCATTTGTTCCGTCGGACAACGTCGATGCGCAGCTCTACAACGGTTTCTTTAGCGATGCCGACCGCGCAGCGATGAAAATTGTACTGGAAACCGAGCCGCGTAACATGCCGGCGCTGGATATCACTTTCGCCGACAAACGAATTGAAAAACTGCTCTTTAACTTCCGGGCGCGCAACTTCCCCGGCACGCTTGATGAGACCGAGCAGCAGCGTTGGCTGGAGCACCGCCGACAGATTTTTACGCCGGAATTTTTACACGCCTATGCTCAGGAGCTGGAGACGCTGTACGGTCAGTATGAAGGAAATAACGAGAAGCTGACTTTGTTGAAGGCGCTGTATCAATACGCGCAGGAGATAGTGTAAGCACTGACTGATAGGCGTAGCGCCATCAGGCGCTACAGCGCCGCTTGCCGGATAAGAGCGTTGGCATATTCGACAAGCGGCATCACGTTATGCTGATAGCATTATTTCTGTACGGTAATCGTCCACGCCGCATCGCCGGACTGCTGATAGTCGGTCACCGTAAACCCCTCTTCTGCCGCCCACTGTGGGATGGCCTCCGTCGCCTGAGTACAGTCAAATTCAATGACCAGTTGGTCGCCGCGGGACAGCTCCGCCATCGCCGCTTTCGCTTCAATTAACGGGAACGGGCAAACCTGCGTGACAACATCCAGTTTCTTAATAACCATTTTCTACTCCTTAAGCCGCTGCGGTTTTCAGCTTAGCTTTCCGCTGCGGGCGAACATACAACATCCACGACGCAGACCACACGCCGAGGATCATAAATACCAGGCCAATCCAGCCCTGCCAGGTCATCATCGCGGTCATCACCAGACCATTACCGATGGAACAACCGCCAGCAATGCTTGCGCCAAAGCCCATCAGGACACCGCCACCGGCGCTATGCAGCGTGGTGCTGGCGTCCGCGGCGCGAACGCGAAACTCACGGCTGGCTTTTGCGGCAATAAACGAACCGATAAAGATACCCAGCACCAGGAAGACGCCCCAGTTGAGGAACTTCGCATTGCCGCCGACCAGAAACTGCAGAATATTGGCCGTCGGTGAGGTGATCCCCAGGCCAAACATACGGCCGGTGGCTTCGCTCAACGGCCAGGCCAGCAGCGCAATCAGGCCAATCAGCACGGCCGTTACGAACGGATGCCAGCGTTTTTCAAACAGAATATGCGCCAGCCCGCGGCGACGCGGCGGCAGCGAGGCCACCTTCAGCTTCGGCTTACGCAATTCTTTACGTACCAGCCACAGCGTCACCACCACCAGCAGCGCAATCATCGGCCACACGGAAATATTGAGGGTTTCGGCAATACCGTTGTGGGCCGTCGTGTGCTGGCCAAGAAAGGCGTTCAGCCCCGCCGCATGTGGAGAACGCATGACCGCACTCATAACCATATAGGTCACCAGAGCAATCCAACTGCCGATCAGCCCTTCCCCGGCGCGATACCAGGTGCCGGTAGCGCAGCCGCCCGCATAGACGATACCCATACCGAAAACAAAGCCGCCAACTACCGTGCCCAGCCACGGGAATGCTCCGGCATCGTACTGCACCAGCCCAAGCTGAATGAGCGAGAAAACGCCGATACTCTGGATACAGATAGCAATCAGCAGCGCATAAAACATACGGTTATTTTTGGCGATATACATGTCGCGAAAGCCGCCCGTCAGACAGAAACGACCGCGCTGCATAACGAATCCCAGTAAGGCCCCGCAAATTATTCCGCTTATTATCATGTGCAACATAAGAATCAATTAACCCAATATAATCAGGTCTGAAATTATTCCTGACCGAGCCTGACCGCACCAATAACCAAAAGCTCTATATTATTACCGGTGGTTATTAATGAAGTTTTTTTTAGTCGCTCATGACATGAAAGCAAAAAAAAACCGGAGGCCCAGGCCTCCGGTTTTGCAACCATCGTTTTAATTCAGTTATGCAACATCTTCGTACTGCGGAACCGGGTTACGGAAGCTTTTGGTCACGCAGGCCAGGTAAATCAGGCCGATACCGGCCCAGATCAGGCCCAGAACCATTGAGCTCTCTTCCAGGTTCACCCACAGTGCGCCAACGGTCAGCGCGCCGCAGATCGGCAGGAACAGGTACTGGAAGTGATCTTTCAGCGTCTTGTTACGCTTCTCACGGATCCAGAACTGAGAAATCACGGACAGGTTGACGAAGGTGAACGCCACCAGTGCACCGAAGTTAATCAGCGCGGTTGCCATCACCAGGTCGAAGTTAATCGCCAGCAGCGCAATCGCCCCCACCAGGATGATGTTCATCGCCGGCGTACGCCAGGTCGGATGCACGTAACCGAAGAAGCTTTTCGGGAACACGCCGTCACGGCCCATCACGTACATCAGGCGCGCCACGCCAGCGTGCGCCGCCATACCGGAAGCCAGCACGGTGATGGTCGAGAAGATCAGCGCGCCAACCTGGAAGGCTTTACCCGCCACGTACAGCATGATTTCTGGCTGTGAGGCGTCCGGATCTTTAAAACGAGAGATATCCGGGAAGTACAGCTGCAGGAAATAGGTGGAGAAGATGAAGATCATGCCACCAATCAGCGCCGTCAGGAAGATAGCACGCGGAATCACACGCTCAGCGTCTTTGGTTTCTTCAGACAGGTTGCTGATACCGTCAAAGCCGGTAAACGAGAAGCACAGAATCGTTGCCCCGGTAATCATCGGGATCACGTGTGCGTCACCCGACCAGAATGGACGGTTGCTTGCCAGCGTACCGGCACCTTCGCCGTGCGCCACGCCATAGATAACCATGCCCAGAATGACGGCAATCAGCACCACCTGGAACAACACGATAACGGTGTTGAAGTTGGCGACAGATTTAATGCTGCGCAGGTTAAACGCGGTCATAAAGGCCACCAGTGCAATGACGAATACCCATGACGGAATCGACGGCACCAGCGCTTCAAAATAGATTTTTGCCAGCAGGATGTTGATCATCGGCGCGAACAGATAGTCGAGCAGAGAAGACCAACCCACCATAAAACCAACGGTCGGGCTAATGGATTTCTGGGCATAAGTGTAGGCAGAGCCCGCCGACGGATAGCGGCGTACCAGCTTACCATAGCTCAGGGCAGTGAACAGAATCGCCACCAGAGCGAAAGCATAAGCTGTTGGCACATGACCATCGGTCATGCCAGATACGATACCGAACGTATCAAACAGCGTCATCGGCTGCATATAGGCAAGGCCCATCATAACAACCGGAATAAGCGTAAGCGTTTTACGTAATTCCACGCGAGAGGTGTTTGGAGTAATGTTATGCGACACGGTTAGTCCCCTTGACGGCGATAGCCGGTGCAAAATTGAAAAATTGCCCCATTTTTTTTCTGTTTCCTCAGCGACAACGACTGTCGTTTTTTAAGTAAGTATCTATCCGGTACGAAGCCCGGCCTCTTTTATTTGATGGTTGTTTTGATGTAAAAAAAATAACCGACGCGGCAAGCACGTCGGTTAATCTCAATTTTTTACATTCGGCACATTTTGCCCCAATCGGTAGCAAAAATACAAGCCGCTGAAAGCAAGATCGCAGCACTAACTCATCTAAATGTCTGATAATTCAGCAACTGCTGAATTATAAATCTCATCTATAGCACTATTTGCTAAAACAACGGCGATTATTCCATCGGCATACGCAGCGGGTCCGGATACTGATACTCAAACCCCAGCTCACGGCAGATAAGATTACCGTCGATAATTTTGCCTTTTCCTTTGCCGCTATCGCTAAAGACCGGTACCGCCAGCCCCAGTTCACGCGCCATTTGCGGATAGAAAATACCGCGCGCCGGATGTAAAGGAGCACAAATGTTATAAATGTGTCCCCCCTTCGGCGCCTGTAATAAAAGCGTAATAGCAGAGATCACATCTTCCAGATGCACCAGATTGACGCCCTGTAGGCCGTCCGGCGCCGACTTCCCGGCAAAGAACCGTCCCGGATGTCGACCCGGTCCCACCAGCCCAGCCAGACGCAGAATATCAACGGACGTCCCTGGAAGTTGATGCAGCCAGTCTTCCAGCTCTTTCAGCACGCTGCCGCTGGCGGTGACCGGTTCACGCGGCGTGCTCTCTTTCACCATGCCTTCTTCTTTACCGTACACGGACGTCGAACTGGTAAAGATGATACGCGGAATATGATACGCCAGCGCGGAATCCACAATCTCCTGCACCGCCTGATGATAGAAATCTTCACCCGGCCCGCTACGGCGCGCCGGTAGCGTAATCACCAGCGCATCCACGTTCATTAACGCGTCGAGATCGTCCGCCTCGCACACCAGCTGCGGATCAAGCCGCAGCGGATAGCTATCAATGCCGCACATACGGGCCGCCTCAACGCCATCGGCGGTTGTTTTGCTACCGGTTACCTGCCAGCCGCGCGCCATCAACGACAGCGCCAGCGGCATACCCAGCCACCCTAAACCGACAATTGCCACCTTCTTCATTGCGCTATCTCCTGATTCCTACTGCACTCCTCTATTAAGGCTACGCCACCGGGCGAAAACTGACAATTTATAGTGGCAACATGAATTGATTTAATGAATGAAAAAAGCGCTTGCACTCAACGACAAAAGTGGTTTAGGTTAAAAGACATCAAGTGAATAGTCATTCAACGAGAAATTTATGAGCCGCGTTCAATTTAAACACCACCATCATCACCATCACCCTGACTAGTCTTTCAGGCGATGTGTGCTGGGAGACATTCAGATCTTCCAGTGGTGCATGAACGCAAGAGAGCCCCCGGAAGATCATCTTCCGGGGGCTTTTTTTTGAACCAAATTCAGCAGGGTAATGAGGAATACAGAATGTTAGATAACAGCCGTTTACGCATAGCTATTCAGAAATCAGGCCGTCTTAGCGACGATTCACGCGAATTACTGGCCCGTTGTGGCATTAAAATTAATCTCCACACCCAGCGCCTGATTGCGATGGCGGAAAATATGCCTATCGATATTCTGCGCGTCCGTGACGACGATATCCCGGGTCTGATTATGGATGGCGTGGTCGACCTCGGCATCATCGGCGAAAACGTGCTGGAAGAAGAACTGCTGAGCCGCCGCGCGCAGGGCGAAGACCCGCGCTACTTTACCCTGCGTCGTCTTGACTTCGGCGGCTGCCGTCTGTCGCTGGCTACCCCAGCAGATGAAGCATGGGACGGCCCGGCAGCGCTCGACGGCAAACGTATCGCCACCTCTTACCCACACCTGCTCAAGCGTTACCTCGATCAGAAAGGCATTAGTTTTAAATCCTGTCTGCTGAATGGTTCTGTCGAAGTGGCTCCGCGCGCGGGCCTGGCCGACGCCATTTGTGACCTGGTCTCAACCGGTGCGACGCTGGAAGCCAACGGCCTGCGTGAAGTGGAAGTGATGTTCCGCTCCAAGGCCTGCCTGATTCAGCGCGACGGCGAAATGAGCGAGGCGAAACAGCAGCTGATTGACCGCCTGCTGACCCGTATTCAGGGCGTCATTCAGGCCCGTGAATCAAAATACATCATGATGCATGCACCGACCGAACGTCTGGACGAAGTGATTGCACTGCTGCCGGGCGCTGAACGCCCAACGATTCTGCCGCTGGCGGGCGATCAGCAGCGCGTCGCCATGCACATGGTGAGCAGCGAAACCCTGTTCTGGGAAACCATGGAAAAACTCAAATCCCTGGGGGCCAGCTCAATTCTGGTGCTGCCGATTGAGAAAATGATGGAGTGATCGGCTGCCTGATGGCGCTGCGCTTATCAGGCCTACAAGAATTGTCACACGCATTAATATTACGGCCCCTGTAGGCCGGATAAGGCACCGCCGCCATCCGGCATGGCCCCATGATGGAGTAACGACTTTGAGCTTCAATACCCTGATTGACTGGAATAGCTATAGCCCCGAAGAACAGCAGACGCTGCTGATGCGCCCGGCCATCTCCGCCTCTGACAGCATCACGCGTACGGTGGCCGAGATCCTTGAGAACGTCAAAAGCAACGGCGACAAGGCCCTGCGTGAATACAGCGCAAAATTTGATAAAACGGAAGTCGCCGCACTGCGCGTCTCCGAGGATGAAATTCAGCAGGCAGGCGCGCGTCTGAGCGACGAGCTGAAGCAAGCCATGCAGGCGGCGGTGCGCAATATTGATACCTTCCACAACGCGCAGATTCTGCCGCCGGTGGATATCGAAACCCAGCCGGGCGTGCGCTGCCAGCAGGTTACCCGCCCAATCGCGTCCGTGGGTCTCTATATTCCTGGCGGTTCAGCCCCGCTGTTTTCAACGGTGTTAATGCTGGCTACCCCGGCACGTATTGCCGGCTGTAAAAAGGTGGTGCTCTGCTCACCGCCGCCAATTGCCGATGAAATTCTCTATGCGGCGCAGCTGTGCGGCGTTAAAGAGGTGTTCAACGTCGGCGGCGCGCAGGCGATTGCCGCGCTGGCGCTGGGCACCGAGTCCATCGCTAAAGTGGACAAAATCTTCGGTCCAGGCAACGCCTACGTCACCGAAGCAAAACGCCAGGTGAGTCAGCGTCTCGACGGCGCGGCGATTGATATGCCCGCGGGCCCGTCGGAAGTGCTGGTTATCGCCGACAGCGGCGCGACCCCGGACTTTGTCGCCTCGGACCTGCTTTCACAGGCCGAACACGGCCCGGATTCACAGGTTATTCTGTTAACCCCGGATGCAAAACTTGCCGCCGACGTGGCCGACGCGGTAGAACGCCAGCTCGCCGAGCTGTCCCGCGCCGATACCGCGCGCCAGGCGCTCTCCGCCAGCCGTTTGATCGTCGCCCGCGATCTGGCGCAGTGTGTGGAAATTTCGAATGCCTACGGCCCGGAGCACCTGATTATTCAGACCCGCAACGCCCGTGACCTGGTTGATGAAATCACCAGCGCCGGTTCGGTGTTCCTCGGCGACTGGTCGCCAGAATCCGCCGGTGACTACGCCTCGGGGACCAACCACGTTCTGCCGACCTATGGCTACACCGCAACCTGCTCCAGCCTGGGGCTGGCCGATTTCCAGAAACGGATGACCGTGCAGGAACTGTCGCGCGAAGGTTTTAGCGCCCTCGCCGCCACCATTGAAACGCTGGCCGCCGCCGAACGGCTGACCGCCCACAAAAACGCCGTCACCCTACGCGTCAACGCCCTGAAGGAGCAAGCATGAGCATCGAACAGTTAGCCCGCGACAACGTTCGCGCCCTGACCCCCTATCAGTCGGCCCGCCGTCTGGGCGGTAAAGGCGACGTGTGGCTGAATGCCAACGAATTCCCGACAGCAGTACCGTTTGAGCTCAGCCAGCAGACGCTGAACCGCTACCCGGAATGCCAGCCCAAAGCGGTCATTGAGAACTACGCCGCCTACGCAGGCGTGAAGCCGCAGCAGGTGCTGGTTAGCCGCGGTGCCGATGAAGGCATCGAGCTGCTGGTGCGCGCTTTTTGCGAACCGGGCCGCGACGCGGTGCTGTTTTGCCCCCCCACCTACGGCATGTACAGCGTCAGCGCGGAAACCATCGGCGTTGAGTGCCGCACCGTACCAGCGAAAGCCGATTGGCAGTTGGATCTTCCGGCCATTGCCGACAGCCTGAACAACGTCAAAGTGGTCTACGTGTGCAGCCCGAACAACCCAACCGGGCAGATTATCAACCCGCAGGACTTTCGTACGCTGCTGGAGATGACCCGCGATAAAGCGCTGGTCGTCGCCGACGAGGCCTATATTGAGTTTTGCCCGCAGGCCACGCTCGCTGGCTGGCTGGCGGAGTATCCAAATCTGGTTATTCTGCGCACGCTGTCGAAAGCCTTTGCGCTGGCAGGGCTGCGCTGCGGCTTCACGTTGGCGAATGAAGACGTGATTGCGCTGCTGCTGAAAGTGATTGCCCCCTACCCGCTTTCTACCCCGGTTGCCGATATCGCGGCCCAGGCGCTTAGCGCGCAGGGCATCGCCGCGATGCGCCAGCGAGTGGCGCAGATCCTTGAGGAGCGCGAATATCTGGTCACCGCCCTGCGCACCATTGATTGCGTCGAGCAGGTATTCGATTCCGAGACCAATTACGTACTGGTACGGATGAAAGCCTCAACCAGCGTATTTAAATCTTTATGGGATCAAGGCATTATCTTACGTGACCAGAATAAACAACCTTCTTTAAGCGGCTGTTTGCGCATCACTATCGGCACTCGAGCAGAGAGCCTGCGCGTGATTGACGCTTTGAAAGCGGAGACCGTATGACCCAGAAGTTTCTCTTTATCGATCGCGATGGCACCCTGATTTCCGAGCCGCCGAGCGACTATCAGGTAGACCGTTTTGATAAACTGGCCTTCGAGCCGGACGTGATTCCCGAGCTGTTGAAGCTGCAAAAGGCGGGCTACAAGCTGGTGATGATTACCAATCAGGACGGGCTGGGCACCGCCAGTTTCCCGCAGGACGATTTTGACGGCCCGCATAACCTGATGATGCAGATATTTACGTCACAGGGCGTCGCGTTCGACGATGTCCTGATCTGCCCGCATCTGCCGGCCGATAACTGCGCGTGCCGTAAGCCGAAAACGCAGTTGGTCACCGCCTGGCTGGCCGATGGCGTGATGGACACCGCCAACAGCTATGTTATCGGCGACCGCGCCACCGACGTCGAGCTGGCCAATAACATGGGTATCACCGGCCTGCGCTACCACCGTGACACCCTGAACTGGGCGGCCATTGGCGAGCAGTTGACCCGCCGCGATCGCTACGCGCGCATCGAACGTAATACCCGCGAGACCCAGATTGACGTGGAAGTCTGGCTGGACCGCGAAGGCGGCAGCAAGATCAACACCGGCGTTGGTTTCTTCGATCATATGCTCGATCAGATTGCCACCCACGGCGGCTTCCGCATGAACATTACCGTGAAAGGCGATCTGTATATCGACGATCACCACACGGTTGAAGATACCGGCCTGGCGCTGGGCGAAGCGCTGAAGGCGGCGCTGGGCGACAAGCGGGGAATCAACCGTTTCGGTTTTGTGCTGCCGATGGACGAATGCCTGGCGCGCTGCGCGCTGGATATCTCCGGTCGGCCACACCTTGAATATAAAGCCGAATTTACCTATCAGCGCGTAGGCGATCTGAGCACCGAAATGATCGAGCACTTCTTCCGCTCGCTCTCCTATGCGATGGGCATCACCCTGCACCTGAAAACCAAAGGCAAAAACGATCACCACCGCGTGGAAAGCCTGTTTAAAGTCTTTGGCCGCACGCTGCGCCAGGCCATTCGCGTGGACGGCAATACCCTTCCCTCCTCGAAAGGAGTGCTGTGATGAACGTGGTTGTGCTTGATACCGGCTGTGCCAACCTTCACTCGGTGAAGGCGGCAATTGCCCGCCACGGCTACGAGCCGGTGGTAAGCCGCGATCCGGACGTCGTCCTGCGCGCGGACAAACTGTTCCTGCCGGGCGTTGGCACCGCGCAGGCCGCCATGGATCAGATTCGTGAACGCGACCTGGCGGATTTGATCAAAGCCTGCACTCAGCCGGTGCTCGGCATTTGCCTTGGAATGCAGCTACTGGGCCGCCGCAGCGAAGAAACCCACGGCGTCGACATGCTGGGGATTATTGACCAGGACGTGCCGAAAATGACCGATTTCGGCCTGCCGCTGCCGCACATGGGCTGGAACCGCGTTTATCCGAAGGCGGGCGATCGCCTGTTCCGCGGCATTGAGGACGGCGCGTATTTCTACTTCGTGCACAGCTACGCGATGCCGGTCAATGAAAATACCATCGCCCAGTGCCATTACGGTGAACCGTTCACCGCGGCGGTACAAAAAGATAACTTTTACGGCGTCCAGTTCCACCCGGAACGTTCAGGCGCCGCGGGCGCACAGCTGCTGAAAAATTTCCTGGAGATGTGATGATCATTCCGGCTTTAGATTTGATTAACGGCACCGTAGTACGCCTGCACCAGGGCGATTACAGTCAGCAGCGCGACTACGGTACCGATCCGCTGCCGCGTCTTCAGGACTATGCGGCCCAGGGCGCAGAAGTGCTGCATCTGGTCGATTTAACCGGCGCCAAAGACCCGGCGCAGCGGCAGATTCCGCTGCTGAAAACGCTGGTTGCTGGCGTGAACGTGCCGGTGCAGGTAGGCGGCGGCGTACGTACAGAAGAAGACGTCGCCGCGCTGCTTGATGCCGGCGTCGCGCGCGTGGTGGTAGGTTCGACGGCGGTGAAATCGCCGGAGATCGTGAAGGGCTGGTTTAAGCGCTTTGGCGCGGAACATCTGGTGCTGGCGCTGGACGTGCGAATTGATGAAAACGGCGCAAAACAGGTGGCGGTAAGCGGCTGGCAGGAAAATTCCGGTGTGACGCTGGAGGAGCTGGTGGAAACCTATCTGCCGGTAGGTTTACAGCACGTGCTGTGCACCGATATTTCGCGCGACGGTACGCTGGCGGGCTCTAACGTCTCGCTGTATGAAGAAGTCTGCGCTCGCTACCCGCAGGTGGCGTTTCAGTCCTCCGGCGGCATTGGCGATCTCAACGATATCGCCGCCCTGCGCGGTACCGGCGTGCGCGGCGTGATCGTCGGTCGCGCGCTGTTGGAAGGTAAATTCAACGTAACGGAGGCCATCCAATGCTGGCAAAACGGATAATTCCTTGTCTCGACGTACGTGATGGCCAGGTGGTTAAAGGCGTGCAGTTCCGCAATCACGAAATCATTGGCGATATCGTGCCGCTGGCCAAACGCTACGCCGATGAAGGCGCGGATGAGCTGGTGTTTTACGATATTACCGCTTCCAGCGACGGCCGCGTGGTGGATAAAAGCTGGGTTTCTCGCGTCGCCGAAGTCATTGATATTCCGTTCTGCGTCGCTGGCGGCATTAAGTCCATCGACGATGCGGCGCGCATTCTCTCCTTTGGTGCGGATAAAATTTCCATCAACTCCCCGGCACTGGCCGACCCGGAGCTGATTACGCGCCTGGCAGATCGCTTTGGCGTGCAGTGCATCGTGGTGGGTATTGATACCTGGTATGACGCCGACAGCGGAAAATATCACGTCAATCAGTACACCGGCGATGAGAGCCGCACGCGCGTCACCCAGTGGGAAACGCTGGACTGGGTACAGGAAGTGCAGAAACGCGGCGCAGGTGAAATCGTCCTCAATATGATGAACCAGGACGGCGTGCGCAACGGCTACGATCTGGAACAGTTGAAAAAAGTGCGCGAGGTTTGTCGCGTGCCGCTTATCGCCTCCGGCGGCGCGGGCACCATGGAGCACTTCCTGGAAGCCTTCCGTGATGCCGATGTTGATGGTGCGTTGGCGGCTTCGGTATTCCACAAACAGATTATTAATATTGGTGAACTAAAAGCGTACCTGGCAGCTCAGGGCGTGGAGATTCGGGTATGTTAACTGAGCAATTAGACTGGCAAAAAACCGACGGACTGATGCCCGCCATTATCCAACACGCGGTATCCGGCGAAGTGCTGATGCTGGGCTATATGAATCAAGAAGCGCTGGCTAAAACGCAGGAAACGGGCAAAGTCACCTTTTTCTCGCGCACCAAGCAGCGCCTGTGGACCAAAGGTGAAACGTCCGGCCACTTCCTGAACGTGGTCAGCATGGCGCCAGACTGTGACAACGATACCCTGTTGATTCTGGTCAACCCAATTGGCCCGACCTGCCATAAAGGCACGTCCAGCTGCTTCGGCGACACCAGCCACCAATGGCTGTTCCTGTACCAGTTGGAACAGCTGCTGGCCGAGCGGAAAACCGCTGACCCGGCCAGTTCCTATACGGCAAAACTGTATGCCAGCGGAACAAAACGTATCGCGCAGAAAGTCGGTGAAGAAGGCGTCGAGACCGCGCTCGCTGCGACGGTACACGATAAGTTTGAGCTGAAAAATGAAGCGTCGGATTTAATGTATCACCTGCTGGTGCTGCTGCAGGATCAGGAACTGGATTTGACGACGGTGATTGAGAATTTGCGCGAACGCCATCAGTAACCCCTCCCCCCGAACCCGGCTATCGCGCCGGGTTTTATCTTTAGTCTTCCTTCCGATAACCTTAATGACAGATAACGATTATATTTTTCAGCGCGCAGACGGTATGATCGCGCCAGAAAAAGACGTTCGCACTGAATGAGTTTTAAGGAATGCTATGAAATATTTGGTCACCGGTGCCGCTGGGTTCATCGGTTTTCACGTCTCCAGACGCCTGCTTGCCGCGGGCCATCAGGTTGTTGGTATTGATAACCTGAACGATTACTACGACGTTAGCCTGAAGCAGGCGCGTCTGGATCTGCTGCAATCCGCAGATTTTCGTTTTGTGAAGCTGGATCTCGATGATAACGCCGGCATGGCCGCGCTGTTTGCCGATGCCCGATTCGATCGTGTGATTCATCTGGCCGCTCAGGCGGGCGTTCGCTATTCGCTGGAAAACCCACACGCCTATGCGCAGGCTAACCTCATAGGCCACCTCAACGTACTGGAAGGTTGTCGGCACAACAAGGTGCAGCATCTGCTGTACGCCTCCTCCAGCTCGGTGTATGGGCTGAACCGCAAAATGCCGTTCTCTACCGATGACAGCGTCGATCACCCGGTTTCCCTGTATGCCGCCACCAAAAAGGCCAACGAGCTGATGGCGCACACATACTCCCATCTCTACGGTTTGCCGACCACCGGGCTGCGTTTCTTCACCGTGTATGGCCCGTGGGGGCGCCCGGATATGGCGCTATTCAAATTTACCAAAGCGATGCTCGAAGGGAAAAGCATCGACGTCTACAACTACGGCAAGATGAAGCGTGACTTTACCTACATTGACGACATCGCCGAAGCGATTATCCGTCTGCAGGATGTGATCCCAGAAGCTAACGATCAATGGAGTGTGGAAACCGGCTCTCCGGCGACCAGCTCAGCGCCGTATCGCATCTATAACATTGGCAACAGCTCGCCGGTGGAACTGATGGACTACATCACGGCGCTGGAAGACGCGCTGGGAATTGAAGCACAGAAAAACATGATGCCGATGCAGGCAGGAGACGTGCTGGAAACCAGTGCAGAGACGCAGCCGCTGTACGATCTGGTGGGCTTCCGCCCGCAGACGTCGGTGAAAGACGGCGTGAAGCAATTCGTGGATTGGTATCGTCAATTTTATAACGTATAAAGAAAAGCCCTCACAATGAGGGCTTTTTCTCTTATCGCCCGGCAGGTAAAGCGCCACCGGGAACCGCACGGTAACTCACGTTTAATCGTTACCAAACAAATCGCGGGTATACACCTTCTCTTCCACGTCCGCCAGCTCTTGCGCCATACGGTTGGAAATAATCACATCGGCTTCCTGCTTAAAGGCGTCAAGGTCGCGCACCACGCGGGAGTTAAAGAACTCGTCTTCTTTCATCACCGGTTCATAAATGATTACCGGGATCCCTTTCGCCTTAATACGCTTCATGATCCCCTGAATCGAGGACGCGCGGAAGTTGTCTGAACCGGACTTCATGATCAGACGATACACGCCCACCACCTTCGGCTTACGCGCGAGGATGGAATCGGCGATAAAGTCTTTACGCGTGCGGTTGGCATCAACGATGGCACCAATGATGTTATTCGGCACCGATTCATAGTTAGCCAGAAGCTGCTTGGTATCCTTCGGCAAGCAATAGCCGCCGTAGCCAAATGACGGGTTGTTGTAGTGGTTGCCGATGCGTGGATCCAGGCATACCCCTTCAATTATCTGCCGTGAGTTAAGCCCCAGGCTTTCGGCATAGCTGTCGAGTTCGTTAAAGTAAGCGACGCGCAGTGCCAGGTAAGTATTGGCGAACAGCTTGATGGCTTCCGCTTCGGTAGAGTCAGTAAACAGCGTTGGGATATCTTTCTTCACCGCCCCTTCCTGCAGCAGTGCAGCAAACCGCTCCGCGCGTTCGGAACGCTCGCCAATTACGATGCGCGACGGATGCAGGTTGTCGTACAGCGCGCGGCCTTCTCGCAGGAACTCCGGCGAAAAGAAGATATTGTCGATCCCCAGCTGTTCTTTAATCGTATTTGTAAATCCCACCGGAATGGTGGATTTAATGACCATCACCGCATTCGGGTTGATTGCAACCACGTCGCGGATAACAGACTCAACGCTTGAGGTGTTGAAATAGTTGGTCTTCGGATCGTAATCGGTAGGCGTGGCGATGATAACAAAGTCGGCATCGCGGTAGGCGTCATGCTTGTCAGTCGTTGCGCGGAAATTCAGCGGTCGGGTCGCCAGATATTCTTCGATCTCTTTATCGACAATCGGCGATTTCTTTTGATTCAGCATGTCGACCTTTTCCTGAACGATATCCAGGGCTACCACTTCATGGTGCTGGGCGATCAGAATGCCGTTCGACAGGCCTACGTAACCTGTTCCTGAGATAGTTATCTTCATTCTTTCTGTAACTTCTTCCGGTTAAACATTTGAAGGTGAACGCATCACCACCGTAAGACCCAACGTTTTCGTTTCGGATCGGCGTGAGCTCAGTATATCGTGAATTACTGCAACAACGCCTATCAGACCTGACTGAATGCTGTTTTCAGACAATAAAAAAGCCCGGAGGTGCGCTCCGGGCCTGAGTTTAGCGGTTGGCTATTTCAGATTAATCCAGCCATTCGGTGTGGAACACACCTTCTTTATCAGTACGTTTATAGGTATGCGCACCGAAGTAATCACGCTGAGCCTGAATCAGGTTGGCTGGCAGTACCGCAGAGCGGTAGCTGTCGTAGTAGGCCACGGCCGCAGAGAACGTTGGTACCGGAATACCGTTCTGAACCGCGTAAGCCACGACATCACGCAGCGCCTGCTGGTATTCGTCGGCGATATTCTTGAAGTAAGGCGCCAGCAGCAGGTTAGCGATGCCTTTGTTTTCTGCATAGGCGTCGGTGATTTTCTGCAGGAACTGTGCACGAATAATGCAACCCGCGCGGAAGATCTTCGCGATTTCGCCGTAGTTCAGATCCCAGTTGTATTCGTCAGACGCTGCGCGCAGCTGTGAGAAGCCCTGCGCATAGGAGACGATTTTGCCAAGGTACAGCGCGCGACGCACTTTCTCAACGAACTCAGCTTTATCGCCAGCCAGTTTTGCCTGCGGGCCGGACAGCACTTTAGATGCTGCAACGCGCTGGTCTTTCAGGGAGGAGATATAGCGCGCGAAGACGGATTCGGTGATCAGGGACAGCGGTTCGCCCAGGTCCAGAGAGCTCTGGCTGGTCCATTTACCGGTACCTTTGTTTGCGGCTTCGTCCAGGATCACATCGACAAGGTATTTACCCTCTTCATCTTTTTTGGTGAAGATGTCTTTGGTGATGTCGATCAGGTAGCTGCTCAGCTCACCTTCGTTCCATTCGGTGAAGGTGGTTGCCAGCTCTTCGTTAGACAGGTTCAGACCGCCTTTCAGCAGAGAATAGGCTTCAGCAATCAGCTGCATATCGCCATACTCAATACCGTTGTGAACCATTTTCACGTAATGACCCGCGCCGTCAGCGCCGATGTAAGTCACGCACGGTTCGCCATCTTCCGCTACCGCAGCGATTTTGGTCAGAATCGGCGCAACCAGTTCGTACGCTTCTTTCTGACCGCCAGGCATGATAGACGGGCCCTTCAGCGCGCCCTCTTCACCGCCGGACACGCCCGTACCGATGAAGTTAAAGCCTTCAGCAGACAGCTCACGGTTACGGCGAATGGTGTCCTGGAAGAAGGTGTTACCGCCATCAATAATGATGTCGCCTTTATCCAGATACGGCTTCAGGGAATCGATGGCCGCATCAGTGCCAGCGCCCGCTTTCACCATCAACAGGATACGACGCGGGGTTTCAAGAGATTCTACGAACTCTTTGACCGTGTAGTGAGGAACCAGGTTCTTGCCCGGGTTCTCAGCGACAACTTCTTCGGTTTTTTCACGGGAGCGGTTGAAGATAGAGACGCTATAACCACGGCTTTCGATGTTGAGCGCAAGGTTGCGCCCCATCACTGCCATACCGACAACACCGATTTGTTGCTTGGACATTACATACTCCTGATTAACGGTAATAACCTGACTGTATCATAGCAATTTACACTTACTATACAATTACGGCAATCTAAACGGCACATTAAGACACATGAGGATATTTACATTTAAATATGGTGGTTAACAATTAAGTGCATTATATAGCCGATAAATACGCCAACAAAAATACCACCTACAAGTTCCCACTTTGTATGGCCGATTCTCTCTCGCAATTGCGCGGATTTATCAATATGGTTGATGGCCTGAGCCTGTTTCCCTATTTGACGACGAAGACTATTTGCATCTAGCATAACTATGAATGCGAAAGTAATTGCAAGACCAAAAATAGGGTTATCAATTCCGTTTTGGAACCCTATTAATGAGGCCATACTTGTTACGATAGATGTATGATTACTAGGAAAACCACCATAGCCAACATTTTTAAAAGCAAATTGTTTTTCTCTGATACTATTCGTAATAAACTTTATGATCCCTGTAAAAAACCAGGCAACAAAAGGAGTAATGCAGTAGCCAAATTCCATAGAATCACTCATTGAAGAATTAATAAAACAGTTAATGCGGATATAGAACGTATAGACTCAGAATCAGCCATATAAATACTGTCACCAAAAGCAATTTATCTTCATATAATACATCCGTGGGTGACTCTCCACCTTCTAGCTGCTCAACCACGTACCAATACCGGTATAAACCGAATAGTACTAACGGTATTGAAATTACCAGTTCTTCTTTTGCTGACATAACAAAGAGACTATAGAAAATAACAGTACCAGTTGCCGACATTTCTGCATATTTATCAATTAACGATATGGAGTATTGATCTAAAACATTTCGGCTTTCACTTCCCGCTTGAGATAATTCTTGCCTACGTTTAATAGATGCAAGATAGAGAGCAAGACACAGTGTAGTCACGAACATCCATGATGACAATGGAACATTGAGTGCGACTGCACCAGCATAGACACGTAAAACAAACCCTATAGAGATGCAGAATATGTCTATGACAGGTTGATGCTTGAGATAATAGCTGTAGAAAACATTTAATATAATATAAGAAAAAATCACATAGAAAACATGCAAATTAATGAAGGCGCTAGCTATTAAACACATGTAAATAATAACAAGAAGAATAATCGCGCCAGACTTAGAAACATCACCTGCAGCCAATGGCCGTTTTTTTGATTTGATCGGGTGTAGTCTATCCTTTTCTATATCATTAAGGTCATTAAGAATATAAACAGCAGAGGAAGCGATACAAAATAAAAAGAACGCCTGCAATGAACTATTTATTGCTTGAATATGAAGGAAACCACCCGAGAAAATAAGTGGTATCAACACAAAACAGTTTTTTATCCATTGTTTCGGGCGAATCAGTTTAACTAGCCCTATAATTTTCGTGCTCATTACTCAGTCTCACATGAAAGAAATAAATGCTCAAACTTATCTATTGTATTTTGTAGTGAGTAAAGTTCAATTGTTTTTTCTATGCCTTTGTTCTTATCAATATTTGAATTCAATAGAGTATAAAGTGCTTCAGTAATCGAATTTGCATCACGAGGTTCTACAATAGCACCCATTCCGGTCAATATTACAGGTTGACGAACACCAGGCATGTTTGATGCAATAGCGGGAATACCTAACATCATCGCTTCTACCTGAACGATACCAAATGCTTCAAAAGGGTTAACTGATGGTAAAGCAAAGACATCAATCGATGCATAAAAATCGTTCAATTCAGCATCATCTAAGAAACCTAATAATTTTATTCTACTATCATTACCTAGCTTAGATTTAACGCGTTCAATTACTGAACCACCTGCAATGTTTGAAAAATCACCGGCGATCAATAAACGGGCCTCAGGATTGTTAAATCGTCGAAAACCATCAACTAAATATTCAATGCCCTTTTCTTCTACGATCCGGCCAAGGAATCCGACGTGCATTCCATCGCCATCTCTGAAAGTTGGCGAGCCAGATGGGCGTAGATGGCATGTTGGAGGTATTACAACACGCTTATCTTCAATGTAATCTACAATTCGAGATGAATTTATATAGTCATCACTACTAACAGTTATAAATTTGGAGTATTTTATACATTTTTTAGTGGAAAAATCCATGATAAAATTCTGTAATCTCCCCATTAATGTCGGAGGCAGACTAACATCACACTGATAAGTAGTAACAACCGGACATGAAGCAAATTTTGCAATAATACCAGCTTCGAGCATTGGGCTGTGAATATTAATTAGCTTAGATGTTTTTGATACCCGGGCAACTGTAGAAATCAAAGATGGACTAATAACACCTTTACCAATTTTTAAAATAACGGGGGTTCTAATGACCTCTACCCCGTTAATAAACTCATGTAACATTAATTCCTTTGTATGCTGGGTAGCAATAACAGCAACTGTTTTCCCTCGTTTAACAAGTTCTTCAGCCAGATCCCGTGCAACATTAGTTAACCCGCTAACATAAGGATAATAATAAGTCAGGACAAAAGTTACATCATATTTTTTATTAACCATATGAACCTCAATTCTGCGCAACAAGTATCACACCAAAAACAATTACAAAAATACCGACCCACCTTAAAACAGAAACATGCTCATGAAGTAAAAATACAGCTAATAAAGCAGATATGACGTAGGTAAGTGATAATGCAGGTTGTAATAATGTTAATGGCATGGTTCTCAACAACCATATCCATATCGCCGCAGGAATAGCATAGAGAATAATGCCAAGCATCAGCAAGGGATTTATCAGTATATTATAAATTAAATTAAAAACATTCCCAGTTAAGTCCTGAGGCATTTTAATAGCACCCCATTTCATAAATAACGAACCGAGAGAGCCCATAATAACACCCACTGCAACTAAAGCCCAATTAAATAGAGGATACATTTATTTTCCCTTGAAATATTATTGACATTTGGATGCATGGATGGATTTAATTCCGTACGACAAATACCGATCGTCAGAAGACATGTTTAGGTCTTTCGGTGATTTAACTTCCCCATCAGCAGTAATATATACCTCAGGGAACTCAGATGAGATTGGAACCGTGATATTTAGGGTTTCGCCATCATGGTAATTATAAGTTTTTTCATGGCTACCTACCCTGATATGGATAATATGATTTGTTCCCATACCTTCGAATCTTCGTACGACATCAAAACTTGCTGTCCGAGAGCAACTAGTATCGAATTTGATACTGGCATTTTTGCCGATCCATGCCCCCCATCCTTCCTGATTAGAAAAGCCATTAAGTTGGAAATTTTCATAATAATCTGGTGATATCCGTTTTATCGCGTAAGTATTATTTTTAAAGATAACATCGTCATGAGTTCCTAATGATTCAGTCAGAACTAATTTCAGCTTTGCTTTCGATTTATATTTCTCGTAAACATCTTTTAAATTATAAATATACCCCCCAGCCTGTAACGAGGGTGCAAAGATGACAGGTCGACCATTTAAAAAATAACTAATCCAACGACTTTTCATAAAACCGAAATCGCCTAGATTGTCTTCCACCAAAAGAATATCATCTCTTGTGTTATTTAATGAGGAACCAAGTGAGACAATATCACGCGAAAGATGTTTTACGCTCGATATACGAATTGACTCAGTGAGCGTTTTACTAAATCCATAACCCATGCCGAATACTAAGATAATAACAGCTGATAGATCCACCCATCTGCATTTATCTTCATTCTTTCTTTTATGTTTACCTAACGAACAATATACAAAGCTTGAAAGAAGAACCATTAGAGGAAGTGAAATAAATTCAACAGCCTTAACTGCACCGTATGGGTAATTTTTTAAGTACATAGCACCATAAATTAATAGAGATGACAGAAGTACAGGTAATATTGTTTTCTTCTGATTACTATCAACTCTGAATATTCCATACAGAATAGAAAGAGAGAATAACACCAATAATATTTTTTGGTACCAATGATCATCACTAGAAATATATAGAGTTGAGATAAAAAACATCCCATTATATACATTCAGCAAATCAAAAAGACCGGGATATTGATTATTACCTTCATTAACGGCACTTGAGGTAGTGATGAATGTATTAATGGCATCATAAGTACCAAATGGAGCCAAACAAACAACCAGTAGTGCAATCAATAAATTAAATTTAATTATATAAATAAAATTCTTATGTATAAACAAATGAATACCCAAGAATATAATTATTGATGGGATTGCAACAGATAGTAATTCAGGGTACGTAGAAAGAAGAGTTGCGAATAACAACCCAGTAATAAAGCAATCGACCCCATAACGCCCTGAATTAATTGATTTAGTATAGAAATAATATCCTAAACCAAAAAATACCATTCCCCATAGGGTAGCATAGTTACCATTAGCCCAGACGTATAGCATCGATGGCGATATCGATACAACCGCGCCGACCAATAACAATAAATAATAATGCTTTTCTTTTGTATTAACAAATGCACATGCTGCACTTACTAAAAGTAATGCCGCAAGCGCGAAAACCAGAGGATAGCTCTGATATACCTCAAATCGAGTTAGTGTTGAAAAGAACACAAGCACGAGTTCACTACCAATTCTTGGAAGTGAATCAAAAGTCACTGCCGTGGTAGCTGCGAGATAATCGAATATGGAAGAAGAAACCCGAGCATTTACTGAATAATCTTGAAGCCTAAGGGCTCGAAAAATATACCATAAATCATCATGATTCCCTGTCCCCTCGAGTGGAACCAAATCCTTTATGATATAAAGACCATATACTCTAGGCAAAATAACGAAAAGAGATAACACGACGGCAAATATTAGAACTGGCTTTTTATTGTTATTAGCAAAATAGGAATTTATCGCTAAAAATAATAACACACAGCCAACAATGTAACTCGCAACGCTGCCGTTTAAAAATTGAACCAATACATGCATCGCACACACAGATAATGCCAGCATGACAGTAACTCGAACCGGAGTTTCAACGAATCCATTATCAATGGATATGTTACTAAAAACAAAACTTGAACGATAAAGAATGAAAATGACAATTAAAAAAAGAACAGAACTGATAATTTCCATTAACAAACCCATATGAAGAATAAAATATTAGCAACTTTCTAAAACCAATAATATTTGTTATATTTTGAGAAAAACAACACGTTAAGGCTATTTATTTTCACTATCTATAAGTAATGAACGATATAAATCATTATATCTTTCTGCCATTCGTTCCGCTGTAAATAAGGCTTCGAAACGAGCTCGAGCATTCTTACCATACTTTGTTGCTAACTGTTTATCCTCCCAAAGTGTCAACATTGCATCATGTAAAGCCGTACTATCTGAAGGCGGTATTACAATACCTGTTTGATTATTCTGATTAATATAACTTGTACCTGTGCCTATCTCACAGGAGATTAATGGTTTCCCGTACATTGCTCCTTCAAGTAAAGTTATACCGAAAGCTTCAGAGCGCAAATGTGATGGAAAAACCACACTAAAACAAAGTTGCAATAATGCCGCTTTATCTTTGTCTGGTAGTGCACCAACAAAGTGAACGTTCGGCAGTGATAATCCTTCCGCCTGGGCTTTCAATTCTTTTTCGATCACACCAGAACCCACTATCACGATCGGTAATGATGTATTATGCGCGGCATTAAGTAGTGTATGTAGTCCTTTATAATAACGGAACGCACCTATAAATAGGAAGAAATCTTTGCCAACCTTATTTTCCCAGAATTGAAGCCTATCATTATCTTCTCTAAGATAGGGGCGCTCATCTAAACCATATGGTATAACCTGAACCTTGTCTTTGTATTTCTGAAGCACATAGCTAGTTTCTGCATAATTTGGCGACGCTGCGACAATACAGTCCACTGAATCCAAAAAATGCTCCATAAGAGGAGTATACAAACGTAAAATAGACTTCTGTTTAACTATATCAGAATGATAACTCAAAATCGTAGGTTTTTTTACGCCACAAATAAAGTGAAGCATATCCATAAATGGAAAAGGAAAATGATAATGAATAATATCAGCCTTCTCAACCAAAGATTTAAATGTTTTGATACAGGAAAGTGAAAATGGCGTTGAGGCTATCTCAAAATCCGTTTTACTGTAAAAAACATGTTGATTGCCAATAGTATCGTCCTTACTATTACCGCGCCTACTAAGTGATAAAACCGTTGATTCTATATTGAATGATATACTCGACTCGCTCAGTTGATAAATAACTTGCTCAATACCACCAAATGTATCTGGGTAATATGTTTTATAAAAATGTAGTACTTTCAACATTACTTTTATCTAACCTGTTTGTATGCTGCAATCGTCTCCGCCGCGCATCTTTCCCATGAGAACTTACCTGCATGTATTTTCCCGAGTTCTACGGCATGCAACTGCCAGACATCGTCATCAAGACTTTTTATAATTAAACTTGTTAATATTTCAACATCCATAGCATCACACATTAATGCGCCCGGCCCTGCAACTTCCGGAAGTGAAGAACTATCTGAACAGACTACCGGTGTGCCAGAGGCCATTGCCTCTAAGACAGGTAGTCCAAAACCCTCATACAGCGATGGAAACAAGAAACTTACAGCTCCGGCATAAAGAGCAGGCAAATCTGAAGAAGCGGTAAAGCCAAGATACCTAAGCCAACCTTCTCGCTCGCCTTTTTCGAAACGAAAATGAAGATTTTCACTTCTCCAACCTTTGAAGCCACTGATCACTAACGGAGTCTGTTGCCTGCGCTTGAGTGGTATTCGCTCATACGCATCAAGCAAAGTAGAAATATTTTTTCTTGGTTCGATCGAACCCATAAATAAAGTATACTGCTTGAACTTCAGGTTAAATTTATTAAGTATGGGCTCAATAGTTTCTTTTTTATATGGCCTAAATTGATCGCTGCAAGCCAACTTTGCTGTAAAGACTTTTTTTTCAGATAAATTAAAAAAATTAATCAGCTCATTTCTTGTAAAATCAGAATCTGAAATTATTACTTCCGCACGTTTTATTGTTTGCAACAATTCTTTTTGCATATAGCGAACACGTTCAGGCGGGTGGCAATGAGGCAAAGTAAAAACAGATAAATCGTGAAAGGTAACCACACAATTATCTACCCTGGGAGGAAGGTAGAAATTCGGCCCATGATAAATAGCATCTTTATGCTTTCTTAAAACATTCGTCTTTAACCACGGTGCCGAAACCCGATATATTTCAGAAGCCAAGCGATTTTTTTTTAGATATTGCTTAATGCCATCTGTGCTGAGACTTGACTCACGCGCAACAGGGAGTTGCGTTGTTAATTTATGCGCACGTAAAAAGCAAAGTTCGGATATATCTTGGCTGCGGGAAAGGCATTTAGCCAACTCGAAAGCATAACGACCAATTCCGGTCAACGGATATTTAATTGCATCGGTTCCAAATATAACTTTCATTAATCACTTTCCAGCATCCAGCGCAAGGTATCTTCAAGCGGAGGGACATTCCAGTCAGGAATAAATGACTGAAGTTTTGTTGTGTCACCACACAGAGTTTTAACTTCATTATGACGAACAAAAGCTTGATTAACACGAATATCTATATGCTGACCAGTAATCTTCTCACATAGCTCGATCACTTTTCGTAAAGAGTAAGTGCGGCCAGAACAAATATTAATAATTTCACCATAAGGTCTAGCTGCTAATAGTCTCACATAGGCCTGGCTAAGAGCTCGAACATCAGTAAAATCTCGCCAAACGTCAATATTTCCCAACTCTATAGTTGGTGATTTATTTTTAAAATGCTTAACAATTTTTGGCAACAGAAAATTATCAGCCTGCCCTACTCCGGTATAATTAAATGGCCGAGTAATAAATATAGGTAAACGGTCCATCCATAAACGAGACATATACTCCATGCCGAGTTTACTTACTGCATAGTCATTTGCAGGGTTTGCCGGTGTGTTCTCATTCAACCGCCCCCCAAGGCTATTACCATAAATATTGGCACTACTAGAGAGGAGAATACC
This sequence comes from Kluyvera genomosp. 2, assembly GCF_036759865.1. Classification (NCBI taxonomy): domain Bacteria; kingdom Pseudomonadati; phylum Pseudomonadota; class Gammaproteobacteria; order Enterobacterales; family Enterobacteriaceae; genus Kluyvera; species Kluyvera genomosp. 2. The sequence continues at coordinate 119,016 of NZ_JAPKIA010000011.1, forward strand.
ATCTAATTCAGAATGACTAGTACACAATGCTTGCAGCAGATTTCGCGTGCCTAATAAATTTATATTATAAAATCCATCTGCATCTCCATGCCCAACATAGGCTATTGCCGCCAGGTGAATAACTACATTTGGTTTTATTTGTTTAATAACATTTGTTAGCCCAGAAATATCAGTTAAATCAACCTGGAAATAATCTGGCTGGTTAGAAGGCGTAGAGCCAAGACCGAATACCCGATATCCGGCAGCGGATAATTCCGCTGCCACATAGCGGCCGGTAAATCCATTGAGTCCTGTGACCAGGGCATGTTTTCCGGCGGTAAACATCAGTACGTCGATCCTTGCTGGTTACGGCGTAAGTCAGCATCAACCATCATTTGACATAATTGTTCCAGTGAAGTTTGAGGTTCCCAACCAAGAATTTCTTTCGCTTTAGCGGGATTGCCAATCAACAAATCGACTTCAGCAGGTCGGAAAAATTTAGGATTTACGCGGACTAAGGTCTTTCCTGTAGCAACATCAATCCCAATCTCCTGTTCATCCTTACCTTCAAATCGTAAAGTGTAACCAGCAGCTTTAAAAGCCATACTAACGAAGTCACGGACCGTTTCCGTGCGATTAGTAGCCAGTACAAAAGTATCTGGTTTTTCAGCCTGAAGAATACGCCACATCCCTTCCACATATTCTTTTGCGTATCCCCAATCACGTTTGGCATCCATATTGCCCAGCTCAAGAACATCCAACATTCCAAGTTTAATTTTGGCTACCGAATCAGTGATCTTACGAGTAACAAATTCCTGGCCTCGTAATGGGGATTCATGATTAAAGAGAATACCGCTAGATGCAAAAATATCGTAACTTTCTCGATAGTTTACTGTCATCCAGTGCGCATATAATTTTGCCACCCCGTAAGGGCTTCGTGGATAAAACGGAGTATCTTCTTTCTGAGGCACTGCTTGGACTAAGCCAAACATCTCTGAAGTCGACGCCTGATAGTAGCGAGCCTTAGGATTAACAATACGAATAGCCTCCAGTAGATTAACTGGGCCAATTCCTGTGATTTCTGCAGTGGTGATCGGCTGATCAAAGGAAACACCTACGAAACTCTGTGCGGCTAGGTTATATACTTCAGAAGCGGCAGTAGTTTGAAGTAGACGAATGCTTGCTGAAAGATCAGTTAAGTCATATTCAACGAGGGATAAATTAGGGTCATTTTTGATACCTAACTCCTCAATTCGCCAAAAATTAACAGAACTCGTACGACGATAAGTTCCATATACTTTATAACCTTTGCTTAATAGTAACTCAGCCAGGTACGCCCCATCTTGTCCAGTGATACCAGTAATAATTGCAGACTTCATTATATTGACCTTTAATTAAAACAAATTAGACTTTAGCAAGCAGAGATTATATCAACCTTTATGTTGCTTTTCCAGATTAGCGACATAATACCATGAATGAATCATGTCGATACACGAGAGTGCTAGCATTGTTAGCTTAGCTTATTAATGGCAATTTACTCAGAAGTTGCTCGACACTCTGACGCCAAGTCAACCATTTAACATCAATTGATTTAGGATGCTTATCACATTGGTACAGTGAATACCATTCAATAATCGCCTGACTAATATCATTAGGATTTTCACCCTTGAAATAATATGCATGCGAACCGACTACTTCTCTAAAAACAGGAATGTCCCTGATGATAAGAGGTATATTCTTTTGAGCAGCTTCGATCAATGGAAGGCCAAAACCTTCACCTTTTGATGCAAAAATCAACGCGCATGATTTAGTATAAATTAATTCAAGATATTCATCACTTATATCTTGAAGCCAGAATAAATGTTTGTTGTACTCAGAACTGGTATTAATTTTTGATACTAGATCCTCAACATTCCACCCTTGTTTGCCGATGATACATAATTGGAATTGATGGCCATCAGCCCAAAGTTTATTGAATGCTGCAAGCGTCTGTTCATGCCCTTTTCTTGGCTCTAATGTACCTACCATTAGGAACGTAGGTAATTCTTCCATTTTTTTTATAAACATGGTTGCAGAATCTGGGAGACCACTTGATGGCATGCTACCATCAATGTCTGCACCTAAGTGGAAGCTAGAAACTTTAATAAATGGGTTAATATATTTTTGCTGGTTTTGGAGCCAATTTCGAGTTTCATTGGCAACACTTTCGGATATGCAGATAAGTTGATCACCATGAGCAGCAATACCTTCCAACCATGAGGGGAATGCAAGCCTTATACTTTCAGCACACCATTCAGGATGAAGAATAGGTAAAATATCGTAAACAATAAAATTGACATTCACACCTACTTTTCTTATTTCATCAATTTCAGGAAGAATAGCAGGGAACAAATGGGCAGTAAGATCGGCAACTAGCAGAATATCATCTTTCGTAAATAATACTGCTTTATCCTCAGTTTCATTAACACCGAAGCTTCTGGCTTTATATTTATTCGCATAGCGGTAACATTCACCTATAGTGTAGTACACAGGATGAATGTTGTAACCTTCAATTTGCATTGCCATTAGTTGACTAAGGATACTGCGTGAAACGCGTTGAATTCCTGTTTTAGCATCATGGTGAACCAATACAGATATATCAACCAACAATTTACGTTTGTGCATCCTATAGTTATTTCGCACAAGCGACCATGCAAATTTCAAATAATCCTGTTTGGATACACCAGATGATATTTCAAGTGAATTAATAAAATCATCAAAGATAAAACCTTTGCTTGACGAAGTTTTATTATTAACAAGTTTTGCCATCGTATCAATAGCACGCGTTGCCGATAAATCCCAAGAAAATTTAATAACTTGAGTTTCAGCATTTGCTTTAAGTTGTTCATAGAAATTGCTATCAGTCAGAGCCTTAGCAATCTTATTTGACATATCCTCAGGATTTGTAGGATCAAACATTGCCTGATCCCACCCCATTACCTCAGGCAAACTTGTTGTATTTGAGCTCAATGTTGCTGCACCACACTTCATTGCCTCTAATGGTGGCAAGCCGAATCCTTCATGAAGAGATGGGAAAACAAAAAGAGTACATAGATTATATATTGCAATAAGTTCATCATCACTTAGGTAACCGGTAAAAATTAATGATGATTCGACTACTCCGTTATCCTTTGCTAAATCGATGATCTGTTGCTTCTCAGCAGAATTTACGTTATAAGCCAAAACAAGTTGGTAATTATTTCGCAAAGTCTCCGGTAATTTACTGTAAGCAATTACCATCGTCTCGATATTCTTTCTAGGTTCCATCATAGCGAGAGCAAGAATAAATTTCTTCGGCAATTGAAGTTTGTTTATCAAACCTGAGAAATATTCATCTGTCGAAGCTATTTTTCTGAATGAATCGCTGGCAGCAGACGATATATTTGTTACTTTCTCAGCTGGAATTCCAGTATGAATAATTGCTTCTTGTCGAGACGACTCAGATATGGCAAGTAGCCCATCTGAACCCGCTAGCTCCGCTAATTTATTCATATAAAACTGTTCAAAAACTGGATCGCACAAATATCGTTCTTTGTTAAGAAGTGGAATTAGATCGTAACAAATTACAAATGTCTTCCAGTCAGTACTTTTAGATATATTTACTGTAAAATTATCTGTAAAACCTTCAAAGAAACTACTTACCAGAACAATATCTGGGGAAATATTCTCGATTGCCAGCTCACGACACTGCTGAGTTAATTTTGAACGATAGAGATTATTTTTATCACGATTTGCGGTCGGGCTAACTCCTGAAAAAATATAACACTCATGCTCAGGAAGAATGTCACATAGCTTAGACTTGACTTCGTTGATATTATTAATTGGATATAGTCCATTAATAAGAACACTGATGCGGTGCTCTCCTCTATTAAGGATTATCGCACGAGTAAGTTCTAATGTATAACGACCGATACCCCGGCTTTTACTTTCTGACTGTAATCCCTGGACATCAATTAGAATATGCAAAATAGTATCCTCAATTATTTTTTTTAATCATTTTATGAATTTTTGCAACTTCCTCAGGTACCAACTCAGAACTGTTTAATTGAGCATTAATTTTGCTATCTAACCAAACGTCTGAATCTTCGGTATTTATTAAAACTGGAAACATTCGACGATATATTTTGAAAGCTAAGTTGTACGTCCCAGTTTTATACAGTATTTTACGGGTGAAATTTTTTAAATTGTGGTTAGCCTGAAATACTTTAGCAACTTTAAGTAACAATCGCTTAACCAAATGTTTAATTCTTTTTTTTAACCCGTGCTGTCTTAATAATTTTAATTGTGTACTAATATAACGGAATGGTTTTATTATTTTCAGCTTAGAGATATTAATAAGTGCAGAATTTAGGCGTTGTAAAGATGAATATTGCTCTTTAACGTTTAGTAATTCTTGTCGCAATGCTGCAATTTGCCTAAAACTCTCCTCAGAAGTTGCTGATAAGTGGTCGACTCGTTCACTATTAATGAGACCTAAATTTTGCATATCGATGGCAAGTTGTTCCTGGGCTACAACCCATAATTCTGCACCCGTTATGCTTGCTGAAAAGTTTGGTAAAGTATGCCTTATTTCAAATAATTCAGCTACCAAAGCAAAATTCCAGTCTTCCACTGGTTTACGCCATAATTCCCCCAACCAATTTTGATATAACGGAGGAAGCGTGAATGGGTTTATATAGCCTTTACGCCAAATAACCTTTTTATCAGTGTGATTCTGAATGATTTCATTAATAAAAACAAAGAAAGAAAGAATGGGATCATATGCCCAGCCACAATCTTTTTTCTTTTCTGAAATAGAACCATAATCAATCAATCGATAACAATCATTACTACTATCATAAATAATATTCCAAGTACGGATATCATCATGATATAGGCCTTCATTTTCTAATATAACAAGCTCCGCTAATATATCTTTTAAAACTTTCTCAATATTAACATTATGTTTTTCAGCCAAAAGTTCACATAATAGTGAACCCTGAATACGCTCCATAGCCAACCAGCCATCATGCCTATTTATTTTACTTTCTATAAGCTGCGGAGCCTTAAACGCGGCAGGTGGTTTGCTAAGAAATTCCGCTTCATGCATAATCTCAGTTCGATTTCTTTTACTTTGGAAGGTTTCAACACCTCCTCTAGTTGGGAAAGTACATTTTTTACAGACAAATGAATCACCAAAATAGTAACGTCTGGTACCCTCATGTGGCACACTATCACTCATATTATGTGGTGCTTTGCGCCATGAATTAAATGTTCCTACAAAGTTATCCAGAACTACTCGCTTGTTACTGATGACGTACATTGGCCTGTTTATCATTGAAAGATGAGTTTCAAATTCGCCAATTAAACGATAAAAGGAACAGTAATCAATAAGGTCAGCCGGATTTTCAGGTAATGAGTTTCCCCAGTAAAGCGGCTCTTCACGTAAAGCCAGCTCCATAATAATAATTTCTGTGCAATCGCCCAAATGTTTGAGCCATTGCTTCACCTGTTCAAGTCCATGTTCATGAACAATATGATGGAAAACACTTAAACCTATTACGAGATCGTAGTCATTTACATTCGATGTTTTAATAATATCTTCAATGCGTCCAACTTCAAAAGTACATTTATACGTTGGATTTTCTGCAGCCAAAGCTTGGCAGACCTTAATATTAGCGGGCAAGAAATCCACACCACGGACGGTTGCCCCTAACGCGGCAAGACTTAAACTAAAAAAGCCTTGAGCACAGCCTAAGTCGAGAACTCGCAATGGTCTCCCGAGCACTTTTTCTAGTTTGCAGTATTGTTCAGTAATTAAACCTAAACGAACGTTGCAGTCTCGTGAAGATGCATCTGCCCATTTATTATGACCATAAATAGTCTGGTAAATTTCTGGCAGTTGTGAAACTAGATACTCTAAATCGGTATTCATAACCTAATTACATCTCCGGCTTAATTACAACAAGAAAAAGAAGATTTTAGGTCGACAACACCCCAGAACTCCATCTTCTTGTTGATATGCAAAATAATCGAATCATAACGACGGTCTAGAGGAACCATTTCCCCCCGGGGATCTCCGGCAGAAACCCCAAATGACAGCATATAATCTCCGCTGTTTAAATTGAGAGGGAAACTGAACTTAAATATTTTTACGTCACCGCGTTGTACTGAGCAGCTTTCACGACCTGATGATGCAAGAAATGAATTCGTTCCATATAGAAATAATCCATCAAGTGTCTTAATCAAAATACCCGGTACAACATTATCAAATGACTCATCAAAAATAACTTTTATAATGAAATCAGTATGCTGATTACTTTCAATACTAGTGGGGTAATATTTATTGTTTACTCGGATTATATAGTCGATAATTCTAGCCCCGCCCTGACCCCAGCGGTATTCCTCCGGGCGATATCCGATGCGCGTATGGTATAGATCCGCTACCCCAGCAGGATCAAATTCATTAAAATCTGATTCAGTCTTTTGTGATTCAGCCTTTTGCGATTCAGCCTTTTGTGATTCAATCCTCGGTGATTCAGATAAATCAAGATTTGAATCATCAGACTTTCCAAATAATTCATCCATATAGCGATTTGTCACGTCTCGAGATGAACCATCTAGTTCAATATGCCCGTTTTTCAGGAAGATACCCCTATCACAGTGTCGAACAATATCACTTGCACTGTGAGAAACAAGCAGAAGCGTGGTACCTGCCTTTTTGAACTCAGCTATCCTCGCAAAACATTTAGCCTGAAATCGAGAATCACCTACCGATAATGCTTCATCAACGATTAAAATATCAGGTCTGGATGCAGTAGCAACTGCAAACGCAAGACGCATTTGCATGCCGCTGGAATACACACGTACAGGCTGGTCGATGTAATGTCCAATATCAGCAAATGCCTCAATCTCGGGCATAAGTTGCGTAACTTGGTATCGAGTCAATCCCATCATAAGGCCAGACATATACACATTTTGACGGCCAGTAAAATCCGGGTGAAAACCCATGCCAAGTTCTAATAATGCCGCAACGCGCCCAACGGTAGTTATTGATCCTTCAGTCGGTTGCGTAGTCCCTGTCAACAGTTTTAAAAGCGTGCTTTTTCCCGCGCCATTGACCCCAACAATCCCCACTGACTCACCGGGATTAATCGTGAACGAAATATCTTTAAGAACCCACTTTTTTGAGTGTAGTACCCGATTCCCCGGGCCTAGCTTCTCAACTAATCGCTTCCATTTGGAATTATAGTATTTATATGCTTTCCCGACATTACTTACAATTATACTCATGTCAAATCTCGTCAACAATATCAGCCGAATGTTTTCTAAAAATCTTCCATGCAAATATAAAAATTAACGCAGAGACAACTCCAACAGGAAGTATTTTTAGCCAATCAGGTTGTTGCTGAAAAAGAAGAATTTGTTGATAGGCTTCGATTAGAACAGCCATTGGGTTCAGGATTAATAATTTCCTTGCCCAATCTGGTATGATATTACTTACATAAACAATAGGAGTAAACCAAAACCAGAATTGTGTTAGTATAATAATAAACTGCCCAATATCACGAACAAAGACATTCATCACCCCCAATAACATGCCTAAACCTACAGTGAAAATCATCTGTATAAATAGGACAGGGATGATTGATAGTATCACCCAGCCGGGAAAACTACCTGTAGCAACCAAGAAAATAAGAAATAAAGAGAATATAATTAGAAAATTTAGAAATGCAGATGCTGAAACAATAATAGGCAAACATATTTTTGGAAAATTTATTTTCTTTAAAATATTCGAATTATTGATGAATACATTAACTAAATTTGTTAAAGTTTCGGAAAAAAGTCCCCATGTCAAAACTCCTGAGCAAAGGTATATGCTATATGCATACTGCCCTCCTCCTCCTGAAAATTTTGCCCTCATCAATTCTGAAAATATAAGTGTATATACCGATATCATTGCAATTGGTTGTAAAACTAACCATGCAGCACCTAAAAAACTGGTTTGATAGCGAGATTGAAAATCCCTTTTTATGCTATCAATAATAAAGCCGCGATATCGATAGATTGCGGAAAACATTGATGTCACAGATCACTCGCTCAATAATGTTAGTATTTCATTAGTTTTGGTTTGCATCAATTGTGCATCCGCTTTCGATTCTACATTAAGCCTAACCACTGGCTCTGTGTTTGACGTTCGGACATTAAAACGCCAATCATTGTATTCAATGCTTACGCCATCAGTAGTATCAACAACGATGGAATTTGGTTCATATTTCTGTCGGATAAGATCAATAACACGATCTGCGTTTTCGAGTTTGCGATTGATCTCACCAGATGCAGGAAATGCCTGCATGCGTGAAGATACTAAATCTGACAAAGACTGATTCATGACACACAACATTTCAGCAACTAGTAACCATGGAATCATGCCACTGTCGCAATACGCAAAATCGCGGAAGTAATGATGAGCACTCATTTCACCTCCATAAATTGCATCCTCTTTGCGCATGCGTTCTTTAATAAATGCGTGACCAGTTTTCGACATTACAGGAATACCACCAGCCTTCTTAACAATATCAATTGTATTCCATGTTAGACGTGGGTCATGAATTATCTTAGCCCCGGGTTCTTTTTTTAAGAAAGCTTCTCCTAATAAACCAACAATATAGTAACCTTCAATAAATTGGCCTTCACCGTCAAACAGGAAGCAACGATCGAAATCACCATCAAATGCAATACCAAAATCAGCATTATTATCTTTCACTGCATCAGAGGTATCCTGTCGACATTCAGGTAAGAGAGGGTTAGGTATTCCATTAGGGAAAGTACCATCGGGCTGATGGTGGACCTTAATAAAGGTTACGGGAATCCTGGCATCATTGAAGCGTTTTTCAATTGCATCAATAACATGACCTGCTGCTCCGTTTCCGGAATTGACCACTAGTTTCATTGGGCGAGTGAAATTTGCAAAATCAATGTAACCCATTAAGTGATCAACATATGCATCCAGAATTGAGATGTGCTTATAGCTGCCACGCTGATGAGGTATCACTTCAGAGAAATTATTAGCCTCAGCGAGACGCTGTACATCGCGCAGGCCAGTATCTCCACTGATTGGTTTTGCGTTTTCACGAACAAGTTTCATTCCATTGTAATCCATTGGATTATGGCTTGCAGTGACCTCAATACCACCATCGATGCCCAGATGGAAGGTTGCAAAATATATCTCCTCAGTACCACTTAAGCCGATATCAATTACATCCGTACCCGCATCCATCAGGCCGTTCGCCAGTGCGGTTTTAAGACTTTCGCTGGTTAAACGCACATCGCCACCAACAACAATAGTTTTTGGCTTTAAAAATTCACCGTATGCACGACCAATACGATATGCAATATCTTCATTTAATTCTTCACCTAATTTTCCACGGATGTCATAGGCTTTAAAACAAGTTAATGTAGACATAAACCTCAATTACCTTAAAATATTAGCAACGACCATATTGGTCTTTAATACGAATAATGTCATCATCGCCCAAATAAGAACCAGACTGAATTTCGAGTAATTCTAATGGTATTTTGCCTGGATTCTCGAGACGATGGTGTGCCCCAATAGGAATAAAGGTGGACTGGTTTTCAGTTAACAAGAATTTTTGGTCTTTAATTGTAACTTCACCGGTCCCGGATAATACGACCCAGTGTTCGGTACGATGGTGGTGCATTTGCATCGAAAAAGCCGCACCGGGTTTGACCGTAATTCGGTTTACATTAAAACGCTCGGTCTGAACAACGACATCGCACCGTCCCCATGGGCGATAAATTTCACGGTGGCGTTTATATTCACTACGGCAATTCGCTTTTAAATACTCAACAACTTTTTTAACATCCTGAACCTGATTTTTATCTACAACTAACACTGCATCTTTTGTATTTATGATAACCAGATTATCTACACCTACAGCTGCAACGAGTTTTTCATCAGTATTGATGTAGCAGTTATTCGCATTATGAAGATATGTGTCACCTGTAAGTACATTTCCCTTACTATCCTTAGGACTCACTTCCCAAAGTGCGGACCAGGAACCAACATCACTCCATTCAGCATCCAAACCGACAACAACTGCATCGGTCGTTTTTTCCATTACGGCGTAATCGATCGAATCATCAGGGCACGCAATAAAAAGCTCTTTATCAATTTTGATAAACTCATCGCCATCCTTTCCTTTCTTAATTGCCGCTTTGCAAGCATTAAGAATGTCAGGGCGGAACTTCTCTAGTTCTTCGAGATAGCGTTTGGCGCGGAACATAAACATACCACTGTTCCAATAATATTCCCCTGAGGCAACGTATTCTTCAGCGGTTTCTTTATTGGGTTTTTCAACAAAACGACTAACCTGGTACGCTACATCATTATTAATGACTTCTTGCTGGCCACGCTGGATGTATCCATAACCGGTTTCAGCGCCAGTCGGTACAATACCAAACGTCACTAGTTGTCCACGATTAGCGAATGTTAATGCTGATTCAACCGCCTGATGAAACGCTGCTTTATTATTAATGATGTGATCGGCAGCTAAAACCAGGAGTATTGGATCCTCATTTGTCGTAATTGCATTCAACGCGGCTAATGCGATTGCCGGTGCTGTATTTCTACCCACAGGTTCTAAGATGATATTCTGCGATAACTTATTGAGTTGTCGTAACTGCTCTGCCACCAGAAAACGGTGTTCTTCGTTACAGATAACCACAGGTTCCAGGGCATCAACATCGTCCAGGCGGAGTACCGTTTCCTGAAGCATTGATTGTTTTCCGTACAAGCGCAGAAACTGCTTCGGGTACAGCTCTCGTGACATCGGCCACAAACGACTACCGGTACCACCGGCCATAATCACTGGAAGTAACATTTTAATTCCTTAATATTTCACAGCTATCTGAACTGCAGCTCACGAGAAATGGGCACGCTACCGCCCCTGGCTCAACAGCTACCAGAACACTAGAATTTTTGAAATGTATTGTAACTCTGACGATTTTATCACTAAGCTAAAATACGTCGTTGATTGTCATCTGATTTTGTATGAAATGTCGTCAACTTACGTCATTAAATGACAAACTAACATGATTTGCTTGTTACTAATTAAAAACGGCAGTTACATCCCTTGCTAATTAGAATCTGGCTACGAATGTCCACCACCGTTATTTTTATTCGCAGCTAATTTTACCTTCGAGGCATCTTATTTCACGAGTAAAGCCTCAATCGACTTCCTGAACTTCGCCCCTTCCTTCAAATTCCGCAGCCCATACTGCACAAACGCCTGCATATACCCCATCTTCTTGCCGCAGTCGTAGCTCTCGCCCGTCATCAGCATGGCATCAACAGACTGTTTCTTCGCCAGCTCGGCGATAGCGTCCGTCAGTTGAATACGGCCCCACGCCCCCGGAACGGTCTTCGCCAGCTCCGGCCAGATATCGGCAGACAGCACATAGCGGCCCACGGCCATCAGATCGGAGTCCAGCTCCTGCGGCTGATCGGGTTTTTCAATAAAATCAACGATACGGCTAACTTTACCCTCTGACTCCAGCGGATCTTTCGTTTTGATCACAGAATACTCAGAGAGATCGCCCGGCATGCGTTTTGCCAGCACCTGGCTACGCCCGGTCTCGTTAAAACGCGCGACCATCGCGGCGAGGTTATAGCGAAGCGGATCTGCGCTCGCGCTATCCAGCACGATATCCGGCAGCACAACCACAAACGGATTGTCCCCGACAATCGGGTGCGCACAAAGGATAGAGTGGCCCAGGCCCAGCGGCTGTGCCTGACGAACGTTCATAATAGTCACGCCAGGAGGACAGATAGACTGAACTTCAGCCAGCAGCTGGCGCTTAACGCGCTGCTCGAGCAGGGCTTCCAGTTCATACGAGGTGTCGAAGTGGTTTTCCACCGAGTTTTTCGATGCATGTGTGACCAGAACGATTTCTTTGATCCCTGCAGCAACCACTTCGTCGACGATGTACTGTATCATCGGTTTATCGACAATCGGCAGCATCTCTTTAGGGATGGCCTTCGTGGCGGGTAGCATATTCATACCCAATCCCGCTACCGGAATGACTGCTTTCAAATTAACCATTATCTTGTCCACCTATATTCGGTTGATGAATTATAGCGATTAAACATGTTTAATCCACTCTGTTTTGTCATAGTACTGATTTGGGTAGGGAAGATCCCTGGATGTAATCTGAGAATTCAGTGGATTAAGGCGTTCAACGGCGCGGCAGTGCGAAATTCAGCCGCTCGGTGTTGACAACATGCTGGTCGATAAGGTCTATATCCGCCGACGGCTGCCCCTTCTCGTTAACGGCATTGATGTGGGCCAGTGACAGCAGCGTATCCTGCTTCGCCATAAATTTCCCTCGCACATCCTGACGTAAGTCAAAGTTGAGCCTCAGCGCCGGCCCGCGCTTTGAGTCCTGCATCACATTGATATTACGCAGGAAAATATGCTGAGGTTTGTTGTGAATCTCCAGCGACGCGCGTTTCATGGTCAGATTGGTGAGAGAGACGAACGAGGGGTTATTGCCTGAAGAGATTTGTATGCCCCGCAGGTTGTTAGCCAGCAGACTGTTGTCCAGCTGTATATTATTCAAGCGGAAGTTTTGTGGTATCGACAAATAGTTACCTTTGATAACACCATAGCCAATTAGCATTCCCGCGCTATTAACCATATCAACACCATCAATAACGAAATTATCACATCCATAGATCGCCACCGTGGCGTTATCTATTCCCGCCTGCTTACTGAAGTCTGGCGTAATATTGCTGGCCTTCACGTTGCGAATAATAAAATGCTTACCGTTTTCGACGTGTATCAGCTGGCGACAGTGGCTGCCGGTGATGTTGGCGACGACAAAGTTCTTCACCGCCTGCTCTTCCGGATAGCCGTTGTCGTAGGTGCTGCCAGCAAGACCAATGCCAATACCCCAGTTCACCTTGCCGTTGGTACAGTCGATATGGTCAATCACGTGATCGGAAATGAGGATATTGCGGTCGTTGATCGCCACATTCCACTCAATGGCATCGCCCTGTAAGTAGCTAAAGCGGCAATGGGTGATGTTCACATCCAGCCACTGGTTATGGTAGCCCTGGCGCAGGATGCCGTAATTAGCCCGCGTGATGGTCAGGCGGGTGAGCGTCAGGTTGCGCAGCATGTTTTTCTCTTTGCCGCCAATAAAAATCTGCGCTACCGGCCCATAGCCGCTCATCGTAAGCCCGGCAACGGTGCAATCGCCGCCGCGGATATCCAGCGTGATGTTATAAAGACTCGCCTCGCCGCTGCCGATCACCTGGCAGCCTTTTTGCAGGATAAAGCGCCCTCGCCCATTGCCCTTCAGCGCGCCGGCAATGGCCAGCGTCTTCCCCGGCGGCAAAGTTATCGCCGTATTAATGTTATCGCAGACAACCTCTGAAGGAACGCTGACGATATCGGCGGCGCTGAAAGCCGCGTTAAACGCGCGGATCCAGTCACCGTCATGCACAAAGTCGCGAATATCCGCCGTAGTGCGCTTCTCAGCCGCCCGGGCGCTCTTCCCCGAGAGCACCGGCAGCGCTGCGGCAAGCGTTGCGCCTGCGGTCAAAAAATAACGTCGGGTTAAGGTATGCATCGCCCCTCCTCAACAAAGCGTATGCAGCAGGCTGGCAAGCTGCCGGTTGATAACCTGCTGGTTAAATTCAGTTTCCACTTTAGCCCGCGCGCGCGTCAGCACCGGCTGAAGGCTATGGGTATCCATATGCCCTAACGCCTGCAGTTTATCGGCCAGCGCCTGCGCATCATTCTCCGCCACCAGCCAGCCGGAATTGCCGGAATCAATCAGCTCCGGGATACCGCTGTGTTCAGTCGACAACACCGGGATGCCCACCGCCATTGCCTCCATCAGCGCCACCGGAATACCCTCCATGTCGCCGTCAGCACCGGTCACCGAAGGCAGCAGAAAGACATCCGCGGCATCCAGCATCGCTTTAACCTCATGGCTTGGCTTGAACCCGGGCATCTCAACCCGGTCTTCCAGCTGGTACTGCTCGATTAAAGTGCGCAGACGCCGCTCCCACGGCCCGATGCCCAGAATGCAGTAGCGAAAATTCACGCCGCGCGCTTTAAGCTGGCGGCAGGCTTCAATCGCCACGTGCAGCCCCTTTTTCTCGGTTAAGCGGGCGACAGAGATAATCTGCAGGCGCTCATCCGGTGCTTTCAGCGGCCTTAGCGAAAAGCGATCCATATTGACGCCCATCCGCGAAACGCTGATTTTCTCCTCCGGGCAGCCCATCGCCCGCAGGCGCTCCGCCCACAGCTGGCTGATGGGCAGCATCATGTCGCCGCGGCGAAACAGCTGCTGATACTCGCCGGCGTAATGGTTTAAAACCTCACGGCTCGAAATATCAATGCCGTGAAACACGGTAGCGATCTTGCCGCGAATGACGCCCAGTTCACGTAGCTTCGCCGCCGTGACGCCCGCAGGACCAAAATGTGCGATAAACACATCAGCGATATACGGCTGCGGCGTGCGGCTACATATAGAAGAAAGAATCAGATTGCGCGCTTCCTGCCCATACCGACGCACATTTAACGCCCGCCATACGGCAGGGCGATGCAGCCCTCGCAGAGTGCCGCACGCCCGGTAACACAGTTTCTCGCGCGCCGTCGGCGGCTCATCCTGTAGCCAGCGGACTTTGTCCGCCAGCCGATACTGGGTGTAGGCAGCATGCGTATTATTCAGGTCGCCTTTTTGCAAGGCGACGATCTCCACCTCATAGCCCATCTCAATAAAAGCCACGATCTGGTTTAAGACAAACGTCTCTGACGAGAGGGGGAATTTCAGCAGGAAGAAGCTGACTTTCATCGGCCCTCCCGGATACGGTTGAGCACGGACTCAATCATCGCAAAGCCTTTCTGCCGCTCGCCTTCCACCGCCGCAGTAACTTTCTCGCCCAGCGCCGGAAGCTGGTTCAGCATGTCAGCCACCACGCCCTGCATGGATCCATCCAGCAGATGACGAATATCAATAGCCATCTCCGGCATGCCTAGCTGCTGCATAATCCCGGCGGATTTGTGCTCGTAGTTAATCGCAATCGCCGGCGTGCCAAAGTTCATCGAAATAATCGCCGAATGCAGACGGGTACCGATGGTCAGTTCGCAGGAAGCCAGGATCTTGCCGATTTCCACATCGTTCAGTTCATCCATCGCAATATGGAAGTGCTCACGGTTGTTCACGTACTGCGCCATACGCAATGCAACCATGCGATCATCGCGGTTGTAGCGGTCGATACTGGTACAGGTCGAGAGCGCCAGCACCTGATAGCCATCGGCGATTATCCGGTTTACCACCTCGGCGAACGCTTTCTCATAGGCCTGTTGGGTGGTGCCCAGACGCTTATCAAATGGCTCAAGTTCGCGCAGGGTAATCGCCACGGTTTTACGCTGAGCGGTCAGGTTCAGCCAGTGCTGCACCGCATAGTCTGGCGTAAAGCTGTCATTGCGATGTTCCACCAGCCAGGCGGTGTCTACGCCCTGCTCCACTTTGCGGGTATCAATCTGTGCTTTAGCCATCAGCTCCCGGCTTACCGTCTCACGCAGGATCAGCGCATTGGTGCGGCCAAAAACATAGTTCGCCAGTTGGTTAAAGTCCGGATTCTGGAAAGGGCCGACGCTGTGGCCAATCATATAGATGGGTTTGTTTGCCATAAACGCGCACAGCGGGTACTCAAAGTGGGTCAGCCCGTAGAGGTCGACATAGTTCGACCCGCCCACCTGGATAATGGCGTCATAGTTGTCAAGGAAACGCACAAACTCATGGAACTCCGGGGCAATCTCAAAATTGCGCAGCTTACCTTCACCTGTCACCTTCGCCAGCAGGATCTTGTGCTGGAAACGACGGCGCAGCACCTTCTTCACCCGTCCGCTCATGCCCCCCACCGCCTGCTGCTTCTGGCTCAGCTGATACAGCGGGTCAGCGATAATCTCACGCCCTTGCAGCCAGGAGGAACTGATCGGGAAACGGCTCATCACGTCCATCTCCACGTCCGGTTGCTGGCGAAGTATGGCGTCAAGCAGGCCACGCATAATGGCGCTATCGCCACGGTTGCCGCAGGTGTGGTTTCCCAAAATAAGTAATTTCATCATGGCCTCATCAAAAGGGGTTCAAGCAAATCAATCAGGAACGCGTAATAACGTTTTCAGTTTTCCGCTCCGACAGAGCGGTCTTTTAAGTTCAAGCAACAAGCTGTCACGCGACAGCATGATGACCAGCACGAAGCTCGCCACGCCCGCCAGCACCTGTAAGGCCAGCAGCGCCGAAAGCGAAACGCTGCCCTCAAGCCCCCGGCCCACCGCATAGCTGGTTATCAGCGTTGGCAAAGAGAGGCGGAACGGTAGCCACAGGCTCAGCAGGTAATCCCGGTATCCCGGCCCCAGCACCGGTTTAATCATCACGAAGTAGCTGAGGATGGTATTGATGATTTGTACCAGCAGGAAGCCGAGCGTCACCCCCATGGCGCCGCCAAGCTGGCCGCCGATAATCACCGCGGGAATAAACAGGAAGGTTTTGAAGATGTTGAATTTAAAGCTGATGTCTACCCGCGCTTTTGCCATCAACAGCGAACCAATAGGATTCCCCACCGAGCGCAGCAGCCCCACTATGCACAGCAGTTGAAGGATGGGCACGATGTGCGCCCATTTCTCACCAAACACCAGCGGCACAAAGTTATTGCTGACCACCATCAGCCCCAGCAGCGCCGGGAAGTTGATAATCCCCACCACCGACAGCAGCTTGTAGAAGTTCACCCGCAGCTTATCGGTATCGTCCTGAATCTTGGCAAATGCCGGGAACAGCACGCGGGTGATGATCGGATTGAGCTTCATCGGCGGCACCACCGCCACGTTGTACGCCAGGTTATAGCCCCCCGCGACGCTGGCGCCGAGAATACGCGCCAGGGTCAACGTCGAAAGGTTAGTGTTGACGTAGTTGATGATGCTGTCAGCCGTCAGCCACGCGCCAAAACGCAGGTTCGGCATCACCGAGGCCAGCGAAAAATGCAGGCCCGGGCGGTAGATTTTGCGGCCAAAATAGCCAAACAGCAGTGTACGTACGGCGCTGTTCACCAGGTAACCCAGGATCGCCGTCATCGCCAGCGGCCAGAAACAGGCGCTAACGACCGTAAAGGTAAAGCCAGACAGCACCGCCGCCGTCTCAATGGAGCCAATTTTGTTGAACTCCAGCTCTTTTTGCATCAACGCGCGGAACTGCTGCCCGTGGGGGATCACCACAAACGCCAGCGACAGCGTCTTAATCAACGGTGCCAGGTCCGGGTTATGCAGCAGGCGGGCGATGGTATCGCTTAACAGAAATACCGCCACAAACACAACAATCCCCAGCCCCACGTTCAGCCAGTAGAGCGTCGTCAACTCAAGCTGACTGATTTCCTTGCGCTGAATAATCGAGTTGGCAATGCCAAAATCCGACAGCGTGTCCGCCAGTGCGATAATCACCAGCGACACGGTCAGCAGGCCAAACTGGTGGCCATCGAACAAGCGTGCCAGCACGGTCATCTGCGCCAGCCCCAGGCCAATAATCACCACCGTCGCCATCGCCGACCACTTCGCGCCGTTGAGGGTTTTCTGTCTCAGGCTCATGTCACGTCCTCAATAGGCAGCTTTGTTGACAAAGCCTTTAAACACCGTCAGGAAAACAATCCTGATATCGAGCCACAGGCTCCACTCGCGGATGTATTCAAGGTCGAACTCCACCCGTTTTTCCATTTTTTCCAGGGTATCGGTTTCCCCGCGCCAGCCGTTGATCTGCGCCCAACCGGTAATGCCGGGCTTCACTTTGTGGCGCAGCATGTAGCCTTCAATCAGCTGACGGTACTGCTCGTTATGCGCCACCGCGTGTGGGCGTGGGCCAACGATGGACATACCGCCGGTGAGTACGTTGATAAACTGCGGCAGTTCATCCAGCGAAGTACGGCGCAGGAAGTTGCCTACGCGGGTCACGCGCGGGTCGTTTTGCGTCGCCTGCTTAACCACCTTGTCGTTCTCCATCACCCGCATGGAGCGAAACTTCCACACTTTGATGGGCTTACCGTCCATGCCGTAGCGAGTCTGGCGGAAGATAATCGGCCCCGGCGAGCTCAGCTTCACCGCCAGCGCAATGCAGGCCAGCGCGGGCGAAATCAGCAGCAGAATGCACAGCGCCAGGACAATATCCTCCAGCCGCTTGATGAGGCGGTTCACGCCGGACAGCGGCGTGTCATACAGCGGTACCAGCGGAATACCGTTCACCACCTCAACCCGTGAATGCAGAATGTTGAAGGTAAAGACGTCGGGGATCAGCAGCACTGAGCAGGTGGTATCGGCCAGATCGCGCACCAGATGCTTAATCTGGCACTCTTCCTGCATCGCCATCGAGATATAAACGTTGTGGATTTTGCCGCTACGCGCGTCGTCGCGCAGCTGCGCCAGGTTGCCCATCCAGTCGGCATTTACGCCGCCCGGCTTCGCATCGTAATAGCTGCCAATCACCTCGTAGCCCAGCCACGGCTGATTGCGGAAGCTCTCCAGCAGCGCCTGCCCTTCCGGCAGATCGCCCGCCACCGCGACATAGCGGGTGTTATAGCCACGGTGGCGTAGCACCCCCGCGCCGTAGCGAATAAACACCCGGCTGGCCAGCATGCCAATAGTGCTCAGCAGGTACCACGCCAGCCACATGCCGAAGTTGGTATTAAAATCATCGTTAAAGGCCAGCAGCCCGGCGGCAAACACCAGACTCAGCGTCCAGTTTTGCAGCAGCAGCAGCAGTTCGGTCGTCATGCGCACGCCGCGCCACGAACGGTAGAAATCGGTAATGCCGCCAATCATCTGGAAAACGACCAGCGTCACCAGCGCCATCAGCAGATGCAGGTACAAAAACGGCAGCGCGACGGCTTTGCACACCAGCCACAGGCCACCCAGCATGATGGTGATGTCAGAAAAACGCTGCACCATGGAGATTAACGATGCATTCGTTTTAGCTCGTTCGCGCTTTTTTAGAGTCGTCATCGTTGGTCCTATTCGTCATTTTCCCCTCACCCTGCTCCTCTCCCCAAAAGGGAGAAGGAATAGTCGGCTTTCTCCTTCGCCCCATTGGGGAGAGGGTCGGAGTGAGGGGCAATAATTACTGATTAAGCAGCGCCAGAATGTCCTGCGTTCGCGCCTGCATCAGCGGCGTATTCCCGCGGGACTCCACGTTCAGGCGCACCACCGGCTCGGTGTTGGAGGAGCGCAGGTTGAAGCGCCAGTCGGCAAACGCCAGGCTGATACCGTCGGTGCGGTCAATTTCCAGCGCGCTGCCGGCAAAATGCGCTTCGACGCGGGCGATGGCTTCCGACGGTGCCACCAGTTGGCTGTTGATTTCACCGCTGGCCGGAAACGCCGCCATGCGATCGCGTACCAGCTCGCCGAGGGTTTTGCCCTTCAGGCACAGCAGCTCGCTCACCAGCAGCCATGGGATCATGCCGCTGTCGCAGTAGGCAAAGTCGCGGAAGTAGTGATGGGCGCTCATCTCACCGCCGTACACTGCGTCGTCCTGTCGCATGCGTTCTTTAATAAAGGCGTGGCCGGTCTTCGACATGACCGGCGTACCGCCCGCCGCCGTGACCACATCCACGGTGTTCCACGACAGTCGCGGGTCGTGAATGATCCGTGCGCCGGGGTGCTTCTCCAGAAACGCTTCCGCCAGCAGGCCAACAATGTAATAGCCCTCAATAAACTGCCCTTTTTCGTCAAACAGGAAGCAGCGGTCGAAATCACCGTCAAAAGCGATGCCCATATCGGCGCCGTACTTAATCACCGCCTCGCGGGTATCGGCGCGGCATTCCGGCAGCAGTGGATTAGGAATGCCGTGCGGGAAGGTGCCATCCGGCGTGTTGTGTACTTTTATCAGGCTTACCGGCACGTTGAGTGCAGCGAAGCGCGCCTCCAGCGCATCAATCACCGGGCCCGCCGCACCGTTGCCGGAATTCACCACCAGCTTGAGCGGGGTGAGATTCTTAACGTCGATATAGCCCAGCAGGTGATCAATGTAGGCATCCCGCAGATCGATTTTGCGATAGCTGCCACGCGCGGCAGGGTTCACTGGCGGAAAGTCGTTGGCCTCCGCCAGGCGCTGCACGTTGCGCAGGCCGGTATCTCCGCTGATCGGGCGCGCGCCCTCGCGCACCAGCTTCATCCCGTTGTAATCCATAGGGTTATGGCTGGCGGTGACTTCAATGCCGCCGTCAATGCCAAGGTGGAAGGTGGCAAAGTAAATCTCTTCGGTGCCGGACAGGCCAATATCCAGCACGTCGACGCCCGCATCACGCAGGCCGTTAGCCAGCGCCAGCTTCAGCGCTTCGCTGGTCAGGCGCACGTCACCGCCCAGCACGATCGTTTGCGGTTTCAGGTATTCACCGTAGGCGCGACCAATGCGCCAGGCGATGTCTTCATTCAGCTCTTCGCCAAGCTTGCCGCGGATGTCGTAGGCTTTAAAACAGGTTAATTTTTTCATGTTGTACCTTTTGTAGGTAATAGAGCACCTGTCCAACCGTATAAATGGACATAAACTTAATTAACTATTCTGGAGAAGATGAAAAACTATTTAATCAAATTTAATTACAGATAATCACTCGTGGAAAATCTTACAATATCATCTTCTTCAAGATATGTTCCTGAACGAACTTCAATCATTTCAAGGGGTACTTTACCCGGATTAAGAAGACAATGAGCCGTTCCCTGTGGGATATAAATAGATTGGTTCTCACATAATAAATGGGTACTACTATTAATAGTTACCTCTGCTGTACCCGCCACAATAATCCAATGCTCTGCACGATGATGATGCATCCGCATTTCAAAGCCACTTCCAGGTTTAACTGTGATTCGTTTAACCTGGTAGCGATTTCCATCATCTATCGAGTCATATTTGCCCCAAGGGCGATAAACCTCACGGTGAATATGATGCTCATTTCTGCCTTCAGCTTTGATTCTTTCAACGATCTTTTTTACATCCTGAACTTCGCTTTTGTTGGCAATCAATACGGCATCTTTCGTTTGTACAACAATGAGATCTTTCACCCCTACGGTCGTTACCAAACCAGACTCAGCATATACATAGCTATTTTCGGTGTTATGGCTGATCACATCGCCGTGCTGGACATTGCCCTCAGAGTCATGATGGCTAATTGCCCAAAGGGACGACCATGAGCCGACATCGCTCCATCCCACGTTCATAGGCAACACCACAGCATCACTCGTTTTTTCCATAACGGCATAATCGATTGATTCATCAGGGCACATCTCAAAAGCCATTTTATCCACGCGGATAAAGTCATTATCAATTTCGGCGTTAGCCACGGCCTCCTGGCATGCCTGTAAAATATCCGGTCGATATTTTTCCAACTCCTCCAGATAACGCCTGGCCTGGAATAAAAACATACCGCTATTCCAATAGTAATTTCCACTTGACAGGTATCTTTCTGCCGTTTTCTGATCGGGTTTTTCAACAAAAGCCGCAACATCAAACGCTACAGAATCCACGTTTATTTCTGTACTATTAACATCGCCACGAAGAATATATCCATATCCTGTTTCAGGGGCATCTGGAACTATGCCAAAGGTAACTAATTTACCATTTTCAGCCAATGGAATTGCAGAGTTCACTGCGTCCTGAAATGCTTTTCGTTCCTCCACAACATGGTCTGCTGCAAGAACAAGCAGCAATGGGTTATGGTCAGGTTCGTTTTTACACGCTATCAATGCGGCTAAAGCAATAGCTGGAGCAGTATTACGAGCTGCTGGCTCAAGAATCACATTTCCGGTTAATTGGCCTACATTCTGTAATTGCTCCGCAGCAATAAAACGGTGTTTTTCATTACAAATAACAAACGGTGGTACGCAGTCTAATCCATGCAGTCGACCGATCGTCGATTGAAGCATAGACCCCTCGCCATTAATGCTTAAAAATTGCTTGGGATATAGCGTTCTGGATAATGGCCATAATCGACTCCCGGAACCACCAGCAATGATAATTGGATAAAGTTTATTCTGATTCATAATCATTCCTGCATATCCGAAATAAATTTATTAAGAATGCTTTCCTTATCGAAGGCATTCTCTGCATAGGCTTGAGCGACAGTATTATTTACAGGGTATTTCAATGCCAATTCGATACCGTGGATCAACGCGTCAACGGATTCTGGTTCTACGCACACCGCAATACCGGGATGTTTTTGACAAAGGAGTCCAAGTTCAGTGTCTGATTCTGCAGTAATCACAGAATTACCGCCAACAGCTAAAATATTGGTCAATTTCGAAGGTAACACGGCATCAGCAGCACCTCGCCGCTGAATAATCAAATGGCAATCCGCCATTTTAAGTAATGCGGGTAAAAATTCATAAGGTTGTAGCGGATAGAATTTAACATTTGTCAATTCACGATCAGCAACCATTTTTTCAATTTTATTTTTACCGCCTCCTTCACCAACAATAACAAATACCCACGGTGTATCCAGCTTACGCGCAGCAGCCTCAACGATAATTTCCATACCCTGTTTTTCGCCGATATTTCCAGAATAAAGAATTATCTTTTTATTTTTTGGAAGATTAAGCTGTTGCCTCATTGATTCAATATCGGTTGAACAAACCTGACGGAAGCGCGAAACCTCAGTCCAATTAGGAAAGAAAATGATTTTGTCTTGCGGCACACCTTTATCTTGTGCCTTTCTCATCATGGCATGAGAGATAGTTGAAATATAATCGACGCCAAGTAAACCAGTACGTTCAAACGCGCTGGCAAGACGTGCCATATTTCCTGTCTTTCTCTTTCCTGAAAATCGCAGTCCGATCATCGCGTCAACCTCATAATCCTGAATATGTAATAAGGTTTTCGCGCCCGTTAGCTTAGCCAGAAGACGCATCCCCGGAGTACAAAACAACGTTGGTATGACGCCGATAATCAAGTCAGGTTTCCAGCCTCGTTGTGCCAGTAATGGGAAGATGCTGCTTACTGCAAAACTGCTGAGATGTAACATCCGCTTCAGCATTGTTAGCTTTTTCGGGACATAAATCGGGCATCTCCAGACAATAGAATCGCCTTCCTCGCGACGATACTGCCATGAAGAATACGCCTGATGTACACGCCACTCTGGATAATAAGGCGGGGCTGTAATAACACGTACATCATGCCCTTTATTTACCATCCATTCGACCATCTCCCCGGTATACTTGCCGATCCCAGTAAGTTCCGGTGAATAATTGATGCCATACACAAGAATCTTCATAGTCCAAATACCTGATGCTGAAGATTTTTATCAAAATAGGCCCGCGTATTCTCATGAACGTTCTCATCGGTAAGCAACTCTGCGGCAGTCATCCACCGCCATGAATCATGCTGACCCGACGGAAAGTACCTCTGTCCGGTATTAATTTTAAGACGAAAGCCAAGCACAATATAATGAGTAGTAAACTCAGAAGAAGAAAAATTATCATTATAAAAATGCTGCCATACCCCAAAAAAATTTCCATCTAAAATAGAAAATCTTTGATTTAATTCCTCTTCGGCAAGACGAGTGAAGGCAAAACTTAGATCTTCATCTTTTAACACTCTACCGCCAGGAACAAACCAATACCCTTGAGCAGG
This sequence comes from Kluyvera genomosp. 2, assembly GCF_036759865.1. Classification (NCBI taxonomy): domain Bacteria; kingdom Pseudomonadati; phylum Pseudomonadota; class Gammaproteobacteria; order Enterobacterales; family Enterobacteriaceae; genus Kluyvera; species Kluyvera genomosp. 2. The sequence goes on from NZ_JAPKIA010000011.1 coordinate 142,710, forward strand.
TCTATTTTTTCTTCGGCCAACAAGAAATTCTCCTTGTTCATTTTCAAGAATAAAATCAATTGAAATAAGAGGGGTTTTTCTGACAACCTGTGAAAACTCTTCTGGATTAAGAAACATTACTCCCCCCTGAATTGATGCTGATTATCAAGGAACCATCGGTAGGTTAAGATGAGCCCCTGTTCAAGAGCAATCTCATGATGCCAACCCAATTTTCTAAGACGGCTAACATCAAGTAGTTTACGTGGCGTGCCATCAGGCTTAGAAGGATCAAATTTAATTTCACCTTGAAATCCTACTACTTTCGCAATGGTGTCCGCGAGTTCGCGGATCGTACAATCTTCGCCAGTGCCAACATTTACATGTGACAACATCGGATTTGTTTGTTCCTGCCAAACTTCATCATCAAGTTCCATAACGTGAATACTTGCTGCCGCCATATCGTCAACATGCAAAAATTCACGCATTGGTTTTCCACTTCCCCAAACCACCACGGTCTTATCGTTACGGTACACCGCGTCATGAAAACGACGTAATAGTGCAGGAATCACATGAGAATTATGTAAGTGGAAGTTATCATTTTGCCCATACAGATTTGTTGGCATCACCGAGCGATAATCTCGACCATATTGGCGATTGTATGATTCACATAATTTTATCCCGGCAATTTTAGCAATTGCATAAGGCTCATTTGTGGGTTCTAACGTTCCTTGTAGAAGTTCGCTCTCCTTGATCGGCTGCTCCGCAAATTTAGGATAAATACATGAAGAACCAAGAAAAAGAAGTTTCTGAACATTAAAACTATGCGCCGCATGGATAATATTATTTTCCATCATCATATTTTCATAGATGAAATCTGACGGATAAGTATTATTAGCCATAATCCCACCCACCTTTGCCGCTGCAAGGTATATTTCATCCAACTGTTCGCTCGCGAAAAACTCATTCACAGCGCGGGTATCCAATAGATTAAGTTGCTCACGACTGCGTACAACAAGCTCTATATCTTCACGTTCAGAAAGTTGTCGATAAATAGCAGATCCCACCATGCCGCGATGACCAGCGATATAAACACGTTTCTTATTCATAATCAGCTCCCTACCGCAATCGCAACGTCATAACCATGTGACTTTAAGAGTGAGTATTTCTTCGCCGCCTCAAGATCCTTAGCCACCATTTCAGACACCATTTCCTGCACGGTCGTTTCCGGCTTCCAGCCCAGCTTCTCATGCGCTTTGGTTGGGTCGCCGAGCAGGGTTTCCACTTCCGCCGGACGGAAGTAGCGTGGATCGACCGCCACCATCACATCACCCGGCTTCACGCCCGGCGCATCATGGCCAGTCACGGAAACCACGATGCCTTTCTCTTCAACGCCCTTCCCTTCGAAGCGCAGTTTGATGCCCAGCTGAGCCGCCGCCATTTCGACAAACTGACGTACCGAATACTGCACGCCGGTGGCAATCACGAAATCTTCCGGATGGTCCTGCTGCAGCATCATCCACTGCATTTTGACGTAGTCTTTCGCGTGGCCCCAGTCACGCAGGGAATCCATGTTGCCGAGGTACAGACACTTCTCCAGACCCTGAGCAATGTTGGCAATCGCGCGGGTGATTTTGCGGGTGACGAAGGTTTCGCCGCGGCGCGAAGATTCATGGTTAAACAGAATGCCGTTACAGGCGTACATGCCGTAGGATTCACGGTAGTTGACGGTGATCCAGTAGGCATACAGTTTGGCCACGGCATACGGCGAGCGCGGATAAAACGGCGTGGTCTCTTTCTGCGGAATTTCCTGCACCAGGCCATACAGCTCAGAGGTTGACGCCTGATAGAAACGGGTTTTCTTCTCCAGCCCCAGGAAGCGAATCGCCTCCAGCAGGCGCAGCGTTCCCATGGCATCCACATCGGCAGTATATTCCGGAGACTCGAACGACACGGCGACGTGGCTCATCGCCCCGAGGTTATAGACTTCATCCGGCTGTACTTCTTGCAAAATACGCGTCAGGTTGGAGCTGTCGGTTAAATCGCCGTAGTGCAGATGGAACTTCGGATTACTGCTGTGCGGATCCTGATAGATGTGATCGACACGTTCGGTATTAAAGGAGGAAGCACGGCGCTTGATCCCGTGAACTTCATAGCCTTTCTCCAGCAGCAGTTCCGCCAGATAAGAACCGTCTTGCCCCGTTACGCCGGTAATAAGTGCAACTTTTGACATGCTATTTTCCTCAATTTGTCCCGTTTAGGGATTCACTTTCTCTACGCGCTCACGCGTAACCACTGCGGGATTGCCACGGCAAATCGTATTTGCCGGTAGCGATTTAAATACACTGCTGCGGGCACCGACGATCGTGCCATGGCCAATCGTTATACCGGGTGCGACAAAAACATCCGTTGCCAGCCAGCATTTTTCACCGACCACAATTGGCGCAGCGTTAATATCAAAATGCGCGCTTTGATAATCATGACTGCCGGTGCATAAATAACATTTTTGCGATACGACCGAATTCGCCCCAAGGGTAATGTTCCCAAGGGTATATAACACCGCGTCATCCCCCACCCAGGCGTAATCACCAATGGTTAATTTCCACGGATAGGTAATTTTCACCGACGGGCGAATCACTACGTTTTTTCCTATTTTCGCGCCAAACAGGCGTAATAAAAATGCACGCCAGCGATACAGAATCTGTGGCGACCACGCAAATAATGTTGCCTGCACCGCCCACCAGATTTGAACTTTAATGCCCCCGGCACCGCGAAAACCTTTCGGTACTGAAAATCCTGATAATTCCTGCATCCTGACCCCTTATGCTTTGTGATATAAGGCTTTGGTTTTACCGGTCGTGCGCAGGCGTAATAAATATGATAATTCCGTCAACAGCGTCGGCATTCGCAATATATCGCGCTGTACCTTTTTGGCATCCTGGCACAGTTGCATATTATTCGTGGTGGAAACACCGCCCATGGAAAATTCGGACACCAGCCCTTTAATACGCTTAAAGGTATAGCCTGATTTATACATCCGGGCAGCCAGCGCATAGTCAGAAGAAACGCGGTACTGCACATCGTACGGATAATGTTGTAAGCCACGCAGCGGGAAGAAAATCGCCTGATGGCTCGCCGGTAGGCTGTGATAAATGTACCAGCCGCGCTTTGCGCTGCGCCGGATACGATGACCGTCGCCGAAGTCCAGCATCGCGTCGCCGAGGTACATCGCATCATCGTTTTTAGCGCGCAGCTGGCGGACAAACTGCGAAACGTCAGGATGGAAACTGTCGCCGGAGTTCAGGAACAGAACAAACTTGCCCTGCGCCATGCGGATGCCTTTATTCATCGCATCGTACAGCCCTTTATCCGGCTCGCTGACGTAGCGTAATCGGTACTGGCCATTGCGTTTCTCAAGAAATTCCGCCGTCCCGTCCTGTGAGCCGCCGTCGACGACAATCCACTCAAAGGTGAGGCTCGGATCGTTCGCCAGATGCGCCAGCGAACGCCAGGTTTTGACCACTCCGTCTACGTTACGAAACGCCACGGTTACCACGCTCAACAACATGTTTCACCTCATCGACTGTCGGCAATATTCAGCGCTTTACGCAGAATAAAAGGACAAACAATTAAAAATGCATATTCCGGGCTAAATATCGAACCGGTAAAAAACAACGATATCGGCGTAAAAAGATACAGCTGCACAGAAAAATTACGATTATTCCCAAATGCGTTAATGAACATTTTAAAGACGTAATATAGATAACCGGCAGTTAATACCACAGCAAACCAGGAAAAATAAATCATTAACAGATACAAACCATTGTCTATGGTTTTACCGACATCCGCACCGTTAAATATTCCGAATGATGCCACATATTCGTAAAGTGAACCAAAACGCACAACCCCATCAACGCTGGTTAATGAATAGCCGACCATCACCAGCGGACCTATAATACGATAATATGACGATGAGCCTTCCGTACCCAAATCGCCAATACGTTCCGCAAGATACGGGAACGCAAATACCAGGCCGATAAAAAACGCCCCTAATGAGATAATCGCCAGCGGTAACTTTTTCTTAATCGCCTCTTTGTTCAGATACTGAAAAGCCCACTCAAGCAGGTAAAACAGAATAAATGTCATTACCCCTGAAAAGGACCCGGAAAGAATTATCCCTGCCAGAATCATAGCATCAGACTTTGGCGTTTTGATACCAAACTGTTTGATGCAGAGCCAAATTGAGATTAATGCCAGAGCGAAGAATGCGGGTTCAAAATATAGCGCAGTGGTTCGCTTTCCGCCGAATTTGATAAAATTCAGAACATAGCTATTGCTGTAAATAAGATATTTGGAAATTGTCGCAATCAGGCTGCTGCCGCCGGTTAAAATAATCTGCGCCATCTCCAGCGCCGCCAGCATCACCACCAGGGTAATCACCACGTAAAAGAAGCGCAGAATTTTGCGGTGGTTATGCGGTGAAATGGTTTTAAAGCGAATGCTCCAGACCATACCGATGATAATCACGATATAGACAAACAGCATCGTCGACGTGACGTACTTACCGGGATCCAGCGATTGGCCAAAGGCGTAGTTGAACAGCGTGAGCGCGACGCCGATACCAAGGGCAATCATCAGCTTTTTGAGATTGATGCGCTCAACAAACAGCAGCAGCAGCGCCGGCAGAAAGGTCACGATGGTAATCGGGAAACTTTCCCCGAGCTGCGCCAGCTTGACGTTGACCAGCAAGTAAATAAGCGGCAGCAGCAGATAGCTACAGACTCTGATAGAACGAGACATATTCCTCCAGCATCTGTTGTCCGCTATAGGCCTTGCGGCTGCGCGCGCTAAAGTTTTCCAGTGACGTGCCAAAGATGGATTCGGCGATCTCCGCTTTCGGCTGCTGCACCAGCGTCAGTACGTCGGTCTCATCCACCGTTCGGCCACCGGATTTCGCCAGCACCTCTTTTGCCGCCTCGCTGTGGGTGGCAATCACCGGCACGCCGATGGACAGTGCTTCGCACAGAATCAGCGGGTAGTTATCCACCCGCGAACTGAACAGCAGTGCGTCCAGTGGATTCAGTTCACTCATTAGCTGACGCTTATCGGTCAGAAAGCCGTGGTTCACCACGTTACTGCCGGAAAACGGCGAGAATTTGCCGAAGGTATGCACCTCGACCTTGTCGCCAAGGGCGATGATGTCACGCACCAGCTGCTGGTTCGTTTTACCGTCATAACGCAGATCGTGGGCCACCACGGCGATTTTAGGACGCGATGAATGGCGTTTTACCGGCGTCAGCTCGGCCAGAACGGCCTCAGTGGCAACATCGATACCGTTATTAATAATCTGGCAGCGCCCGATACCGTAGAGGCCGTTAAATGCATCGGCAACGTGCTGGCTGGGTGAAATAAAGCGGCAGCCGAGCGCCAGCATCTGGCGGAATAGCCGGCGTTTTTCCTCTACCTGCTGATGCGCACGGTCGACCTTCACCGGCGGATAGTTGCCGAGCGTCGGGCACTTCTGACAGCCGGTTTTCCAGCCATCACAACCATCGGTAAACGCGCAGCGCCCCGTAACGCTCCAGTGATCGTGCAACGTCCAGATAAGCGTGACATCGCGTTTATGCGCCCTCAACCGGGTGCAGAAGTTCACCACCTCCGCCAGATTCAGCCAGTAGCTGTGCATCACGTGAAAATGCAGCACCACCGGCCCTTCGATTTCGCTCACCTGGCGATACAGATTGTTCAGGTTGCCGAACAGATCGCGGTTAAACAAACGGAACAGCGCCAGGTTCGCCATCGACGTTAGTCGCCCGGTCTGCTTGACCACCTGCGGATAACAATCGTGGCTCACGCTCTTTTTGCCGCCCTTGCCGTAACCGTAGATAAATTTCGACGCCAGCCCCTGGCGCAGCGCGCGCTGATGCAAATCCAGCGCTACGCCCGCCGCACCGCCTTCGGCCAGGCGGACGTTAAATTGCATAATTTTCATTTGATGACCTTGACTCGCGCTTTTTCGCCGGTAACCAGCGCGTGGTCGGGAATGTCGTCCAGCACGACGCTCCCCGCGCCAATAGTGACGTGATTGCCAACGGTGATGCCACCAATGATGACCACGTTGGCCCCCAGCTCGACGCCGTTGCCGAGCGTCGGACAGGCCAGGCTTCCCGGACCTCGATTGCCGAGGGTGACGCCATGGCGGATGGTGAAATCGTCGCCGGCCACGACGTTTTTATTGATAACCACCGCGTAGCCATGGTGGATGGTGAAACGTCGGCCGATGGTCGCTGCCGCCTGAATTTCGTAACCAAACACACATTCGGTTATCAGCCGATACAGCACCAGCACCGGCGCGGCCCACAGGTTGTTGAGGATGTTTTTTTTGCGCCACACCGAGCAAAAGTGGGCGATGCGATAGGCGATAACCATGCCGCACGGGCGCAGGCTCCAGCCGTTTGCGCGTAAATCTTCCAGTAGCATTATTTACTCCGCAGTCCGTCAACCCAGCGCTTTCCGTTACGTACCGACAGCAGCGTCAAAAACGTTTTCCATGTCATGCGTTTATTACGAATCTGATACAGCGTAAACAGCTGATATTTCTTGCTGGCGCGGTCAAACCTGGCTTTGTGTTTGCGGTAGAAACGGAAGTAGCCCGAGAACTTCTTCGGCGATGAGGTAATCTGCATTTCGCCGTGATTAATGTGCAAAATCTGCGTTGCCGCTTCAATTTTCCACGGCTCGCCGTAGGCCATGACCATGCGCAGAAAGATGTCATAGTCCTGCGCCGCCTTGAGTTCGGTATCAAAAAGGCTCTCTTTAAAACGCCAGGCCCAGCTAAACACCTGATTACCGACGATGTTGCGCTTGTAGAACAGATGACGGGAGAACGGCGACTTGGGGTACAGCGGCAGGCTGGCAGGCTGCGAGTAAACTTCGCCTTCGCAGACGTAGTCATTGGCATATAAAAACGCGTGATTCATCAGCTGATGCTTATGCTCAAGGAACAGCGACAGTCGGTTCGGCGTCCACTCATCGTCGTCATCGATGCCGGTAATAAACTGCCCTTTGGCCTGCAAAATTGCCTGATTGCGCACCGCGCAGGCGCCGCTGTTAATAGCGTTACGCGTATACTGCACGCGGCTATCGTTTAGCCCGTCAACGTATTGCTGGAGCTGCTCATACTGGCTGGAACAATCATCGACGATAATCATTTCCCAATGGGGGTAGTCCTGGCGGAGAACAGATTTGATGGCGCGAATCGCCAGCTGCTGTCGGTTCCAGGTCGGCATATAGATAGAGATCAACGGGTTGTCTATTGTCATGGTATATCCCTGAATAGGCAGTTGAGCGGTTATTCCCCTCACCCTGGCCCTCCCTCCACAGGGGTAAGGGTCGGGATGAGAGGGAAAAGACTATTTCGAATCCGACTGATACTCATACTCGTAGTAGCCGTAATCCTGATAACCGGTGGCACGGCGGAAGATCGAGTTAAGAATCACCCCTTTGACGACAATGCCGTTTTGCTCAAAGCGGCTCAGGCTGGTCTCCACCTCTTTCAGCGTGTTTACCGCGTAGCGCGTCACCATCAGCGTGGTGCCCGCATGGCGGCCCACGATAGCGGCATCGGTTACGGCAAGAATCGGTGGGGTATCAATCAGCACCAGGTCGTAGTTCGCACTCGCCCATTTCAGCAGTTCGCTAAAACGCTCGGCCATCAGCAGTTCAGACGGATTCGGCGGGATCTGTCCACGCGGCACGAGGTCAAGATTTGTGACCGCGGTTTTCTTCACGCAGTGCTCAATCGCCGTTTTGCCCACCAGCACCTCTGAAAGGCCGTTATCATTAGCGGTGCCAAGCAGCTCGTGGGCGTACCCTTTACGCATATCGCAGTCGATCATCAGTACCCGTTTATGGGTCTGGCTAATGACCGCCGCCAGGTTGGCGCAGACGAAGGTTTTACCGATAGACGGGCTGACCCCGGTCATCATCAGCACGTTGTTAGACGCCTGCATCATGGCGAAATGCAGGCTGGTACGCAGGCTGCGGATGGCCTCAATCGCCAGATCGGTCGGGTTGCCCACCGCCAGCAGTTGGCTTTGTTTGTAGCGCTTCACGCCGTTCACGCTTTTGACGCTATCGCGCGATTTCTGCCATTCCGACAGCGGGATGCTCGCATAGACGTTGATACCGCGCTCTTCCAGCGCCTGCGGGCTTTCAATCCCTCGGTTAAACAACGAGCGCAGCAGTACGCCGACAATCGACAACATCAGGCCGAGAATAATACTGCCCAGAACGATCAGCGCTTTCTTCGGCTTCACAACCCCCGGCTGAGCGATCGCCGGATCGACGATGCGCACATCGCCGACGGTGCTGGCGCGGGTAATTTTCAACTCCTGCTGTTTATTCAGCAGCTGCATATAAACCTGTTGACCAGACTCGACGTCGCGGGTCAGGCGTACGATTTCCTGCTGGGTTTTCGGCATTGCCGTCACCCGTTTGCTCAGCTTCGCCTTTTCTTCTTCCAGCGCACGGCGCTTTTCCAGCAAAGTACGGTAGGCCGGGTGAATACGGGTATAAAGCTTGGAGATTTCCGCTTCGCGGAAGGTCAGTTCGTTCAGTTGGGCATCGATGTTAACCATCGAGTCCAGCACCGACTTCGCCTCCAGCGGCAGGTCAACGGAGTCTTTCTGCTGACGGTAGGCGTTGAGCTTGTTCTCCGCGACATCCAGCTGACTGCGCACCTGCGGCAGCTGGACTTCAAGGAACTCGAGACTTTTGGCCGCTTCTTCCGATTTACGTGCCACGTTTTGCGCGACATAGTTATGGGCGATGGTGTTGAGGATGTCGCGGATCCGATCCTTATCCTCCCCCACCATCGTCAGCGTCAACACGCCGGAATCTTTGCCATCTTCCGTCACGCTCAGGCTGTTTTGCAGCGTGTTAATCATCCCCAGCGTGGAGTACTTAGTGACGGTAAAACGCGCGCCCTCACGGGCGGTAATCCCGGCGACTACCAGCGATACGCCATCTTTATTTAACGCTTCCCCCACTTTGCCCTCTGCGCTAAAGCCGTCATCATTGCTCAAGCGGTAGGCGGTGGGGCTCAGGACTTCCAGCGTAAACGTGCTGTCGGCCATCGCGACCGGACGATTGAAGGTCGTGACTTTCACCGTCTCATTCTGGCGTCCCATCAACCGCTCCCACCCGGCCCCGATGACAGGCAAGGTGTTCTTGCTGACCGCGATGTCCAGATCCAGATCGTCAACGGTTTTGCCCAGCACCAGGCGGGAGGTAATCATCTGGATTTCCGCCTCAGAGGCCGGGGGTTTGCTGGTCAGCGCGTTGCTGATATCCTGCACCAGCGCGCTGCCCTGATTTTGTTCAATACGCACCAGCGCATCGGCGCTGTAAATCGGCGTCGCGAACAGGGTGTAGATAATCGCCGCCACGGCAAACGCCGCGGTAACGCCAATAACCCACCACTTTCCCTCAACAACGGTGCCCACCAGGCGGCCAATATCAATTTCATCACCGCCCGAAGCCGGCGGACTTATCTGTTTTACTTTATCTGTCATGGTTATCCCTGCTGAGCTTTCAGTGCCTGCGCCCACTGGCTGGCAGACCTGTCGAGTAACTGGTACACCGCTTCAAACGCCTCCAGGCTTTTGCGATACGGATCGGGAATTTCGCGTTCGTTATCCCAATGCCCAAACAGCATCACTTTGCCGCGCATCTCGGGCGCCATTTCATGCAGGGTGGCAACGTGACGTTTCTCCATCGCCAGAATCAGATCGTAATCCCGACACATGCGCCCGGAGAGCTGCCGCGCACGGTGCCCCTCAAGTGAAACCGCATGTCCGGCCGCAACGCTGGCGGCACGCTCATCCGCCGCTTTGCCCACCAGCGCCCCCAGCCCCGCCGACTCGATGGTCATCGTCGGCAGATGACGGCGCAACAAGCGTTCCGCCGTCGGGGAACGGCAGATGTTCCCCACGCACACCACAAGAATTTTGTTAAACATGATGGTTACCAGGTATGAATGTCTTTCGCCGTGTCGGTCATGTAGCGAACGCCACTGATGGTCGGCAACAGTTGGTTGATCAGACGGTTCCAGCGGGCAACCGGTGCGGTCGTGACGTAAACCACGTCGTAAGGCTGCAGCACAAAGTTGGTCGCCATCACCAGCGAGGTCGCATCGGACATATCAAGCTGATAAATATTGGCCATTTTGCCGCCGTTACCCGCTTTGGTTGGACGAATCACGAAGATGCCGCTGGCGTCGGAGGTGGTCAGGTCGATCCCCTCGGCCTGGCCAAGCGCTTCGGTGAGCGTCATGCCGCTGAAGTCCATTTTGAGCGTGCTCTGTTTTTTCACTTCGCCCATCACGAAGACTTTCAGATCATCGTTGCGCGGGACGAACAGAATATCGCCCGGGTAAAGCAGCCGGTTCTGGCTCAGATCGCCGTTTTGCATCAGCGCCTGTACCGAGATGCGCTGCTCTTTGCCGTCATGCGTCAACACCACGTTGCGCCAGTCCGCCAGCTCGCTCAGTCCGCCCGCGGCGTTAAGCGCATCCAGTACGGTCAGCGGTACGTTGGTGATCGCCTGCTGTCCGGACTTGTTCACCTGCCCGGAGACATACACCTTTTGCGAGCGGAAGGCGGCAACGTTCACATCCACCTGAGGATCGGTAATGTAGGCGGCGAGACGTTGGGTGATGGTCTGACGAATTTCCGCTAGCGTGCGGCCTTTAACCTGCACCTTGCCAATGTAGGGATAGAAAATAGTGCCATCCGGCTGTACCCAGTTGCCGGTGTCGCTGGAACTACGATACTGCCCCGCCGGCGTCGTCAGCTCGGGGTGATCCCAGACGGTGACGTTCAGCACGTCGCCGGAGCCTACGCGGTACTGGTAATTGCTTAACTCCTGATCCAGCGACATGTTCGGCTGCGCGACGTTGGGACGCGGGCGTAATTGTTCAATCAGGCGCGGGGTCAGCGGATAAACATTCACCATCCGGCCAATGTCATAATCAGCATCCTGCTGCTTAATCACATCTTTTCCGTAGGTAGACATATTGCTGCCGGGAAGGATGGTGCAGCCACTCATCAAGGTTACCGACACCAATAATGGCATCAATTTTAGTTTGGATTTCATCATTGATTATTTATCACTTTGGCAGAAAATTATCCTGTGCGAATTAAATTAATCCGTACTCTTTGATTACCTTTAAATCCACGACGCCGATATTCCCCATGAAATATAATTGGCATATATCCTAAAAAGACAGGGATTCATCCGCAGGCTATTGACAGAATAATTCAGGCTTTGCGTCACGCCTTCAGGCACGCTACCGCCCTTGGCTTCCAGCTACCAATTCACATAAAATTCATATTGTTATAGAAAACACGGTCATTGCGAAATGAACAGGAAATATTCCTGGATATATAATTACAGGAATTATCTCATCCGCATGACTATTTTATACCGTACGTAAATGGTTATTCCATTCAGCGTCGAAAGAATTGTTGCAGCTAAGTGAATAGCAGGCAAGGTTACCGCTGCTTAAAAAATATTTTTAAGAATAATATTAAGACCTAATAACGTTGAAGTTTTAGGATTTTCTTTATATTGACAATATAGGCTATTTATCTTTTTCGTTATTTATTTTAATTCAATTCAGCCGATTATTTTCGTCATATCCATAAGGTTTATCGTGATAAATCACCGGCAGACGTTGCATTTTGCCGCGGCTTTATCCATGATCAAATCGTCTTGTAACATAAGGTTTTAGCCAACGTATGGAATGGATTGCCGATCCCTCTATTTGGGCGGGACTCGTGACGCTGGTCGTCATTGAGCTGGTTCTCGGAATTGATAATCTGGTGTTTATCGCCATCCTGGCGGAAAAACTGCCGCCTGCCCAGCGCGACCGGGCGCGCGTCACCGGGCTGATGCTGGCGATGGTCATGCGCCTTCTGCTTCTGGCCTCTATTTCGTGGCTGGTCACCCTCACCAAGCCGCTGTTTAGCCTCCGCGACTTCACCTTCAGCGCTCGCGATCTGATTATGCTGGTCGGCGGCTTCTTCCTGCTGTTTAAGGCTACGGTGGAGCTCAACGAGCGTCTGGAAGGCAAAGACAGCGATAGTCCAACGCAGCGGCGCGGAGCACGTTTCTGGCCGGTCGTTTTGCAAATTGTGGTGCTGGATGCGGTCTTCTCGCTCGATTCGGTGATCACCGCCGTCGGGATGGTTGACCATCTGGCGGTCATGATGGCTGCGGTCATTATCGCCATCAGCCTGATGCTGCTGGCCAGCAAGGCGCTGACCCGCTTTGTGAACAGCCACCCCACTATCGTTATTTTGTGCCTGAGCTTCCTCCTGATGATCGGCTTTAGCCTGGTCGCGGAAGGCTTCGGCGTCATCATTCCGAAAGGCTACCTGTACGCTGCGATTGGTTTCTCGGTGATGATCGAGTTTCTCAACCAGTTGGCAATCTTCAACCGACGCCGCTTCCTGAGCGCCAATCAGTCGCTGCGTAGCCGCACCACCGATGCGGTGCTGCGTTTATTAAGCGGCAAAAAAGAGGATGCTGAACTGGATGCTGGCACCGCATCGCTGCTGGTCGATCAGGATGACCAGCAGGTCTTTGACCCGCAGGAACGACGGATGATTGAGCGCGTGCTCAATCTCAATCAGCGCACCGTCAGCAGTATTATGACCTCACGCCATGATATTGAGCATATCGACCTTAGCGCCCCGGAAAGCGACATTCGCGCCCTGCTGGAAAAAAACCAGCATACGCGTCTGGTGGTCACCGGCGGCGAAGATGAAGAAGACCTGCTCGGCGTGGTGCACGTTATCGATCTGCTGCAGCAGTCGCTGCGCGGCGAACCGCTGGATCTGCGCGTATTAATCCGCCAGCCGCTGGTCTTCCCGGAAGCGCTGCCGCTGCTGTCGGCGCTGGAGCAGTTCCGCAACGCGCGGACCCACTTCGCCTTTGTGGTGGATGAGTTCGGTTCCGTTGAAGGGGTGGTCACCTTAAGCGACGTGACGGAAACCATTGCTGGCAATCTGCCTAACGAGGCGGAGGAGATTGACGCCCGCCACGATATTCAGAAAAATGCCGACGGCAGCTGGACGGCCAACGGCCACATGCCGCTGGAAGACCTGGTGCAGTATGTGCCGTTGCCGCTGGATGAAAAGCGCGAGTATCACACCATTGCCGGGCTGCTCATGGAGCATCTGCAGCGCATTCCTAAAGCCGGCGAAGAGGTACAGATTGGCCGGTGGACGCTGAAAACCTTACAGGTTGAGAGCCACAGGGTGCAAAAAGTCCAGATTATCCCGCAGCCGCAGGAAGAGTGGGATTACGAAGAGTAAAGTGCGTTTCCGGCGTCGCGCGGTTGAACGCTGCGACGCCGGGTTAACGGCAGCGGGTTAAGGCTGATTTAACAGCTGTTTGACGTCCTTACCGGACTGCGTATTTTTATTACGCTCCGCCCAATCATTTAAGCGGCGTTTCGCTTCGTTTTGCAGCTGGCGACGCAGAATTTGATCAACCTGCAGGCTGTAATTTAGCGCCTCCCACTTACCGTAAACGCGCAGTGGGATGGCCGTCGATTTCAGAATATCGATGAGTCGGCCCTGACCCTGCCAGCCGTCAACAACCTGAATACCAAACTGCATGTCACCTTCTTCTTTCACCAGATTGAGCGTCCCTTTACCGGTTAACTGAATCAGCGACGATTTGCCCTGCAGGTTATTGAGCGTCAGCACGCCGTTATCGAGATCGATGTCGGTGCTCATTTCATCCAGACGCGTAGCGTTGTCATCGTTCTCCTGCGCGCGCACGTCGGTGCTGCGCTCAACGGCCTGCTGCACCAGCTGCTGGAAGTTCAGCCCCTCGGTGCGGGTATTTTTCATCTCAAGGTTCGCCTGCCCCTGCCAGTCGCGGCGGAAGTGGTTGGCATCAATCACCGAACCGGAGAAGTCCCCTGCCAGCGACATTTTACCGGTCATGTTAATGGCGTAATTAAAGGCCTTTAACAGGCTGCCGATTTCAATATTATCGAGCTTCGGCTGGAACGTCGCCTGCGGCGTACCGTCGCGGGCGTCCAGCGTGCCCGGCAGCGAAATCTGCCCGCCGGCCAGCGAACCTTCAAGCTGGGAAACACGCAGCAGACCGCGCTGGTTATCCGCCTGGATAGCCACATCGCTGAACGGCAGACCGCGCCAGATAACCTGTTTGGCCACCATGGACAGCGTACCGCTGAACCCGGTTAAACCGCTGTAAGGCGGTACATTGACGCCGTTGGCAATCACCGGACGCGGCAGCTTCGGCGCCGACTGCGCCTGCTGCGCGCCGCCGCCACTGCCGCTGAAGATATCGGCCCGCACCAGCAGATTATCGAGATTAAGCTTGTCAGACTGCAGTTTCAGCGACCAAACCGGCGCGTCGCCGAGCACCACGCTGCCCTCGCCTGCCAGCGAGCTGTCGTTGGCCGTCATATTCAGCGCGCTGAAGCTCAGCATCTTGCTGGCTTCCTGCCAGCTGGCATTAACGCTGCCGCTGCCGCTGATACCCTGCGACGGGAGATCGGCGCCCTGCAGCTGCCAGCTGATTTGCGACAGTTGGGCCTCAAGACTTTGCGGATAGTTGCCGGCCTGAACCTGAGCGGAGAAATTAAGGGATAAATCACGCTGGTCGCGATTAATGCGACCGGAGAAATCGACGCTCGCCTGGTGATGGGCATCTTGCTCCATTTGCAGGCGGATATCGCGCACGGTGATCTGCTCGTCATCCTCATGCTGGAACACCAGCACGCTATCAACAACCTGCAGCCCGGCAACATCAAACGACCAGCCGCGCTCGCCCGGCTCCTGCGGCAGCGTGGTGCCTTGCGGTGCCACCGGTGCGTTTTGGTCGCGAATAGCTTCGGTTTGCGGCGTTAGCTGCACCACCGCACCTTTCAACATCACCTGCTTCACCTGCAGCTGATGTGAAAGCAACGGCAGCAGCGCCACGTCAAGACGCATGTTATCAGCGCGCACCAGCGGCGCGCTGGCGCCGGGCGCGGTAAGGGCCATCCGGCCGGCCAGAATGCTCAGCCGCGGCCAGACGTGCCAGCGCAGGCCGCCCTCAAGCTGCAGCTGGTATCCGCTGCGCTCGGCCACCTGCTTCACCATATAGCTGCGGAAGTCGTTAGGATTGACCAGCAGCACCAGCGATGACAGGCCGGCAACCAGTACCACCAGCAGAATCATCAGCGTCGTTAATATTCTTCTCATGGCACCCTCACCCGCGTTGCGCTGGTTCAGTCTTTATCAATACGACTGGCAACCGCACCCTGCTGATCGCGATATTTAGCGTCTTCACGACGGTTATACGGGCGATCCGCCGGACCCGACAGCGGTTCGAAGCTCAGCGCGCCAATCAGCATTCCCGGACGCAGCGCCAGCGGCAGCTTGCCGGAGTTGTAGAATTCAAGCACGATGCAGCCCGACCAGCCGGGATCGATGCGGTGCGCGGTGACGTGCACCATCAGCCCCAGACGCGCCAGCGAGGAACGGCCGTCAAGCCAGCCCACCAGATCCGCCGGCAGCGTCACCGACTCCAGCGTGACCGCCAGCGCCAGTTCACCCGGATGCAGGTAGAAGGCATCGCCTTCGGCCAGCACAATCTCTTCGCTCATTACGCGATCCAGCGCCGCGCTAACTTCCGCCTTCGGCCCGCTTAAATCAATATAGGCGGCGGTATGGCCGCTGAAGGTGCGAAACTTGTTGCCTAACCGCACGTCAACGGTGGCACCATTGATACGCTCAATCGGCGGACGCGGGTTAATCGCCAGTCGGCCTTCATCCAGCCAGGCTTCTATATCTCGGTCACACAGACGCATATCACTCTCCTTTTGTACGACTGCCCTCTTCCATCACGGTTAAGGGCTCTTATTGCACGTTACACAATTCGTGTGAGTTATTCAAAAAACTGGCTAATTTTCGCTTTCAGAATGTCGATAGCAATACGGTTTTTGCCGCCGCGCGGAACGATGATATCGGCATACTGCTTCGACGGTTCGATAAACTGCAGGAACATCGGGCGTACCGTTTTCTGATATTGCGCCATCACCGAGTCCATCGAGCGACCACGCTCGTTAACATCGCGCTTGATGCGGCGCATCAGGCAGATATCCAGCGGCGTATCAACGAAAATGGAGAAGTTCATCTCTTCGCGCAGACGCGCGTCGGTCAGCAGCAGGATCCCCTCAAGGATGATCACTTTTTTCGGTTCGATGTGGATCGTTTCCTGCGTGCGGGTGTGGTCAACGTAGCTGTAAACCGGCAGTTCAATAGGGTTACCGCGTTTCAGCGTTTGCAGATGCTGAAACAGCAGACTGTGGTCCATCGCGTTCGGGTGGTCGTAGTTGGTTTTAACCCGCTCTTCCATGGACAGATGACTTTGGTCTTTGTAATAGCTGTCTTCAGGAATGACACCAATGTGCTCATCGCCCACCTGCTCGCGCAGTTCGCGATACAGCGTACTAGCAATAAGACTTTTACCTGAAGCCGATGCGCCGGCAATGCCTACAATGACGCACTGATGAGACTTATCAGTCATAAATTTTGCGACCCGATTAACCTGGATGATAGGAAGGACGGCACGAATAGACAATATTATTCAAGAGGAAACGATCTGAATAGACACGTGTATCAGCGCCAAACGCGGCAATTATAGGGATTTCGTCGCAACGATACCAGTCGAATGCATCGATCGGTGATGACAAAAGATGAAACGTCCGCGCGTCGGTTTCTGCTGCGCAAGACATTGATGAAATTAATATTACGGATGTAACTAATTGACGATTATTGTCAATTAGTGTCACAGATCTGATAAATAGCGCTAAAGTTGTTGCATAATCGGCACTCATCTCGGCATGGCCGGAGAGCGGTTGCCTCCGGAAAACAGTGGTAATGAAGAAAGAAACCAGCTTTATCCCTCTCCTC
Source organism: Kluyvera genomosp. 2 (assembly GCF_036759865.1). Taxonomy (NCBI): domain Bacteria; kingdom Pseudomonadati; phylum Pseudomonadota; class Gammaproteobacteria; order Enterobacterales; family Enterobacteriaceae; genus Kluyvera; species Kluyvera genomosp. 2. The sequence goes on from NZ_JAPKIA010000011.1 coordinate 159,689, forward strand.
CCCGCCTCGCGGCAACGCACGTTGCAGATACTGTTTGGTCTGACTGTCGTGACGTTTTTATTCACCCTGTTTTCACTGTCGTTAATGCGCGTACCCAACGAGCTCTCGCCGGTCTGGTTCCCAACGGCCATCATGACGGCGGCGTTCTACCGTTTTAACAGCACGCTGTGGCCCTGTATTGGCATCGCTGGCGTACTGGGGATCATCGCCGCTACCGCCGTTGATGGCCCTGCACAGGTCGGGCTGTTTTATCCGCTGGCAAATCTGATGGAGGCGCTGGTGGGTGCGCTACTGCTGCGCCGCTGGCTGGTGGATGATAATCCGCTGAAAAATTTAGCCGACTGGACGCAAATGGCGATTGCCGCGGCGCTGATTCCCCCGTTCCTGGGCGGCATCCTGGTCGCCAGTTGGACGCCCGGCGACAACGCTTTCCAGACCCTGGTAGTGTGGATGCTGTCGGACGCCGCCGGTGCGCTGGCGCTGGTGCCGCTGGGGCTACTGATCCGCCCGGATTATTTCCAGCGCTATCGCAACCGCACGCTGCTGGCATCAACCCTACTGACCGCCATCCTCACGCTGGCACTAAGCGTGATTGCCATGCTGTACATGCCCTGGCCGTTCACCTTCATTATGGTGCTGATGATGTGGAGCGCAGTGCGGCTACCGCGCATTGAAGCCTTCCTGATTTTTCTGCTGACCATTATGACGGTATTGACGCTCTCTGCGCAGCACCCGCTGGTGCAGGAGATCATCGTAAACACCCTTAACAGCTACCGGTTAAGCAATATGCTGGGGCTGCCGTTCCTGATGGTGCTGCTGCCTACCGGCGTGATGAGTATCGCCATGTACGCGGTGTACAGCGAGCGACGCCGTATTACGGAAAGCGAAACCCGTTTTCGCAACGCGATGGAATACTCGGCGGTCGGTATGGCGGTGGTCGACGCCTATGGTCAGTGGCTACAGGTGAATAAAGCGCTGGGCGTCTTTCTGGGTTACACCCCGAACGAGCTGCATCACATGACCTTCCAGCAGGTCACCTGGCCGGAAGATTTACCGCAGGACCTGGTACAGTTAGACCGTCTGGTGCGCGGTGAAATTGAGAGCTATTCGCTGGAAAAACGCTACCGCACGCGTCAGGGTGAAGCGGTCTGGGCGCTGCTGGCGGTCTCGCTGGTACGCAACAACGACGGTACGCCGCTGTACTTTATCCAGCAGATTGAAGACATCAACGACTTGAAAAAAAGCCGCGAGGCCAACAAGCGCCTGATGGCAGAGATTACCCACACCAACGAAGCGCTGTTCCAGGAAAAAGAGCGACTGCACATTACGCTGGATTCCATTCGTGAAGCAGTGATCAGTACCGACAGCCAGCAGAACATCACCTTTATGAACCCGGTCGCCGAGAAAATCAGCGGCTGGTCGCAGGCGGAAGCCCAGGGAAAATCGCTGCGCGAGGTGCTGAATATTACCTTTGGCGATAAGGGGCCGTCGCTGGAAAATCTGTACAGCGACGAAAACCTCGATAGCGATATCGAACTGAATAAAGTGCTGCATAACCGCTACGGAGGCAGCTTCGATATTCACCACAGCATGACGCCGCTCAGCACCCAGGAAGGCGAGCATATTGGTTTTGTGCTGGTTATCCAGGACGTAACCGAGTCACGCCGCCTGCTGCGTCAGCTGAGCTATAACGCCAGTCACGATGCGCTGACCGGCCTGCCCAACCGTTCAAGCTTCGAAAGCCAGCTTAAAGCGCTGCTGACGGCGCTACCGGGCGGCCACCAATCGCACGCGTTGATCATGCTGGATCTCGACTTCTTCAAGGCGGTCAACGACAGCGCTGGCCACGCCGCCGGTGATGCCCTGCTGCATGAAATCGCCGGGCTGATGCGCTCACAGCTGCGGCCGAGCGATATTCTGGCACGCCTCGGCGGCGATGAGTTCGGCTTTATTTTGCGCCACTGCTCTACCGAGCAGGCGCTGAATGCAACCGAGCGCATTGTTGAAGCCATCAAACATTACGAGTTTACCTGGGCCGGCCGTCGGCACCGCATCGGCGCCAGTGCCGGACTGACGTTGATCCATGAGCACAACGCTCAGTTGGCCGACGTGCTTGTGCAGGCCGATTCCGCCTGCTATGCCTCGAAGCATAACGGCCGCGGCATCGTGACGGTGTACAGCCCGCCGCGTCAGGTCGGCGACCAGCCGTCTGCATACCAGATATGCAATAACGCGTAGGAGCGCCACGGCTGCCAGCGCTCGGCGTAGCGGCGAATCTGCGCGGGCGTCATACCGGGAAAGCGTTGTTTAATCAGATAATCGTCCGGCAGGAAAATATCCTGCGCCTGCCAACCGCGCAGCGCAAAGTAGTTTGCAGTCCAGCGGCCGATTCCCGGGTACTGCTGGAGCGCACGAAGCGCCTGCTCGACATCATCCGGCAGGGTCAGCGGCAGTTCGCCGCTGGCCGCCGCGCGGGCAAAATGGATTAGCGCTTCAGCGCGCTTGAGCGGCATTCCCAGCGCCTTCAGCGCCAGTGGGTCACCCGCCACCAGCCGCTCCGGTGTAGGAAATAAAGCAAAGCCGTCCGTCTGCGCCAGCGGTTCGCCGTACAGCGCCACCACTTTTGCCGCCAGCCGCGCGGCCATTTTCACGCTCACCAGTTGGCCAAGAATCGCCCTCACGCCCTGCTCGAAGGCATCAAATGCGCCGGGCAAGCGCAGCCCCGGCCTCCCTGCCGCCAGCGCCCCCAGCGCGCGCTGCACCTGCTGCGGATCGCAGTGCAAATCCAGCAGCCTCGTGACGCCTGCTAAGGCCTCGTCCGCCACCGGCAGCAGCCCGGCGGACAGCGTCACCCGAAGCCGTTGCTGCACGTCGTCCGGCGTCATGGTGATAAGCCCACAATGTGGCCCGCAGCGCCAGCTGCGGGTATAGCTGTGCGCATGAAAATGCTCGATTCCCGCAACGGCACGCGCCTGTAAAAAACCAAACATCCATCGCCAGTCGTACGGCGCTCGCCAGGGCAGTTCAAACATCGAGTCTCCTTATCTTAAGACAACGGGCGTAGCGTGACAGCATAGCCGCTAATCAACGCGAAAACCTTGCTTTCATATTCCAGTTGCCGCCAGCCCCACATTCCGCTAAAGTCGCCCCCCTTTCTTCACTGGCATGGGGATGATTGACGTGTTTATTGGTTTTGACTACGGGACGGCGAACTGCTCTATCGCCGTGATGCAGGACGGCGCGCCGCGCATGCTGATGATGGAGAACGGCAGCACCCTGCTGCCGTCGATGCTGTCAGCGCCGACCCGCGAAGCGGTCAGCGAATGGCTGTATCGCCATCATCAGGTACCGGCCACGGGCGATGAAACCCAGGCCCTGCTGCGCCGCGCGATGAACTACAACCGCGATGAAGATATCGACGTCCTGAGCAACAGCGTGCAGTTTGGCCTGGCATCGCTCAAACAGTATATCGATGACCCGGAAGAGGTGTACTTCGTGAAGTCACCGAAATCCTTCCTCGGCGCCAGCGGCCTGAAGCCGCAGCAGGTTGCCGTTTTCGAAGATTTAGTGTGTTCGATGATGCTGCATATTCGCCAGCAGGCGCAGTCGCAGCTGCAGGATACCATCGAGCAGGCGGTGATTGGCCGCCCGATTAACTTCCAGGGGCTGGGCGGCGATGAAGCCAACGCGCAGGCGGTAGGTATTCTGCAGCGTGCGGCGAAACGCGCCGGTTTCCGCGACGTGGTTTTCCAGTATGAGCCGGTAGCTGCCGGGCTGGATTTTGAAGCCAGCCTCAGCGAGGAAAAACGGGTGCTGGTGGTGGATATCGGCGGCGGGACAACCGACTGCTCGGTGCTGCTGATGGGGCCGCAGTGGCGCGCCCGTCACGACCGCGAGCAGAGCCTGCTCGGCCACAGCGGCTGCCGCGTTGGCGGTAACGATCTGGATATCGCGCTGGCGTTCAAAAGCCTGATGCCGCTGCTCGGCATGGGCGGCGAAACGGAAAAAGGCATCGCCCTGCCGATCCTGCCGTGGTGGAACGCGGTCGCGATTAACGACGTGCCGGCGCAAACCGACTTCTACAGCGCCGCCAACGGCCGCCTGCTGCGCGATCTGGCGCGTGACGCCCGCGACGCCGATAAAGTCGCGCTGCTCTATAAAGTGTGGCAGCAGCGGTTAAGCTACCGTCTGGTGCGTAGCGCGGAAGAGAGCAAAATTGCATTGTCCGAAAGCGAACACATCGCAACCTCACTGCCGTTTATCAGCGATGAACTGGCGACCGCCATCAGCCAGGACGGTCTTGAAACGGCGCTGAACCAGCCGCTGACCCGCATTCTTGAGCAGGTACAGCTGGCGCTGGAAAACAGCAGCGAAAAACCGGACGTCATCTACTTAACCGGCGGCAGCGCCCGCTCGCCGCTGATTAAGAAAGCGCTGGCCCAACAGCTGCCCGGTATTCCGATTGCCGGCGGCGACGATTTTGGCTCGGTAACCGCCGGTCTGGCGCGCTGGGCGCAGGTGGTATTCGCCTGATGGTTCGCCGTTGACTTCGCTGTTTTTTCGACCTATGGTAAAGGAATGAGGGTAAGGGAGGATTTCTCCTCCCCCTGGTGTCTTAGTATGCTGGCAAGCTAATCACTAAGAGTATCACCAGTATGATGAGGTGTTTCATCATAACCCTTTCCTTATAAAAGGCCCCTTCTTCAGGAGGGGCTTTCCTGTTTTAGCGCCCTGCTAAACGCCGCCGACGGTAGCACGTGCGGCGGCGGCGCGGTTTTTCATCGTTGGGGATTGCGAGGCGGCTCGTAAAGCTGACGCGATTCAGACGATTCCTTCCGTCTTTCATATTTCCTCCATTTTTTCTGAGCGTTCCGTTACTAAACTAGTATCATTTCGTGGAATGATTCAGGACGAGACACGTATAACAATGAAAGGCAGTCATAAGATTCGCTGGCGAGTAGCGCTGGCCGTGCTGGTAGTGGCCGCTGGGGCGATAGGCATCTGGCATTTCAGCAGCAATTCCGACACTTCAGGCGCAGCGAAACCGGCAGGGGCCGCCCCGGCCGGCGGCGGACGTCACGGCGGGCGTTTTGGCGGCGCACTCGCGCCGGTACAGGCCGCAACCGCCACCAGCGAAGCCGTTCCGCGCTACCTCAGCGGGCTGGGTACCATTACGGCCGCCAACACCGTGACCGTGCGTAGCCGCGTCGACGGGCAGCTCAAAGCCATTCACTTCCAGGAAGGCCAGCAGGTCAAAGCCGGCGATCTGCTGGCAGAAATCGATCCTAGTCAGTTTAAAGTCGCGCTCGCTCAGGCGCAGGGTCAGTTGGCTAAAGACAAAGCAACGCTGGCCAACGCGCGCCGCGATCTGGCCCGCTATCAGCAGCTGGCAAAAACCAACCTGGTTTCGCGCCAGGAGCTGGATACCCAGCAGTCGCTGGTCAGCGAAACCGAAGGTACGATTAAGGCCGACGAAGCCGCCGTCGCCAGCGCGCAGCTGCAGCTTGACTGGAGCCGTATCACCGCACCGATCGACGGCCGCGTAGGTCTGAAACAGGTCGATATCGGCAACCAGATCTCCAGCGGCGACACCACCGGCATCGTGGTGCTGACGCAAACGCACCCTATCGATCTGGTCTTCACCCTGCCGGAAAATGATATCGCAACCGTCGTGGCGGCACAAAAAGCCGGGCAAACGCTGGCGGTGGAAGCGTGGGATCGCACCAACAAACGCAAACTCAGCGACGGCACGCTGCTGAGCCTCGACAACCAGATTGACGCCACCACCGGCACCATCAAGCTGAAAGCGCGTTTTAACAACCAGGACGATGCCCTGTTCCCGAACCAGTTTGTTAACGCCCGTATGCTGGTCGATACCCAGCAAAATGCGGTGGTGATCCCTGCCGCTGCGCTGCAAATGGGCAACGATGGCCACTTTGTCTGGGTGCTGAACAGCGACAACAAGGTCAGCAAACACACCGTGACGCCGGGGATTCAGGATAGCCAGAAAGTGGTCATCGACGCCGGGCTCTCCGCGGGCGATCGCGTGGTGACCGACGGTATTGACCGCTTAACCGAAGGTGCGAAAGTGGAAGTCGTTACCGCCCACGATGCCGCTACCGCCAATGCGGAGAAACCGGCCGCCGCCGAGGGCCGCTCTGCGGGCCATAAAGGAGCGCGTGGCTGATGCAAGTATTACCGCCGAGCAATACTGGCGGCCCATCCCGCCTGTTTATTATGCGCCCGGTCGCCACCACCCTGCTGATGGTGGCGATCCTGCTGGCCGGGATCATCGGCTACCGTTTCCTGCCCGTTTCCGCGCTGCCGGAAGTGGACTATCCGACCATTCAGGTCGTCACCCTGTATCCGGGCGCCAGCCCGGATGTGGTGACGTCGGCGATTACCGCGCCGCTTGAGCGTCAGTTTGGCCAGATGTCCGGCCTCAAGCAGATGTCGTCGCAGAGCTCCGGCGGCGCATCGGTCGTCACCCTTCAGTTCCAGCTGACGCTCCCGCTGGACGTCGCCGAGCAGGAAGTGCAGGCGGCGATTAACGCCGCCACCAACCTGTTGCCGAGCGATCTGCCTAATCCACCGGTTTACAGCAAGGTCAACCCGGCGGATCCGCCGATAATGACCCTCGCCGTCACCTCGTCCGCCACGCCGATGACGGAAGTGGAAGATATGGTGGAAACCCGCGTAGCGCAGAAAATCTCCCAGGTCTCCGGCGTCGGGCTGGTCACGCTGGCGGGCGGCCAACGTCCGGCGGTGCGCGTGAAGCTCAACGCTCAGGCCATTGCCGCACTGGGGCTGACCAGCGAAGATATTCGCACCGCCATCACCAGCGCCAACGTCAACTCCGCAAAAGGCAGCCTCGACGGCCCGGCGCGCGCGGTAACGCTTTCGGCAAACGATCAGATGCAGTCCGCGCAGGAATACCGTCAGCTGATCGTCGCCTATAAAAACGGCGCGCCAATTCGCCTTGGCGACGTAGCGACCATTGAGCAAGGTGCAGAGAATACCTGGCTTGGCGCGTGGGCCAATAAAAAACAGGCCATCGTGATGAACGTGCAACGTCAGCCGGGCGCGAATATCATCTCGACCGCGGACAGCATTCGTCAGATGCTGCCGCAGCTGACCGAAAGTTTGCCGAAATCAGTCAACGTTGAGGTGCTCTCTGACCGCACCACCAACATTCGCGCTTCAGTGTCCGACACGCAGTTCGAACTGATGCTGGCGATTGCGCTGGTGGTCATGATTATTTATCTGTTCCTGCGTAACGTCCCGGCGACGATCATTCCCGGGGTCGCCGTACCGCTGTCGCTGGTCGGCACGTTTGCGGTCATGGTGTTTCTCGACTTCTCTATCAACAACCTGACGTTAATGGCGCTGACTATCGCCACCGGCTTCGTGGTCGATGATGCGATTGTGGTTATCGAGAACATCTCACGCTATATCGAAAAGGGCGAGAAACCGATGGCCGCGGCGCTGAAAGGCGCGGGCGAGATTGGCTTTACCATCATCTCACTGACCTTCTCCCTGATCGCAGTGCTGATCCCGCTGCTGTTTATGGGCGATATTGTCGGTCGTCTGTTCCGTGAATTTGCCGTCACTCTCGCGGTGGCGATACTGATATCCGCGGTGGTGTCGTTAACCCTGACGCCGATGATGTGCGCAAGGATGCTGAGCCACGAATCACTGCGCAAACAGAATCGGTTCTCACGCGCCAGCGAGCGATTCTTTGACCGGGTGATTGCCGTCTACGGCCATCTGCTGGCGCGCGTACTCAACCATCCATGGCTGACGCTGAGCGTAGCGCTGGGCACGCTGGCGCTGTCGGTTATCCTGTGGATAACGATTCCCAAAGGCTTTTTTCCGATTCAGGATAACGGCATTATCCAGGGGACCCTACAAGCGCCGCAGTCGGTTTCATTCGCCAGTATGGCGCAACGTCAGCAAACGGTGGCTGACGCCATTTTGAAAGACCCGGCGGTAGAAAGTCTGACCTCCTTTGTGGGCGTCGACGGCACCAACCCGGCGCTAAACAGCGCACGTCTGCAAATTAACCTCAAACCGCTCAGCGAACGCGATGACCGCGTTCAGACGGTCATCGGCCGCCTGCAGCAATCGGTTGACCGCATTCCCGGGGTTGAGCTGTATTTACAGCCGACGCAGGATTTAACCATCGACACCACCGTCAGCCGCACCCAGTACCAGTTTACGCTGCAGGCCAATTCGCTGGACGCGCTGAGCGAGTGGGTTCCGCAGCTGATGGCCGAGCTGCAGACGCTGCCGCAGCTTTCCGACGTCAGCAGCGACTGGCAGGACAAAGGGCTGGTCGCCTACGTTAACGTTGACCGCGACAGCGCCAGCCGTCTCGGTATTTCAATGGCCGACGTCGACAACGCGTTGTACAACGCCTTTGGCCAGCGGCTGATTTCAACCATTTACACCCAGGCCAACCAGTACCGCGTGGTGCTGGAGCATGACACCCGCGCAACGCCGGGGCTGGCGGCGCTGGATAACGTGCGCCTGACCAGCAGCGACGGCGGCATCGTACCGCTAACCGCCATTGCTAAGGTTGAGCAGCGCTTTGCGCCGCTGTCGATCAATCATCTCGATCAGTTCCCGGTGACCACCATCTCGTTCAACGTGCCGGATAACTATTCGCTGGGTGACGCGGTGCAGGCAATCATGGACTCGGAGAAAACGCTGAATTTCCCGGCCGATATCCGCACCGAGTTCCAGGGCAGCACCCTCGCCTTCCAGTCGGCGCTCAGCAGCACCGTCTGGCTGGTGGTTGCGGCGGTCGTCGCGATGTACATCGTGCTGGGCGTACTGTATGAAAGCTTTATTCACCCGATCACCATTCTCTCGACCCTGCCGACGGCGGGCGTCGGCGCCCTGCTGGCACTGATGATTGCGGGCAACGAGCTGGACGTGATCGCCATCATCGGGATAATTCTGTTGATCGGCATCGTGAAGAAAAACGCAATCATGATGATCGACTTTGCGCTCGCAGCCGAACGCGAACAAGGGATGGCGCCGCGAGAAGCTATCTATCAGGCCTGCCTGCTGCGTTTTCGCCCGATTCTGATGACCACGCTGGCCGCCCTGCTCGGCGCACTGCCGCTGATGCTGAGTACCGGCGTCGGCGCCGAACTGCGTCGCCCGTTGGGGATCGGTATGGTCGGCGGGCTGCTGGTTAGCCAGGTGCTGACGCTGTTCACCACGCCGGTTATCTACCTGCTGTTCGATCGTCTGTCGCTGTACCTGAAAAGCCGATTCCCGCACCGTGAAGAGGAAGCGTAAGTGAAATTTTTTGCGCTCTTCATTTACCGCCCGGTAGCGACGATTTTGATTTCCGTCGCCATCACGCTGTGCGGCGTGCTGGGCTTTCGTCTACTGCCGGTCGCGCCGCTGCCGCAAGTCGATTTCCCGGTGATAATGGTCAGCGCCTCGCTGCCGGGGGCCTCGCCGGAAACCATGGCCTCGTCCGTCGCCACGCCGCTGGAGCGGTCGTTGGGGCGTATTGCGGGCGTGAACGAAATGACCTCCAGCAGTTCGCTGGGCAGCACGCGAATCATTCTGGAATTTAATTTCGACCGCGACATCAACGGCGCTGCGCGTGACGTGCAGGCGGCGATCAACGCCGCGCAAAACCTGCTGCCGAGCGGCATGCCGAGCCGTCCGACCTACCGCAAGGCCAATCCGTCAGATTCGCCGATTATGATCCTGACGCTGACCTCGGACACCTACTCGCAGGGCGAACTGTACGATTTCGCTTCCACCCAATTGGCGCAAAGCATCGCGCAGATTGACGGCGTCGGCGATGTAGACGTTGGCGGTAGCTCGTTGCCCGCCGTTCGCGTCGACCTCAATCCGCAGGCGCTGTTTAACCAGGGCGTGTCGCTGGATGCGGTACGCACCGCCATCAGCAACGCTAACGTGCGCAAGCCGCAGGGGGCCATTGACGACAGTACCCAGCGTTGGCAGGTGCAAACCAACGATGAGCTGAAAAAAGCGGCCGAATATCAGCCGCTGATTGTGCACTATAACAACGGCGCAGCGGTGCGTCTGGGCGACGTGGCAACGGTCAGCGACTCGGTACAGGATGTGCGCAACGCCGGGATGACCAACGCCAAACCGGCCATTCTGCTGATGATCCGCAAGCTGCCGGAAGCCAATATTATCGACACCGTTGACCGGATCCGCGCCGAGCTGCCGGAACTTCAGCAGACCATTCCGGCGGCCATTGACCTGCAAATCGCTCAGGACCGTTCCCCGACCATTCGCGCCTCACTCGAAGAAGTGGAACAGACGCTGGTGATTTCGGTGGCGCTGGTGATTCTGGTGGTGTTCCTGTTCCTGCGATCCGGCCGCGCGACGCTGATTCCGGCGGTCGCGGTACCGGTGTCGCTTATCGGCACCTTCGCCGCCATGTACCTTTGCGGCTTTAGCCTCAACAACCTGTCCCTGATGGCGCTGACCATCGCCACCGGCTTTGTGGTGGATGATGCCATCGTGGTGCTGGAGAACATTTCCCGCCACCTGGAAGCGGGCATGAAACCGCTACAGGCAGCGCTGCAGGGTAGCCGTGAAGTCGGCTTTACCGTGCTGTCGATGAGCGTGTCGCTGGTGGCGGTGTTCCTGCCGCTGCTGCTGATGGGCGGCCTGCCCGGCAGGCTGCTGCGTGAGTTTGCCGTGACGCTGTCGGTCGCGATCGGGATTTCGCTCGCCGTCTCGCTGACCCTCACGCCGATGATGTGCGGCTGGATGCTGAAATCCAGCCGAGCGCATACCCCTAACCGTAACAAAGGCATCGGCCGCCTGCTGATTGCCATGCAGCGCGGCTATGCCAAATCGCTGCACTGGGTGCTGGCGCACGCCCGGCTGGTGGGCGTCGTGTTCCTTGCCACCATCGCGCTGAACGTCTGGCTGTACATCTCAATCCCCAAAACCTTTTTCCCGGAGCAGGATACCGGCGTACTGATGGGCGGCATTCAGGCCGACCAGAGCATCTCTTTCCAGGCGATGCGCGGTAAGCTTCAGGATTTTATGAAAATTATCCGTGAGGATCCGGCGGTAGATAACGTCACCGGCTTTACCGGCGGCTCGCGCGTGAACAGCGGCATGATGTTTATCACCCTCAAACCGCGCGACGTACGTCAGGCATCGGCGCAGCAGATTATCGATCGGCTGCGTAAAAAGCTCGCCAAAGAGCCGGGCGCGAACCTGTTCTTAATGGCGGTACAGGATATCCGCGTCGGCGGCCGTCAGGCCAACGCCAGCTACCAGTACACGCTGCTGTCGGACGATCTTAGCGCCCTGCGCGAATGGGAGCCTAAGATCCGCAAAGCGCTGGCCGCGCTGCCGGAACTGGCGGACGTCAACTCGGATCAGCAGGACAACGGCGCGGAAATGGACCTGGTCTACGATCGGGAAACGATGTCGCGGCTGGGCATCAGCGTGGAAGCCGCCAACAGCCTGCTGAACAACGCCTTCGGTCAGCGACAGATATCCACTATCTATCAGCCGTTGAACCAGTACAAAGTGGTGATGGAGGTCGACCCGGTCTATACCCAGGACGTCAGCGCGCTGGATAAAATGTTTGTCATCAACGGCGAAGGCAAAGCGATCCCGCTGTCCTACTTTGCTAAATGGCAGCCGGCAAACGCCCCGCTGTCGGTTAACCACCAGGGGCTGTCAGCAGCCTCAACCGTTTCCTTCAACCTGCCGACCGGGAAATCGCTGTCAGAAGCCAGCGATGCGATTAACCGTACCATGACGCAGCTTGGCGTCCCCTCAACGGTTCGCGGTTCGTTTGCCGGGACGGCGCAGGTGTTCCAGGATACGATGAACTCGCAGGTGATCCTGATTATCGCCGCCATTGCCACGGTCTATATCGTGCTGGGTATTCTGTACGAAAGCTACGTCCACCCGCTGACCATTCTCTCTACCCTGCCCTCGGCTGGCGTCGGGGCGCTGCTGGCGCTGGAGCTGTTCAATGCCCCGTTCAGCCTAATTGCCTTAATCGGGATCATGCTATTAATTGGCATTGTGAAGAAAAACGCCATCATGATGGTCGACTTCGCCCTTGAGGCGCAGCGAAACGGCAATCTGCCGCCGGAGCAGGCGATATTCCAGGCCTGCCTGCTGCGTTTCCGCCCGATTATGATGACCACGCTGGCGGCGCTGTTTGGCGCACTGCCGCTGGTGCTCTCGGGGGGCGATGGTTCAGAACTGCGCCAGCCGCTGGGGATTACGATCGTCGGTGGGCTGGCGATGAGCCAGCTGTTAACGCTCTATACCACGCCGGTGGTATATCTGTTCTTCGATCGTCTGCGTCTGCGTTTTTCACGTCAACCCCGACAATCGGCAACGGAATAACCATGACTGAGCTCCCGGCTAACGTACGCTGGCAACTGTGGATCGTGGCGTTTGGCTTTTTTATGCAATCGCTGGACACCACCATCGTGAACACCGCCCTCCCCTCAATGGCCCTGAGCCTGGGGGAGAGCCCGCTGCACATGCACATGGTGGTGGTTGCCTACGTGCTGACCGTCGCCGTTATGCTGCCAGCCAGCGGCTGGTTGGCTGACCGGGTTGGCGTGCGCAATATTTTCTTCACCGCCATCATCCTCTTTACCCTGGGGTCACTGTTCTGTTCGCTCGCCGGGACGCTCAACGAGCTGGTGATGGCTCGCGTGCTGCAGGGGATCGGCGGGGCAATGATGGTCCCCGTCGGCAGGCTAACGGTGATGAAAATCGTCCCGCGCGAGCAGTACATGGCGGCAATGACCTTCGTCACCCTTCCCGGACAGATTGGCCCGCTGCTGGGGCCAGCGCTGGGCGGGATACTGGTCGAGTATGCCTCATGGCACTGGATTTTCCTGATCAACATCCCAGTCGGCATCGTCGGCTGTATCGCAACTCTGATGCTGATGCCCAACTACACCGTGCAGACGCGGCGCTTCGATCTGTCCGGTTTTATCGTGCTGGCGCTGGGCATGGCCACCTTAACCCTCGCGCTCGACGGCCAAAAGGGGCTGGGCATTTCACCGTGGATGATGGCCGCGCTGGTCGGCGTTGGTCTGGCATCCATCCTGATCTATCTGTGGCACGCACGGGGCAACGACAGCGCGCTGTTTAGCCTCAAGCTGTTTCATACCCCCACCTTCTCTTTAGGGCTGGCGGGCAGCTTCGTCGGCCGTATCGGCAGCGGCATGCTGCCGTTTATGACGCCGGTATTTCTGCAAATTGGCCTCGGCTTCACCCCGTTCCACGCCGGCTTGATGATGATCCCAATGGTGCTAGGCAGCATGGGGATGAAACGTATCGTCGTGCAGGTGGTTAACCACTTCGGCTATCGCCACGTGCTGGTTGTTGCCACCCTCGGGCTGTCGCTAATCAGCCTGCTGTTTATGTTTACCGCGCTGGCAGGCTGGTACTACGCCCTACCGGTCGTGCTGTTTATTCAGGGAATGGTGAACTCCAGCCGTTTCTCGTCAATGAATACCCTGACGCTGAAAGACCTGCCGGACGACCATGCCAGCAGCGGCAACAGCCTGCTGTCGATGATAATGCAGCTGTCGATGAGTATCGGCGTAACCCTCGCCGGGCTCCTGCTGGGAATGTTTGGCCAGCAGCACATCGCCATCGGCAGCGCGGCGACGCATCACGTCTTTATGTACACCTATCTTTGTATGGCCATCATTATTGCGCTTCCCGCTCTCGTCTTCGCGCGCGTGCCGGACGACACCAGCAAAAACGTGGTTATTGCCCGACGCAAACTGAAGGAGTAGACCGTGAAATTATGGCGCCCGGGTATCTCCGGCAAACTGTTTCTCGTCATTTTAACCACCTGTATCGTGCTGCTTATCAGCATGCACTGGGCCGTGCGTGTTAGCTTCGAGCGCGGCTTTATTGACTACATTAAGCGCGGCAACGAGCAGCGGCTGCAGCTGCTGAGCGACGCGCTGGCGGAACAGTACGCGCTGCACGGAAACTGGCGTTTTTTACGCAATAACGACCGCTTCGTGTTCCAGATCCTGCGCTCCTTCGAGCACGATAACGGTGAAGATCGTATGCCGCCAGGCCCTCCCGGCCCCGACGGCGGGCCTGACCGCGCGCCCGATCGCGGCGGCCCGGATCGCGGGGGTATGCCGCCCCACGGCTGGCGAACACAGTTTTGGGTTGTCGATCAAAAAGCCCGCGTACTGGTCGGCCCGCGTGAAGCGGTGCCGATTGACGGCACCCGGCGCGGTATTATTGTCAACGGCGCTGAAGTCGGTGCGGTGATCGCTTCGCCGGTAGAACGCCTGACCCGCAACACGGATATTAACTTCGATCGCCAGCAGCGGCGTACCAGCTGGCTTATCGTCGGCCTGGCCACGCTGCTGGCGGCGTTGGCCACCTTCCCGCTGGCGCGCGGTCTGCTCGCGCCGGTGCGGCGGCTGGTTGAAGGCACCCACAAGCTGGCTGCGGGCGATTTTTCTACCCGAGTTCCGGTCAGCAGCGGTGATGAACTGGGCAAGCTGGCGCAGGATTTTAACCGCCTCGCCAGCACGCTGGAAAAAAACCAGCAGATGCGTCGGGACCTGATGGCCGACATATCCCACGAGCTGCGCACGCCGCTGGCGGTACTGCGCGGCGAACTGGAGGCCATTCAGGACGGCGTGCGCAAATTCACCCCGGAATCGGTCACCTCGCTACAGGCTGAAGTCGCGACGCTGACCAAGCTGGTGGACGATCTCCACCAGCTTTCGATGTCCGACGAAGGTGCGCTGGCCTACCAGAAAGCGCCTGTCGATATCATTGCGCTGGTTGAAATTGCCGCTGACGCCTTCCGCGAGCGTCTGGCCAGTCGTGGGCTCACGCTCAATCTGGCGCTGGCAGAAAACGCCACCGTCTTTGGCGATCCAGATCGCCTGATGCAGCTGTTTAATAACCTGCTGGAAAACAGTCTGCGCTACACCGACAGCGGTGGGCAGGTACAGATTCGCAGCGAGCTGCTGGCGCAAAGCATCGTGCTGGAGTTTGCCGACAGCAGTCCCGGCGTCAGCGATGAACAGCTAAGCCGACTTTGTGAACGCTTTTACCGCACCGAAGGCTCGCGCAACCGCGCCAGCGGCGGGTCCGGCCTGGGGCTGGCTATCTGCGCGAATATTGTTGCCGCCCACGGCGGCCAGCTCCACGTCGGACATTCGCCTTTTGGCGGGGTTAGCATTAAAGTAGAATTACCGCTGGAACGCGTAATACCGAGAGAAATATGACCGAGTTACCGATTGATGAAAACGCCCCACGCATTCTGATCGTTGAAGATGAACCCAAGCTGGGGCAGTTGCTCATCGACTATTTACTGGCAGCCAACTATGCGCCAACGCTGATTAACCACGGTGATAAAGTGCTGCCGTACGTGCGCCAGACGCCGCCGGACCTGATCCTGCTGGATTTAATGCTGCCAGGCACCGACGGCCTGACGCTGTGCCGCGAGATCCGTCGCTTCTCCGAGGTCCCGATTGTCATGGTGACCGCCAAAATTGAAGAGATCGACCGCCTGCTGGGTTTAGAAATCGGCGCCGACGATTACATCTGCAAACCGTACAGCCCGCGCGAAGTGGTGGCACGCGTGAAGACCATTCTGCGCCGCTGCCGGCCGCGTCAGGAGCTGCAGGCGCTGGACGAACAGAGCCCGCTGGTGGTGGACGAAACACGCTTCCAGGCCTCATGGCGCGAGCGACTGCTGGATCTTACCCCCGCCGAATTCCGTCTGCTGAAAACGCTGTCGCAGGAGCCGGGTAAAGTGTTCTCGCGCGAACAGCTGCTCAATCACCTGTACGATGACTACCGCGTCGTGACCGACCGAACCATCGACAGCCATATCAAAAACCTCAGGCGCAAGCTGGAGTCGCTGGACGCCGAACAGTCGTTTATTCGCGCTGTCTATGGCGTAGGCTACCGCTGGGAAGCCGACGCCTGCCGTATGGCCTAACCGCTAAGAGCGGCACGTCTGCGCCGCTCTCGTTTTTCCCCGCTCGCATCTTCGCCAATATCTCCCATACTCATACTGTCAGTCGATACGTTTAACGAATGCAATCTAATCAAGGAGTCACCATGGCTGGTTGGTTTGAATTAAGCAAAAGCAGCAACGATCAGTTCCGATTTGTTCTGAAAGCGGGAAACGGGGAGATTATCCTGACCAGCGAGCTCTATACCACCCGAGCCGCGGCGGAAAAAGGCATCGCCTCCGTGCGCGTGAATAGCCCGCTGGACGCGCATTACGAGAAGAAAACGGCCACTAACGGTAAATTTCACTTCAACCTCAAGGCGGGCAACCACCAGGTCATTGGCACCAGCCAGCTGTATGCCACCGAGCAGTCGCGCGATAAGGGCATCGCGTCGGTAAAAACCAACGGTGCCAGCGAAACCGTGAAAGATAATACCTGACAGCTCCACCACCGCCGGGCGGTCTGCGACGGCCACCCGGTGCTTTACCTCGCCCCGCCACAGCGCTACAATGCCCGCCCTTAAAGTGGGGACACTCCCCAGCTCGTCGCATCAGGTGCGGCGAATCTGACCTGTCATCAGAACGAGAAAATCATGTTTAAACCGGAACTCCTTTCCCCGGCGGGAACGCTGAAAAATATGCGTTACGCTTTCGCTTACGGCGCCGATGCAGTCTACGCGGGTCAACCGCGCTACTCGCTGCGCGTACGTAACAACGAATTCAATCACGAAAATTTACAGCTCGGCATCAACGAAGCCCACGCGCTGGGTAAAAAATTCTACGTCGTGGTGAACATCGCGCCGCACAACGCCAAGCTGAAAACCTTTATTCGTGACCTGAAGCCGGTAGTGGATATGGGGCCGGATGCGCTGATTATGTCCGATCCGGGGCTTATCATGCTGGTGCGTGAGCACTTCCCGGAGATGGACATTCACCTGTCGGTACAGGCGAACGCCGTCAACTGGGCCACGGTGAAGTTCTGGAAACAAATGGGGTTAACCCGCGTGATCCTCTCGCGCGAACTGTCGCTGGAAGAAATTGAAGAAATTCGCAGCCAGGTTCCGGACATGGAGATTGAAATCTTCGTTCACGGCGCGCTGTGCATGGCCTATTCCGGCCGCTGCCTGCTGTCTGGTTACATCAACAAACGCGATCCTAACCAGGGTACCTGCACCAACGCCTGCCGCTGGGAATACAACGTGCAGGAAGGCAAAGAAGACGACGTGGGCAACATCGTCCACAAATACGAACCGATTCCGGTGCAAAACGTCGAACCGACCCTCGGCCTCGGCGCGCCAACCGATCAGGTCTTTATGATTGAGGAAGCTAAACGTCCCGGCGAGTACATGACCGCTTTCGAAGACGAACACGGCACCTACATCATGAACTCCAAAGATCTGCGCGCCATCGCCCACGTTGAGCGTTTGACCCAGATGGGCGTCCATTCGCTGAAAATCGAAGGCCGCACCAAATCCTTCTACTACTGCGCGCGCACCGCCCAGGTGTACCGCAAGGCCATCGACGACGCGGCCGCTGGCAAACCGTTCGACACCAGCCTGCTGGAAACGCTGGAAGGCCTTGCCCACCGCGGTTACACCGAAGGGTTCCTGCGTCGCCACACCCATGACGACTATCAGAACTATGAGTACGGCTACTCCGTTTCCGAGCGTCAGCAGTTCGTCGGCGAATTTACCGGCGAGCGTAAAGGCAACCTGGCCGCCGTGGCGGTGAAAAACAAATTCCTGATCGGTGACAGTCTGGAGCTGATGACCCCACAGGGCAACGTCAACTTCACGCTTGAGCATATGGAAAACGCCAAAGGTGAGACGATGCCGGTCGCGCCGGGCGATGGTCACACCGTATGGTTACCCGTGCCGGAAGATATGGCGCTGGAGTATGGCCTGCTGATGCGTAATTTCTCAGGACAATCCACTCGTAATCCGCATAGCAGCTAGTACATTTATATTGTTTTTCAATAGCAAGGATTCTTAGAAATGGATCACAGACGGAATTATCGATTATCGATACTATTCTCTCGCTGAAAAACATAACCCATAAATGCTAGCTGTACCTAGGAACCACCTCCTTAGCCTGTGTAATCTCCCTTACACGGGCTTATTTTTTGCCCTTCCCTCCTAAAGCACACTGCCGTTTCCTTTGTTACACTCTTTGCATACCCCCTAAAGAGGTACCAAGGATGTCAGATTTTCCAGCAAGTTTACTGATACTTAACGGTAAAAGTGCCGATAACCCCGAGCTGCGCAAAGCGGTGACTCTGCTGCGCGACGAGGGCATTGTGATTCACGTGCGCGTCACCTGGGAGAAAGGCGACGCCGTACGCTATGTCGACGAAGCGGTGGCGCTTGAGGTGGCTACGGTGATTGCCGGCGGCGGCGATGGCACCATCAATGAAGTCGCAACGGCGTTGATCCACTGCGAGAGCAACGCGGTTCCCGCGCTGGGGATATTACCGCTTGGCACCGCCAATGATTTTGCCACCAGCGTGAATATTCCTGATGATTTAGCCAACGCCCTCAAGCTGGCAATTGCCGGGCGCGACGTCCCGGTGGATATTGCCCAGGTCAACCATAAAACCTGCTTTATCAATATGGCGACCGGCGGCTTCGGTACGCGTATCACCACGGAAACCCCGGAGAAACTGAAGGCAGCGCTGGGCGGCGTATCGTATCTGATTCACGGACTGATGCGCATGGATACCCTGAAACCGGACCGCTGTGAAATTCGCGGCGAGAACTTTAGCTGGCAAGGTGATGCGCTGGTTATTGGCATCGGTAACGGACGCCAGGCGGGAGGCGGCCAGCAGCTGTGCCCGGAGGCATTAATCGACGATGGGCTGCTGCATCTGCGTATTTTTACCGGTGAAGAGCTGCTGCCGGCGCTGTTTAACACGCTGGCCAGCAGCGATGGCAAAGAGAATCTGGTGGACAGCGTCTCGCCGTGGTTCGAAGTCACCGCACCGCATGAAATGACCTTTAACCTCGACGGCGAGCCGCTGAGCGGGACCGCCTTCCGGATGGAAATTTTGCCGGCGGCGCTGCGCTGCCGCCTGCCGCCGGACTGCCCGCTGCTGCGTTAACGCATTGCGCGTTTTAAGATTCGCTCAGACTGACGCTTGAAATCCGCCGCCGCTTCGGCGACGGATTTCTTGCCGTAGTCAATAGATTGCAGCGCGCTATCAAATTCCTGCACCAGCTGCGGATCTTCCAGATACGGCGACACGCCGACCTTCGCCGGTAGCGACAGCGCGAGCTTGATGCCAGCAACCGAAGGGTCTTTGTCGTTGATCACGCCAGATGCGGTCAGGGTCTCCGCGCCGCTTTTGCTCAGCGGCACGCCGCGCTCCAGCCCCAGCAGCGTCACGCCCTCTTTGCTGTTGAGCAGGAAGTTAATCAGCTTCGCCGCCGCCTGCGGGTGTTGTGTGGTTTTGCCAATCGACAGCATCATCGACGGTTTCATAAACAGCCCCGCGTCGGTGGCCCCAGGCAGCATGGGATAGCTCCCCAGCTCCAGTTTCGCGGGCGGTTTCAGGTTATCAGAATATTTGGTCACGGCGGTGTTCCACATATACACCCCGCCCCATTCGCCCTCGATCCACGGCTTCATCTCGTACATGTTGCCCTTGCCAAATGAGGCGTAATACTTCATGTCCGGAATAACATGATTATCGATAAGCGTTTTATACAGCTGGAAAAACTCCACCCACTGTGCGTCGCTGTAGGTAAACTTTTTGCTCTGTTCATCGATGGCCGGGATGTTGTACTTCTGCACCATATACGAATTGAGCAGCGCCAGCACGCCGAGGCTCTCCGGGGCAACCGGGTAGTACTGTTTGCCCAGCTTGCTCGCAAAGGTTTTCCCGGCGTGCATCAGCTCATCCCAGTTTTGCGGATAGCCTAAACCGGCTTTTTTCCAGGTCTGGTCGTTGTAATAGAAAATACGAGCGGTCATGGCGACGGGAATCCCGTTCAGTTTGCCCTTCACCGTCACCGGCTGAAGGTCTTTGGCGGTGAACTGGTCGAGACCAATTTCCGCTTTTACCTTGTTGAGATCGTAAAAGCCGTTACCGTCTTTCGAGAACAGCGTCAGCCAGTTCCAGTTGGTCTGCATGACGTCCGGCTCGGTGCCGCCCGCCAGCTGCGTGGTCAGGCGCGAGGTGTGGCCGTCCCAGCCGGTGTATTCCGCTTTCACGTTAATATCCGGATGCTGCTGATGAAAAGCTTCCAGCGCTTTTAAGGTCACCTGATGGCGACTGTTACCGCCCCACCACGACATGCGCAGGTCGACGGTTTCCGCTGCTACTGCGGAAGCGGTACAGGCACAAAGCACGAGCGGTAGAGCAATACGGAAAGAATTATTATGCATATTATTGATTTCCCAGAGGCAAATTGATCGGGTAGACCGGATAAGGCGTCCACGCCGCCATCCGGCACCTGCATCGGGCTGCCCGATGGCGCTACGCTTATCGGGCCTACAACATCCGGTTAATACGCCGCGACTTCGCGCGCCATTTCGCGCGTGTACTGGCGGCTGGCGTTCACCAGCATCTGCGTGTATGGCGTTTTCGCCTCGCCGTTCACCAACGCGTCAACGGTCAGCGTTTCGAGAATTTTGCCGTACTGCATCACCGCAACCTTCTGGCACAAATGGGCGATCACGCCCAGATCGTGAGTAACCATCAGGTAGGTCAGATTCGACTCTTTTTGCAGCTCCGCCAGCAGATTGAGGATTTCCGCCTGCACCGACACATCCAGCGCCGACGTGGGTTCATCCAACAGCAGCACCTGCGGCTCAAGGATCAGCGCGCGGGCAATCGCCACGCGCTGTCGCTGGCCGCCAGAGAGCTGGTGCGGATAGCGGTCGCGAAACGCCCGGTTCAGCCCGACTCTATCCAGCAGCGTGTTAATCCGCCGATCGCGCTCGCCGATGCCGTGAATCTGTAGCGGCTCTTCGAGAATATCGCCGATGGTATGACGCGGATGCAGCGAACCGTACGGGTCCTGAAACACCATCTGTACCTTACGGCAGCGTTGGCGGCTGATGGCGTGTTCCAACGGCTGACCATGAATGGTCAGTTCACCCTGCCAGTGGTTAAACAGCCCGGCCAGGCACTTCAGCACCGTGGTTTTCCCGGAGCCTGACTCCCCCACCAGCCCGTAAATCTCACCGGGCCTGACGTGAAAATTGACGTCGTACAGCACCTGGTTGCGCTTCTCGCCTTCGCCAAACGCCAGGTTCAGATTCTTCACTTCAATCATGATGCGCTCCTTAGTCCGTCAGCCAGCAGGCCTGACGCTGCAAAACCGGTAAGACCGGGCGACGACTGTGCATATCCGGCAGCGCGCTGATCAGGCCCTGCGTGTATGGGTGCTGCGCGCGGTCGAGATCGCAGGCGGCGATGGACTCCACCACCCGTCCGGCGTACATCACCAGCACGCGGTCGCAAAAGCTGCGTACCAGGTTGATATCGTGGCTGATAAAAATCAGCCCCAGCCCGCGCGATTTAACCAGATCATCCAGCAGGCCCAGCACCTGCAAACGCACCGAGACGTCCAGCGCGGAGGTCGGTTCATCGGCGATCACCAGCTCAGGGTCGGTAATCAGCATCATGGCAATCATAATGCGCTGCCCCTGACCGCCAGAAATCTCGTGCGGATAGAGCCCGTAAACGCGCTCTGGATCGCGAATGCGCACCACGTCCAGCATCTCCAGCGCTTTGGCCTTCGCCTCCGTTTTATGCCCCGGATGGTGCGTCAGCCAGGCTTCCGCTATCTGGTCGCCTACCCGCACTACCGGGTTCAGCGAATATTTCGGGTCCTGCATAATCATCGAAATACGCTTACCGCGGATGGTGCGCATCTGCGCTTCGCTGGCGTTGAGCAGGTCAATATCGCCAAACTGCATCTGGCTAGCGTCAATGCGCGCCTTTTTCGGGTGCAGGTGCAGCAGCGCGCGCCCGACGGTGGATTTGCCGGAGCCGGATTCGCCGACAATCGCCAGCTTCTCTCGCCCCAACTGGAAGGAGACGCCGCGTACCGCATGGGTAACCGCGCTGCCGTTAACGAATTTGACGTTTAAATCGCGCACGTCGAGCAGCGGTGCAGCGTTATTCGCTGCGAGGATCGAGGATGTCACGTAGGCCATCTCCTAAGAAGTTGAACGCAAGACTGTTGATCAGAATCGCCAGACCCGGAATCGTCACCACCCACCAGCACTCCATCATGTAGGTGCGGCCGCTGGAGATCATCGCCCCCCATTCAGGCTCCGGCGGCTGCGCGCCCAGGCCAAGGAAGCCGAGACCGGCGGCGGTCAGGATGATCCCCGCCATGTTCATGGTGATACGGATAATCACCGATGGCAGGCACAGCGGCACAATGTGACGCCACAGCACCCGCGCCGGAGACGCGCCCTGTAAACGCACGGCGGAGATAAAATCCGCCTGACGCAGCGACAGCGTTTCGGCACGCGCCAGTCGCGCAATCGGCGGCCAGGCGGTGAGCGTAATGGCAATCACCACGTGCTCCAGCCCTGGGCCTAAGGCGGCGACAAACGCCAGCGCCAGCACCAGGCTTGGGAAAGAGATGAAAATGTCGGTGACGCGCATCAGCACCATATCGACCTTACCGCCGAAGTAGCCCGCGCAGACGCCGAGCAGCAGCCCCAGCGGGCCGACGGTGACCGACACCAGCAGCACGATGTACAGCGTGATGCGCGAGCCGTAGACCAGGCGGCTGAAAATATCGCGGCCAAACTCATCGGTACCAAACCAGTGCTGGGCGTTTGGCGCGGTGAGCGCATTGTTTAAGTCCTGCACCAGCGGGTTATAGGGGGCGATCAGCGGCGCGAAAATCGCCACCACCAGCAGCAGGAAAATAATCCCGCCACCAATCGCCGTCAGCGGATTGCGCGCCATCTTGCCGATAAACCCGCCGGCCCGCGCCAGCGCACGCAGCAGCCGCTGGCGGCCTTCACCGGACGCGCCTGAAAGAGAAGTATCCAGAGAAACCGTCATGATTTTGTCCTCGGATCGAAGAATTGATACAGCATGTCGGAGAGCAGGTTGAGCATCACGAAGATCACCCCTACCAGCAGTACGCAGCCCATCACCGCGTTCATATCACCCAGCAGCAGGCTGCCGGTGAGATAGGAGCCAAACCCGGGCCAGGAGAAGACGGTTTCAATCAATACCGCCCCTTCCAGCAGCGAGCCGTAGGCCAGCGCCACCACCGTCAGCAGCTGCACGAGAATGTTGCGAAACGCATGATTCCAAATCACCTGCCGCTCGGTTAAACCCTTCACTCGTGCGGTGATGATGAACTCCTGCGACAGCTGCGCCAGCATAAAGCTGCGGGTCATACGGCTGATGTAGGCCAGCGAATGGAAGCCGAGCAGCGCGGCGGGCAGAACCAGGTGGTTAATCGCGTTCCAGAGCACCTCGCTGTTACCCGCCAGCAGCGCATCGACGGTCATGAGTCCGGTACGACGCGGCACAATGCCGTCCAGCCCCAGATCCACGCGCCCGGCGCCGCCGACCCAACCCAGCCAGGCGTAGAACACCAGCAGCCCCATCATCCCCACCCAGAAGATGGGGGTAGAGTAGCCGGCGAGGCTGATAATACGCACCACGTAGTCGGAAAGGCTGTTGCGACGCGCCGCCGCCAGTACGCCCAGCGGAATACCAAGACCCGCGCCGACGATAATCGCCATCGTTGCCAGCTCCATGGTCGCGGGGAAGACGCGAATAATATCGTCGATAACCGGTTTACCGGTCAGCAGCGCATTGCCCAGATCGCCGTGCAGCAGGTTGACAAAGTAAATGCCAAACTGGGTCATGAGCGACTGGTCGAATCCCAGCTGGTGATAGACCTGCTGGTAAGTACTTTGGTCAGCGTCCGGGCCGACAATCGCCAGCACCGGGTCAATCGGCATCACGCGGCCAATAAAGAACGTCAGCAGCAGCAGGCCAAACAGCGTCACCGCCACCTGCATCAACCGTTTTGAGAAGCGCCGGGTCCGGGAGCCGGGCGCAAGAATAGCCGTACTCATCCTTTATCTCCTTCGCTAACTTTGTAGACATCTCGCAGGAACGTGGTGGCCGACGGGTGCGGCTGGTAGTCTTTCACTTCGTTGCGCACCACCACCGAATCCACCATCTGCGACACCGGGATCATCGCCGGGATCAGCGAATCAAAACGGGTTTGAATCGCCTGATAATCGGCAATCTGTTTTTGTGGGTCACGCTCCAGCAGCGCGCCGTCGATCATCTCGTTGAGCGGTTTGTCGTAGAAACCGGTGCGCCAGCCCTGGAAGTTGGTGAGCTTCGCCGCATCGCTGTTGTCCGGGTTGTACACCAGCGCGCGCAGGCTGGAGTGCGGGTGCGGCTCCATGCCGCTGCCGCCGCGCCCCACCAGCATGTCGAACTTGCGTTCACGCATCGCGCCGTAAATCTGGTTACCGGTGCCGGTGATGATTTTGGCCTTAATGCCCGCCTGCATCAGCGTCGACTGCACGGCAATGGCAATGTTGAGGAACGGCTGATCGGCCAGCACCCGCAGGGTGGTGTCAAAACCGTCCGGGTATCCTGCCTCCGCCAGCAGCTTTTTGGCTTTTGCCAGATCGAAGGTGTAGCCAGGATCCGGCAGCGTTGACGGCATCCCGGCTTTAATCGGCCGCTGGTGCAATACGCCGTAGCCCGGCATCAGCGCTTTGTTAATACCCTGATAATCAATCAGGTAGCGCACGGCTTCACGTACTTTGGGATTGGCGAAGTGCGCCTCTTTCATGCTCATCGACACGTAATACATGGTGCCGCGTTGTACCGCATCGACGGTGAGCTGTGGGTCTTTACGCAGAGCGTTGATATCCGACACCGCCATATTGTTAGCGATGTCGAGATCGCCTTTTTCAATCATCAGACGCAGGGTCTGCGACTCCTGGAAGTGGCGCAGCACCACGCGGCTCATCTTCGGCTCGCCGCGCCAGTAGTCCGGGTTACGCTTCATGCGCAGCACGTCTTTCGCCTGCCAGGTTTCCAGCGTAAACGGCCCCGATCCGGCTTCGTGCGTGGTCAGCCATTTGTTGCCCCAGTCGTTATCCTGTTCGTGACTCTGTACGGTTTTACTGTCGAGCACGCCCAGGTTGCCGAGCGCGCCCAGCGAGTAAATCACCAGCTGCGGATCGTTATCCTTCGGCAGGACAATCTGCACCGTATAGTCGTCCGGCGCGGTCACCTGCTTGTCGACGTTCTTTTTGCTAAAGCCGTAGGATTTCCACACCGATGCCTGAGCGAGGTTGAGGTGCAAAATACGCCGCATCGACCACACCACGTCGGCGGCGGTCAGCGGGTTTCCGGAGTGGAACTTGACGTTGTTATGCAGATGAAAAGTCAGCGTTTTGCCGTCCGGACTGATATCCCAGGATTTGGCGAGTGCCGGTTTAACGTTGGTCAACTGCTGAGGATCCAGTTCCACCAGCGAGTCATAGAGATTCACCACAATACCGACCACCTCGTTACCGGTCATCGCGGCCGGGTCGAGGGTCAGCAGGTTATTCATGTTCATGCCAATGATGAGCTGGTCCGGCGGCGTTTTAGCCAACGCCGCCCCGCTCCCCATCGTCATGGAGAGCGCGAGCAAACACGCTCCCAGTAAGGAGGATTTTTTCATATCTCTATTTGCCTGTACTGTAGGGTACATGTTGCCGGATGGCGGCGTTTACGCCTTATCCGGCCTACCGGGCCGTAGGCCCGATAAGCGCAGCGCCATCGGGCATTTATTGTTTTATTCAGTCGTGGCTGACGGTATTGGCTTCGATATAGTCAAAATTGATGTCTTCGCCCAGTCCGGGGCGTTGTGACAAATGCACAAATCCATCGGCATCCATCGGGTCGATGATGCTGTTCAGGTAAGCGGCTGGCTGGTCGTAGTCGAGGAACGGGTGCAGCAGGCCGCGTTCGTACCAGCGGCAGTTCCGAATCGCCCCCACCGCCGCCAGGCTTGCCGCGCCGTTGCCGTGGACTTCGCAGTCCATGCCAAACGACTCTGCCAGCGCCGCCACCTTCATGGTTGGCGTGATGCCACCCACGCCATTGGCGCCCGCACGCAGAATGTCGCACGCGCCCGCTTTCACCCAGTCGGCGCGGCTGTGATGTTTACCGCCGAAGCTTTCCGGGCCGATAATCGGAATCGACAGGTTTTCCGCCAGCCACGCATAGGACGACATGCTGTCTTCTTCCATCGGCTCTTCAAACCACGCGAAGTTGAGTTTCTCCAGCTCTTTACCGATCCATAGCGCCTCGGTACGGCTGTACCAGTGATAACCGTCGATCATCAGGTCAATATCCGGGCCGACCGCTTCACGCACTGCCGCACAGGCTTTGATATCCATTTTCGGGTTCGGCGCAAAGGAGACCGGCGGCATCCAGGTGTGCAGCTTAATGGCCTTATAGCCGCGAGCGACCAGGGTTTCAGCAAATGCCGCATACTCTTCCGGGGTAGAGAGACCGCCATCTAAGTCATCGCCGCACATGGTGCTGCCGTAGGCCGGCACCTTATCGCGATAGCCGCCGAGCAGTTTATACACCGGCACGTTGAGCTTGCGCCCAATCAGGTCCCACAGCGCCTGTTCAACAAACGACAGCGCGCGTTCGGTCAACTGATGGGCGCTGCCGCGCTGCCAGTGCACCAGGTCCTGCCAGATACGTTCGCGGTTAAACGGATCCTGCCCAACCAGCACTTTACGGAAGAAGGTATTCACCACAAACGGGCGCACAATTTCCGGCGGCGCGAACGAGTAGCCTTGGCTGCCATCATCGGCGGTAATGGTCAGCATCGCCATTTTTGCCATGCTTTCCGGCCCCGGATGGGAGTGCCCGGCGCTGTCGGAGACGCGGCGGGTAGGATGCTGGAAAACGGTGACATTTACAGATTCAATTTTCATTATGTGTCCTTAGTACAACATTCGAAATGGCGCTTTTTGCACCACAATCCTGTGTCCAACACTTATCCGATAAATCGGTTCCAGGGAATTGAAAAGGCGTTTCATGACTAATCTAAGCACAAAATATCAGCCCTTCCACGGACAAATTCCGCTAACACCGGGCTGTTTTTTGGGCATGCGCACAATGAGGCGTGACGTTTTTCACAAAAGGAGAGAGAAGTGTGAAGGGGATCGTCCTCCGTTCCCGGACGGGAACGGAGGACAAATATTACGCGAAGGTAATTTTGCTATCGAGGTAAACATCCTGCACGGCGTTAATCAGCTGTACGCCGTCGGCCATCGACTTTTTAAACGCTTTACGGCCCAGGATTAAGCCCATGCCGCCTGCGCGTTTATTGATCACCGCCGTACGCACCGCGTCAGACAGATCGGTTTCGCCACCAGCAGCGCCGCCAGAGTTAATCAGCCCCGCGCGCCCCATATAGCAGTTCGCCAGTTGGTAGCGCACCAGGTCAATCGGGTTCTCGCTGGTCAGCTTGCTGTACACGCGATCGTCGGTATAACCGAAGTTCACCGCTTTATAGCCGCCGTTATTCTCGGCCATCTTCTGCTTCACGATATCCGCGCCAATCGTGGCCGCCAGATGGTTGGCCTGACCGGTCAGGTCGGCAGAGACGTGATAGTCGACGCCATCTTTCTTAAACGCCGGATTACGCAGATAGGCCCACAGCACCGTCACCAGTCCCAGCTCGTGCGCACGCTCAAAGGCGGCAGAAATCTCTTCAATCTGGCGGCGCGACTCTTCCGAGCCAAAATAGATGGTTGCCCCAACGGCCACCGCCCCCATATTGAACGCCTGCTCAACGCTGGCGTACAGCGTTTGATCGAAGGTGTTCGGGTAGCTCAGGGTTTCGTTGTGGTTAAGTTTGACCAGGAACGGAATACGGTGTGCGTAGCGGCGAGACACCGACGCCAGCACGCCGTAGGTGGAGGCCACGCAGTTACAGCCGGCTTCAATCGCCAGCTCAACGATATTTTTCGGGTCAAAATAGAGCGGGTTGGCGGCAAATGAGGCCCCGGCCGAGTGTTCGACGCCCTGATCTACCGGCAGAATCGACAGATAGCCCGTTCCGGCTAAACGGCCGGTGTTGTAGAGCGTCTGCATGTTTCGCAATACGGCTGGCGGGCGGTTATTGTCTATCATCACCCGATCAACGTAGTCGTGGCCGGGCAGATAGAGCTGGTCGGCTGGAATGGTCATACAACGATGCTGTAAAAGGCTGTCGGCATCTTTGCCAAGCAACTGCGCAATATCAGTCATAGCTATGCTCCCGTAAGCGCCGACATCATGTCGGCTGGATGTCCTGCTCAACTTTTTTGAGCAGGATAAGCCTGGTACCGGGGGCGTAGAATGTCCAACTTTTGTCGGTTTTAGCACGCGCGCGGCTGGCACGCGGACGGGACAGCTACCACCATTCGTGGAAGTGGTGAACCGGACCAATCCCCTCGCCGACCTCCAGCGTATCGGCCTGCGCCAGCGCTTTCGACAGCCAGCCCTTCGCCACCGGCACCGTCTCCTGCCAACTGGCGTAACGCGGTCTTAACGCCGCCAGCGCCGCCGATAGCGTACAGCCGGTGCCGTGGGTATTTTTGGTGTCCACGCGCGGCGCGGTAAAGCGCATTTCGCCGTCAGCGGTGAACAGCCAGTCCGGGCTTTCGGCATCGTCCAGGTGGCCGCCTTTCATCAGCACTGCTTCACAGCCCAACGCCCGCAGCGCGCGCCCCTGTTCCAGCATCTCCAGTTCATTGCGCGCGTGCGGCGCGCCGAGCAGCGCCGCCGCCTCCGGCAGGTTTGGCGTAATCAGCGCAACCTGCGGCAGCAGGCGCTGGCGCAGAGTCGCGACCGCCGACGCCGACAGCAGCGGATCGCCGCTTTTCGCCAGCATCACCGTGTCCAGCACCACGTTCTGGATACGATAGCGCTGTAAACGCTCGGCCACCGCTTCAACGATGTCGGTCTCGGCCAGCATGCCGATTTTGGTGGTGTCGATACGCACATCGCTGAATACGGAATCCAGCTGCGCGGCGACAAAGTCAGGTTCTATCCGGTAGACCGACTGCACGCCGCGGGTATTTTGCGCCACCAGCGCGGTCATCACCGAGCAGCCGTAGGCCCCCAGCGCCGAGAAGGTTTTCAGATCGGCCTGAACGCCCGCGCCGCCACTTGGGTCCGTGCCCGCAATCGTCAATGCGTTGATACGTTTCATGCCGCCACCTCCCCGTGCATCGCGTACAGCGCGTCAAGGAAAGCCGGGGTAAAACTCCCCGGACCGCGGCCCTCTGCCGCGCGTTGCCCGGCGTGTTTCATCAGCAGGCAGGCGCCCGCCACGTTGAGCAGGCGATCGCCCGGCAGCGCGCAGCTGGCCGCAACAACCGCCGACAGTGCGCAGCCGGTGCCGACGATACGCGTCATCAGCGCCGCCCCGCCGTTCGCCGCCAGCGTGCGCTCGCCGTCGGTGATGTAATCCACCTCGCCGGTCACCGCCACAATCGCCCCGCTTTCTCGCGCCAGCTTCTGTGCCGCAGGCAGCGCGGCGGCAGCGGTATCGGTGGTATCGACCCCGCGCCCGCCCAGGCTCTCGCCGGCCAGCGCCCGGATTTCGGAGGCGTTCCCACGAATGGCCGACGGCGTCAGGCGCAGCAGTTCGCGGCAGAAATCGCTGCGTAACGTCAGCGCCCCCACCGCCACCGGATCCAGCGTCCACGGCGTTTCTGCGCGATTGGCACTGTCAACCGCTGCGCGCATCGCCAGCGCACGCGAGTGGGTTAAGGTGCCCACGTTAACCAACAGCGCGCCGGCAAGCGCGGCAAACTGCGCGGCCTCTCCGGCATCAATAACCATCGCGGGAGATGCCCCCACGGCCAGGAGGACATTCGCCGTGAAGGTTTGCACGACGTCATTCGTCATACAGTGAACAAGGGGGGCATGCTGGTGAAGAAGAGAAGCGGTGTGCGCAGATTGCGCGGAATTAAGCAGGTCAACGTGCATGGTTTGCTCCTGCCATAACGCGAAGAAGCAATGGCCGGTCGGCCTCTGACTTCCCTACGCTGGCATTATCCAGATCAGGTGGTACGGGTATTTCTCAGCCTTCGCAAGGAAGGGCACCCCGAGTCATTCAAATCAATTGATTACGATTAACAGACTGTTAATCGCCGTGCAGAATAATGCCAGCAGGCAGCCCGACAAACAAGCCCGATAACCCGCTGGCAGTCAGATAGAGCGCATCGCGACGAGACACCCAAACGCCGCTAGGGCGAAAACGACCGGCGCATTTCATCGGGCCTATTTTGCAGCAAACGCGCGGAGGTCAGATATCTTCGCTGCGCCCCATTTAACACAACCCATTGATTTATTAATAAAGTAAAAATCATTTTCCATCAGGACGCTTTGCTTTTTTCGCCAGATACATCGCTTTATCGGCATAATCGAGCAGCTGACGTTCGTTGGTACCCTGTTCAGGATAGTGCGCAATGCCAATACTCGGGACAATCGCCAAACGGTGCTCTCCCAGCACAAAAGGAGAAGCGAAAGCCTCAACAATTTTTTCTGCCACCGCGAAAGCGTCGTCCGGCAATGCGCTGTTCTCAATCAAAATCACAAACTCATCGCCGCCGATACGCGCAACGGTATCGGATTTCACGACGCAGCGCGTCAGGCGGTCCGCGGCGGCTTGCAGGAGTAAATCCCCTATCCCGTGGCCCAGGGTGTCGTTAACCTGCTTAAATTTATCGAGATCGATATACAGCAGCGACAAATGCCCCCCTTCACGGCGCGCGGTAGCAAGCGCAGCCCTAAGGCGATCGAACAAAAGGCTACGGTTTGGCAGGTCGGTCAGCTGATCGAACTGTGCCATATGCTGTAACCGGGCCTGCATCTGCTGACGCTCAATAACCGTCGCAATCTGCGTCGACACAAACTGCAATAGCTCCTGGTCCTGTTCGTTATAGCGTACGCCGTCCGGGTAGCTTTTGACGACCAGAACACCGATGGTGCCTTTCTGTGACTTAAGCGGAACCCCAAGCCAGCAGGATGGATTCAGGCCAAACGAAATGCGCAGTTCTTCATGGCGGCCCGCCATTCTCTCGGGCGTCAGCAGTAGCGGTTGACCCGTTTGAATCACCTCCGCGTAAAATGTCCCGGGAATAAGCGTAAACGGCGCGGGTATTTCCTGAAACGCATCCACGTGATACGGGAAGGTCAGTTGGCCCGTTTGCGGGTCGTACAGCGTGACCGAAAAATTATCGACGGGAAGCAGCGTACCGACGATCTCATGGATACGCTGAAATAGCTTGAGTAAATCTTCAGCCGTGTGTGCAGCTTCAGAAATAGCGTACAGTGCGGATTGTAATGATTCAGAGCGTTTGCGTTCGGTAATATCCCGCGCAACGCCAATGCGTAATTGATTAGCCGGGGACCAGCGTGCCGACCACATAATATTGACGATCTGGCCATTTTTATGCACATAGCGGTTTTCAAAATGGAACTGCGGGCGGCCAGCCATGATTTCTACTACTGAATTTCGTGTTAATTCTCGATCTTCCGGTAGCATCATATCGAACATGTTTTTGCCGATGAGTTCTTGCGGTGTATAGCCAAAAATACGTTCACATGACGCGCTTGCATAAACAATGTTAGCGTGGGCATCTACTGCAAAAACAGCATCCAGCATGAGATCGATAAAACTGCTCAACGGCGCGTGAGGATTCGATTCCATAGAGAAAGTCAGGCCTGAATATAAGAGTGAGTGCGACTACATTCGAGTTCCGTCGCCCATTAGCACTACACTAAAGGTTAAAGATAGTACAACTTCAGGCTGATTTACAATCAAAAAGAGGCGTGTGGCGCGTGTTAAAAGAAGGGGCATATCGGCATTCGCAATAACAAGGAGATTGCCGATCGCTAAAAAAGAATCAGCGGCGAACTAACCCCCTGCTGCCGGGCGGCCCAGGAATAATCTTCCGTCATTATTCTCTTTATTTCACCGCCCGCTCTCCCCTCGTTTCTGATGATGATACGGCGAATTAACGGCCGTGTTATTCAAGAGATAATTTGCTTTCCCGCCGCCCCGGGTAATTCCCCGCTGCTTTCGCGAAGCTGTTTCAGCAACAGGGCAAAGCAGGACTCAATCAGCGGCGGCAGCGCCTGCGACCCGCGCATCAGCGCCACCGTACGGGTTAAGGCCGGCTGCTGAAGCTGCGCAACTTTGAGCACAGGATCCTGCAAATGGGTGGTGTAAAGCTGTGGCAGAATCGCCACCGCCAGCCGCGAGCGCACCAGGCCATACAGCGTTTCAATATAGTCCACCTGATAGCGCGTATTCAGCGTCAGGCGCTGGCTTTCCACCAGCGCGCCGACCAGCCGCTGCACGTTTCCTTTTGAGAACACCGCGATATCGTTTCCAGCCAGCAGCTTCCACGGCAGGTGTGGCTGACCGGCCAGCGGATCGTCGGCATGGACGACCGCCACCAGCGGGTCTTCGCGCAGCGGGAACACCTGTAAATCTTTCGGCAACGAGCTATCGATGGCCCCGACGCCAAAGTCAATCTGGCCGCTGAGCAAATCGCTGACCATGGCATCGTTGGTGCGGTCGTGAAACTCAACGCGCAGGCGCGGGAAGGCCTGCGCCAGGAGGCTGGGCAGCATCGGAAACAGCAGCGAGCTCACCGAGGGCACCAGGCCAATACGCACCGTGCCATCACCGCCAGCCGCAACAATTTGCTGCATATCCTGAAACGCGGCCTGCGCAACGCTCAACACCCGCTGGGCGTGGGGTAATATGGCCGCGCCCAGCTCGGTCAGCGTCACCGACGACGCGGTGCGGTTTACCAGCTTGCCGCCCAGCACCGCTTCCGTCTGCCGCAGCGCGCTGCTGAGCGCGGGCTGGCTTATCGCCAGGCGGTTGGCGGTATCGGTAAAATGGCGCAGCTGCGCCAGCGTCACAAAATACTGGAGTTGTTTGAGCGAAAGCGCGGGTAGCCGCTGCCAGGGTTCGGTCATGTTGTTGTGCTCACCGGTGACGATCACGCAGAATAAGCCAAAGTTATCAGGTGATAAATTTAATCATCTGGGCAAACGTTTGCACTGCCCCTAAAGTAGCGCCCATTATCCCTGTGCCGGAGTTGTTATGTCCAGCAATGCTGAAAACCGCCGCCGCGCCGTCCAGGCCGCGCGCGGGGAAGTTCCCTTCGATCTGCTGCTGACCGACGCCAGCGTCGTCGATATGGCGACCGGCGAGATTCGCGAAGCCGACGTGGGTATCGTCGGCGAGATGATTGCCAGCGTCCACCCGCGCGGCAGCCGTCGCGACGCGCTCGAACGCCACGCTCTGCCCGGCGTATTTCTCTCACCCGGTCTGATGGACACGCATGTCCACCTGGAAAGCTCCCACCTGCCGCCGGAACGCTATGCCGAAATCGTATTGGCGCAGGGCACCACTGCCGTCTTCTGGGACCCGCATGAACTGGCCAACGTGCTGGGCGTGGCGGGCGTGCGCTATGCCGTAGAGGCTAGCCGCCATCTGCCGCTGCAGGTGATGGTGGCCGCGCCGTCCAGCGTGCCGTCGACGCCGGGGCTGGAAATGTCGGGTGCCGAGTTTGCCGGGGCCGAGATGGACACCATGCTCGGTTGGCCGGAAGTGCGCGGCGTGGCGGAGGTGATGGATATGCACGGCGTCCTGCACGGCAGCTGTCGTATGCAGGAAATTGTGCAAGCGGGGCTAAACAGCGGCAAGCTGATTGAAGGCCACGCCCGCGGGCTGAGCGGCGCCGATCTGCAGGCCTATCTGGCCGCTGGCGTCACCTCAGACCATGAATTGACTTCCGCCGATGATGCGCTGGAAAAGCTGCGTGCCGGTCTGACGCTGGAAATTCGCGGCTCGCACCCATACCTGCTGCCCGATATCGTTAATGCGCTGAAAACGCTGCCGCATCTTTCCTCGCAGATTACCGTGTGCACCGACGACGTGCCGCCGGACATGCTGCTGGAAAAAGGCGGTATCATCGCCCTGCTGAATCTGCTGATTGAACACGGTCTTCCGGCAACCGACGCCCTGCGTTTTGCTACGCTGAACGCCGCCATTCGCCTCCAGCGCAACGATCTGGGGCTGATTGCCGCCGGTCGCCGTGCGGACCTGGTGGTCTTTGATTCGCTGGATACGCTCTGTGCGCGCGCCGTTTATGTCGCCGGGAAACAGATCGCCCGCGACGGCAAGCTGCTGGCGCCGATCGACGCCGCGCCGGGCGTCACGCCGCCGCGTGATACCCTGCGCCTTACCCCACTCAGCGCCGATGATTTTGCGCTACGGGTCGGCAATATTCGCCACGGCGTTGCCCGGCTGCGCCATATTCGCGGCGCGCGTTTTACCCAATGGGGTGAAGTGGACGTTGAAATCCGTGACGGCCAGGTACAGCTGCCGAGTGGGTTTAGTCTGATTTGGGTAAAACACCGCCATGGCCGTCATGAAGCGACGCCGCAGATTGCGTTGCTCGAAGGCTGGGGTGAACTGCGCGGCGCGATTGCCACCAGCTATTCACACGACTCACATAACCTGGTGGTGCTGGGGCGTCATCCTGACGATATGGCGCTGGCGGCCAATCAGCTGATTGCCTCCGGCGGCGGCATGGCGCTGGCGCAAAACGGCGGCATTCTGGCCCACGTGGCGATGCCGATAGCCGGGATGCTGTCAGACAAACCCGCCGACGTGCTGGCCGCTGAGTTTCGCCAACTGCGCGACCTCAGCGCGCAGGTCGCCGACTGGGAGCCGCCGTATCGCGTGTTTAAAGCGATTGAGGGCACCTGTCTGGCCTGCAACGCCGGACCGCATTTGACCGATTTAGGGCTGACCGACGGCACCACGCGACAGATTGTCGATCCGGTTATTTCGTCACAACACACAACACAACAATAAACATGGGAGCGCCACACAATGGCCGATAATACCCTTCAATCGCCAACCGCAAGCAGTTGGCTGGAGCGACGCTTTGCGTTGCATTCCCGCGGCAGTTCGCTGCGTACTGAGTGCCTGGCGGGCATCACCGGTTTTCTCGCCGCTGCCTATCTTCTGGTCGTGATTCCTGGCCTGCTGGCCGTGGGCGGTATGGATAAAGGCGCCGCGACTACCGGCACCATTCTGGTCTTCGTTGGCGGTACGCTGCTGATGGCATTTTACGCCAACCTACCGTTTATCGTTGGGCCGGGCATCGGGGGATCGGTGCTGGTCGGCGTCACGCTGGCGGGCAGCGAAGGCATTGGCTGGCAGATTGGCCTCGGCATTGCCTGCTGGTCGGGTATTCTCTTCTTTCTGCTCACCAAATTCGGCCTGCGTGAAGTGGTCACCCGTTCGGTGCCGCAGTCAATAAAACTGGGGCTCACCGCGTCTATCGGTCTGTTTGTGGCGGTGCTCGGCTTCCGTAACGCCGGGCTAGTGCTGGCAAATGCCAAAACTAACTCGCTGATGCTGGGCGATTTTATGGCACCGGGTGCCCTGGTGGCGCTGTGCGGCCTGTTTCTGGCTATTGCACTCCAGGCGCGACGCATTCCTGGCGCGATTTTATGGGCAATTCTGTTCGCCACCCTGGTGGGTATCCCGGTAGGCGTAACGCGCCTGCCAACCCACTTTATCGATATGCCGCACTCGCTGGCACCGGTGCTCGGTCACGTCGATATGCTGGGCGCGCTGAATATTGCGTTCCTGCCGTTCCTGTTCGTTTTCTTCGCCTCGGAATTCTTCTCCACCATGGGCACCACCCTTGCGGTAGGCGGCGAAGCCGGGCTGCTGGATGAAGAAGGCAATATGCCGCATATTAACCGCCCGTTTATGGTTGACTCCATTGCGGCCGCCATCGGCCCGTGGCTTGGCATTCCGGCGGCTACCGCGCTGATTGAATCCTCCGCTGCCGCCGAAGCGGGCGGAAAAACCGGGCTGACGGCGCTGTCGGCTGCAGTGATGTTCCTGCTGATGCTGCTGTTCACTCCGGTGGCGTTGATGATCCCGAAAGAAGCCACCGCGCCAGCGTTGATTCTGATTGGCCTGAACATGTTCAGCGGCCTGCGTAAGGTTGATCTGGCGAACTTCACCGACGGGCTGCCGGTGCTGATGATGGTGATGATCACGCTGATTGCCAACAGCTTTGGTACCGGCATCGCCGGTGGGCTGCTGTTCTATATCGTGATTAAAGCGATTGCCGGTAAATGGCGTGAAATCCCGGTGGGCCTGTGGATTCTGGCAATACCGCTGGTGTACTACTTTGCGACGCTGGTGAAGCACTAGTCTATTGCCCCCATCAGGCGAGCGTGACACGCACGCCTGATGGGGAGCACAGATATCACGAAAATAAGGCCACGCCTCCGCTGATTTGGGTCACTGAATTGATTGTAATTTTTTTCAAATCTTGATGACGCCCACCGCAAGCAGATAATATATTTTCAGTTTACAAAGAGGCTGAAAATATTATGCCAGAACAATCAGACATTAAACTAAGACCCCTTGAACGCGAAGATTTGCGCTTTGTCCACCAACTTGATAATAACGCCAGCGTAATGCGCTACTGGTTCGAAGAACCCTATGAAGCCTTTGTTGAGCTAAGGAAGGTGCGAATAAGCAGGTCATTTCTTCCCAAGCTGACTCGCTGATTAA